>NZ_CP012917.1:0-55000 GCF_001315015.1 Azospirillum brasilense | reverse complement strand
CTCCTCCAGGGTTTCGGCAATGGTGACCGCGACGACCGGGTCGTCCTCGGCGACGATCACATGGAAGGTCTGGGGGAAGGTCTGGGACATGACGGGCGGGCCTCTTGTCTGCACGGTCCCGATTCCTGTAGCCCATCGGGCGGCGGCGGACCAATGCGCAATAGGTCATAAACCGCCGTCTCCGCCATACCGCCCCTGGCCATGCTGCCGGCCGTTCAGCACCGGCCTTTCAGCGGATGATCCGCAAGTTGCTGAGCTGGCCGGCGATGGTGCGGAACACTGTCTGGAGGTCCGCCGGCGTCGGGCTGTCGAAATAATGGTTCGGGCCGGGCGAGGCGCAGCTTTGGTAAAGCGTGCGGGTGCTGCTGCTGGCGCTGTCGCCGACGGTGATGGTGAACAGGGTGATCCCCGCCGCCTTCATGTTGCTGCACAGCGTCAGCATGCGGTTGTCGATCGCCGTGGTCACCTGATTGGTGTTGGTGGTGCCGAGCAGCCCATCGCTGAGGCGCTGGTAGCTGGTGTAGTCGCCCTGCGGCTTGTACTTGTACCACTCGTTGTTGCCGTCGGTCAGCAGGACGACCGCCTTGGACATGTCCGGCGTCCCGTAATCGAGCGGCAGCGTGTTCGGCGTCGTGCCGCCCCACAGGCCGCGCCATTTCGGCGACAGGGTGAACCAGCCGGCCTGAAGCCCCTGGTTCGCCATGGTCCCGCCGCGGTTCACCGGCTTCAGCCCGGCGATCTTGGACAGCAGGGCCGTACGGTCGTTGGTCAGCGGCATGACCGGCGGCGGGCAGCCGAGGTTCGGCCCGGCCATGTCGTTGGTCTGACGGTAGGTACCGTCATCGGTGATGTTGTTCGGGGTCCAGGGATTGTCGTTGTTGTTCCCGTTGTATTGGTTGTTCGGGTACCAGAAGGGCTTGAAGGGCGCGGAAGCCGGCGGCGTGTCCGTCTGGTCCTGCGGCTGGGTGCGCGCCAGGACGCAGCCGCGCCAGCCCTGGGAGGCCCATTTGGTGGCGTCGTAGCTGCCCGCCGCCAGCCAGGTCGTCCGGGTCTTGCCGATGTTGACCTCCGCCGCGTAGGGGGCGATGGAGACCCACAGATTCTTCGGCGGCGTGCTGCCCGGCCCGAACAGGATGTTGACGAGGTCGGTGGCGGCGCTGCGCAGCTCCCCGATGCGGTTGTTGGTGGCCATCGAGCCGGTGACGTCGAGCACCAGGGCCAGCTCCAGCCCGGCGTTGGCGCGCTGCACCTGGTTGGTGACGGAGATGGTGAGCTGGTTGACCCGCAGGACGCGCAGAAAGGTCGTCGGCAGGGTGGCGGTGACGGAGACGCCGACGCGCTGGTTCGTCTGGTCCAGCGTCACCGCCGGGGTGCCGATGGCCGCGCCCAGGAAGCCCGGCGGCAGGTTGGCCGCGACGAACATGGCGATGTCCTTCTGGGCGTCCGCCGAGGAGTTCAGCATCTTGCCGGCGGCCAGCGCCCCGGCGTCGATGGCGGTCTGGAGCCGCGACTGCACCAGGAAGGCCCGGCCGTAATCCACCGCCAGCCCGACCATGCCCAGAAGCGGCACCGCGGCGGCGGCGAACATCAGCGCGGTGGCGCCCCGGCGGTCCCGCCGCACCGCGCCCAAGGAGGTGAGCAAGCGGCCCGCAGAGGTGAGCACTGTCCTCATGGCCCGGTCTCCAGCGTGGTGAGCGTGCCGAGCCGGGGCTGGTAGACGGCGCTGGCGTAGAGCGTCGTGGAGGTCCCGGCGTTGCCGAGCCAGGGTCCGCTCAGCAGGTATGGGGTGAAGCGGTAGAACAGCTCGGTGAAGATGGCGTTGTCGCCGGGCTGCTGGGTGAAGCCGGGCGGCAGTTTGGCGGCCCCACCCGCGGCGCCGAGGTGACTGGCGGCCGAGCCGGTGCCGGCCTGCTGCTGCCACATCACCCGCGATCCCTGGCCCATGTTGGCGACCGAGCTGACGATCACCTGCCCGCCGGCCATCAGGTCCAGCGGCTGGGCGACCTCCGTCGCGGCGAGAAACAGCACGCCGACCTCGTTTCCCTTCACCACCGTCATGCCGGCGCGCAGCTTGTCGAACTGGGTGGCGATGTCGCTGACATTGGCGGCGGTGCGGTTCAGGGTCAGGCTGATGCTGACGTAGCGCACCACGTCGACCGTGGCGGTGACCAGCAGCAGAAGAACCGGCGCCAGCAGCGCCATCTCCAGCGCCGCGACCCCGCGGCGGTCGCGCAACGGGTTTCGGCGGAATGGACAATGTCCCGTCATGCCGGTCACTCCCCCACCATGAAGGGTTCGTTGCGCACGGCCAAGCGGGCTTCGTGGACCAGCTCCGCCCGGCCGAGGATCGTGGCGCCGAGCCCGGTCAGCACCGGTTGGGTGTAGCGCAGCGCGTAGACGACGACCTGCCCGCTGCCGCCCAGCGCCGCCCCGGTCTGCTTGGCGTCCCAGTTGGTCGAGCCGCAATTCAGGTCGGTCAGCGAGGTCGAGGGCGGAACCCCGCCGTTGACCTGCCCCAGCGTGGTGAAGGAGGCGTAGCTGTGGCTGCGCACCGACAGGCGGCTCTGGTCGAGCACCCGGGAGGTCAGCCGGCGCACCGTGTCGCAGACCTGGGCGCGGCGGTCGGTGAAGCCGGTCGCCAGTTCCCCGGTGAAGCCGCTGCGGGCGGCGGCGCGGGCGGCGTGGTTGAGCAGACCGTCCACGGTCAGCGAGTAGGACACCTCGGCCAGCGCGATCATGCCCGCGATCAGCGCTGGAGACACGATGGCCAGCTCCAGCGTGGTCAGGCCCCGGCGGTCACGCAGAAGACGGGGCAAAAGGCGGAGCAGGGGGCTGCGGTTGCGGCTGAGCATGGCCGCCTCACGGTTTGAAGGCGACGAACTGGCGTGCCGTCTCGTAGAAGGCCAGGTTGGAACGCACGTTGGCGTCGTCGAGGTCGAGCCGGGCCACGCGGGCCGCCGCCTCCAGATCGCCCTTAAGCCCATAGGCCAGCGCGAGGTTCTGGCGCACGCGGGGAGAGTCGACCCCGCCTTGCACGAGGCCTTCGAGGATCGCCACCCCCTCCGCGCTGCCGTTCAGCGCCAGTGACAGGCCGAGGTTGGCCATGGCCGCCGCGTTGTTCGGCTCCGCCTTCAGGACGTGGCGGTATTCGCCCTGGGCTTCCGCGTGCCGCCCGGCGAGGTCGAGGGCGACGCCGCGGTTCAGGCGGGCGCGCAGGTCGTCGTCGTTGCGGCGGAGCAGGGCGTCGAAGCGGTTCAGCGCGTCGGCGGGCCGGTTGGCGCGGACCAGCGCGCGACCCAGCGCCGTCTGCACCTCCACATTGTCGGGCACCGCTGCGGCGGCCTTCTGGAGTTCGACCACCGCGTCGGCGGCGGACCCGCTCTCCGACAGGGTTTCGCCCAGCCCGAGCAGGGCGCCGACATGGCCCGGCGCCTGATCCAGCACCGCCCGGTAGAAGCGCACCGCGGAGCCGGTGTTGCCCGCCTCCTGCGCGGCGCGGGCGAGGCGGAGCTGCACGCGCGCCTTGTCGTCCAGCGTGGCGTTGGCCGTGGGGCCGTTCTTCGACCCCACCGGCCCACCGCCCGGCGGGCTGGCGCAAGCGCTGACCGACAGCAGCAGGAGGGCGGCCGCCGCGGCGCGGCCCAGGGACAGACGCTTCCTGGACGGACGGAGGGACGGGGTGGCGATCATGGCTGACCTCCCTTGGTCTGGCTGTGGGGCGGGTTCGAATGGGTCTGGCTGGAATGGGCCTGCTGGCTGGTGCCGGCGCTGTCGAAGCTGCGCGAGACGTCGAGCATGGCGGGGCCGCCGACGACGATGAAGACGCAGGGCAGGATGAAGACCACCATGGGCAGGGTGAGCAGCACCGGCAGGCGGGCCGCCTTCTCCTCGAACCGGGCGAGGCGCTGGGCGCGCATCTCCCCGGCCAGGACGCGCAGCGCCTGGGCCAGCGGCGTGCCGTAGCGCATGGCCTGGATCAGCGTCGTCGCCATGCCGCGCACGCCCTCCATGTCCAGCCGGGCGGCCAGATTGTTGAGCGCGCCGCCGCGGTCGGACAGCACGCGCATCTCCGCCGCGGTGGCCGACAGCTCGGCGCTCAGCGCCGGGTAGGCGGTCGCCACCTCGCGGGCCACGCGGTCCACCGCCGCTTCCAGGCCGAGGCCGGCCTCGCCGCAGATCACCAGCAGGTCGAGCGCGTCGGGCAGGCCGTTGCGCACCTCCTCCAGGCGGCGGTCGCGCATCCGGCCCAGCGCCAGATCGGGCAGCCGCCAGCCGAGCAAGGCGCCGGCCACCACCTGCGCGGCGGCGCCCGGCGCGCCGATCAGCGACGGCAGCAGGTCGCCCGCCGCCGCCGGGACCAGCGCCATCCCGGCGCCGATGCACAGCAGCTTGATGCCGAGCAGGGAATAGAGGTGGCCGGGCTGGTTGTAGCCGGCGGCGATCAGGCTCTTGCGCATCCGCTCCCGGTCGGCGGAGCCGACGAGCGGCGTGCGTGCCAGCGCGGCGCCGATCCGGCTCAGCAGGCTGCGGCGTTCCGTCTCCGGCGCGGCTGAGGGCGCGGTTCCGGCGCGCAGGCGCTCCAGCCGGGCCAGCAGCCGCTCGCGCAGCACGCAGGAGCGCAGCCCGGCCACCCCGGTCAGGATCATCAGCACGCCGAAGCCGAGAAGGACCGGCTGTGGGATCAGGCCGCCCATCACGCCGCCGCTCATGACAGGGTCCTCCGGATGAGGAGCTGCATGGAGCCGACGCCGACCAGCAGCAGCCCGCCCGCCACCAGCAGCATCGTCTGGCCGCTCGGCTCGTCGATCAGCCGCCATGCATAGTCGGGGTTCAGCATCGCCATGCCGCCGCCGGCCAGGAAGGGCAGGGCGGCCAGCACGGCGGCGGAGCTGCGCGCCTCCGAGGTCAGGGCGCGGGTGCGCATCTGCACGCGGCGGCGCTGGCGGATCATGTCGGCCAGATTCTCCAGCGGCTCCGTCAGGTTGCCGCCGGTTTCCCGCTGGAGCAGCAGGGTGACGACGAAGAAGCGGAACTCCGGCAGGCGGACGTTGGCGGCGGCGCGGGCCAGCACGGTTTCCAGGTCGATGCCCATGGCCGTCTCGTCGACGATGCGGCGGAACAGCGGGGCGATCGGCTCGGACAGCTCGGTGCCGACCATGCGCAGGCTTTCCGACACCGGGATGCCGGCGCGAGTGGCGCGGACGACGAGGCTGATCGCGTCGGGGAGCTGGTTCATCAGCGCCTCCAGCGTCTTGCGGCGGCTGGCGGCGAAGACGAGGCGCGGGGTGACCAGCAGGGCCACGGCGGCGGCGGTCGTGGCGCCCGCGTCGCCCATTACCGGCCCGCCCAGCCACCAGCACAGGCCGGCGGCGATCACGGCGTACAGAAGCGCCCGCCACAGCCGGATGCCCGGCGGCAGATAGACGGTCTGGCGCCGTGCGTAGAAGCGCGACATGCGCCGCTTCACCCGGTCGGCGAGGGTCAGGGACCCGGCGCCGGTGATGTCGGGGCTGCCGTCCTCGACCACCGCCCGCGCCTCGGCCGACAGGGCGGCCAGCCGGCGGCGTAGCGCCGTGTGGCGGCGGAAGGCGCGCAGGGTGGACAGAGCGAACAGCAGCGTCCCGACGCCGAGGAGCGTGGTGGCGAGCTGAAGGGCCTGGATGCGGTCCATCGCGTGTACCCTCCCGCTACAGGCCGGTGGTGGCGGTGTTCCAGGCCGCCTCCTGCCCGAAATAGGCCAGCCGCTCGGCGAAGCGTGGGCGCAGGCCGGTGGCGGCGTAGCGCCCTTCCAGGATCCCGTCGCGGTTCTCGCCGCGGAACTCGAAGGTGAAGAGGTCCTGGGTCAGGATCACGTCGCCCTCCATGCCGACCAGCTCGGTGACGTGGGTGATGCGGCGCACGCCGTCGCGCATGCGCTGGACCTGGACGATGACGTTGACCGCTCCGGCGATCTGCTGGCGGATGGCGCGGCTGGGCAGGTTCATCCCGGCCATCAGCACCATGTTCTCGACGCGGCTCAGCGCGTCGCGCGGATTGTTGGCGTGGATGGTGGACATCGACCCGTCATGGCCGGTGTTCATGGCCTGGAGCATGTCGAAGGCCTCCGCCCCGCGCACCTCGCCGATGATGATGCGGTCGGGCCGCATGCGCAGCGCGTTGCGGACGAGGTCGCGCTGCGTCACCTGCCCCTGGCCCTCCAAGTTGGGCGGGCGCGTCTCCAGCCGGACGACATGGGGCTGCTGGAGCTGGAGTTCGGCCGCGTCCTCGATGGTGATGACGCGTTCCGTCGCCTCGATGGGGCGGGACATGGCGTTGAGCAGCGTCGTCTTGCCCGAGCCGGTGCCGCCGGAGATGATGACGTTCAGCCGGCAGCGCCCGATGATCTCCAGCGCGCGGGCCATCGGCTCGGACATGCTGCGGAACTCCACCAGCTCGCGGAAGCCGATGGTGCGGCGGGCGAATTTGCGGATGGAGATGCAGGCGCCGTCGAGCGCCAGCGGCGGCACCACGATGTTGACGCGGCTGCCGTCGGCCAGGCGGGCGTCGACCATCGGGCTGGACTCGTCCACCCGCCGCCCCACCGCCGAGGCGATGCGTTGCGCGATGTTCAGCAGATGCCCGGCGTCGCGGAAGCGCACCGGCATCTCCACCAGCTTGCCGCGCTGCTCGGCGAAGGTGCGCGACGGGCCGTTGACCATGATGTCGGTGATCGCGTCGTCGGCCAGCAGCGGTTCCAGCGGCCCCAGCCCGATCATGTCGTGGACCAGCTCCGTCGCCAGCGTGGCCTGCTCGCGCCCGTTCAGCTGGCTGCGGCTGGTGGTGGCGATGTCGTCGATCAGCCGCTCGACCAGCGGGCGCAGCGTTTCCGCCGGCATGTCGGCGATGGTCGCCGGGTCGATGCGGGCCAGCACCTGCGACCGGATGTCGTTCAGCGAGCGGTTGACCGGGCGCAGCGCGGCCGGCGGCGGCGGGGCGGGAGGTGCCACCGGCGCCGGCGGCAGGGCGGGCTTCGGCTCCTCGGGCGGCGGGCTGGCGACCGCCAGGGAGGGGGGGGCGGTCTTGCGGCCGAACAGGGTGCTCATCGCCGCACCCAACGGCGGAACAGGCCGTCCTGGGCGGCGGGCTGCCCGGCGACGTCGGCGCCCAGCCGCTCCATCGCCTCGCGGAAGCGGCGGCAGTGGCGGAAGGCCGGCTCGCCGACGCCCGCGGCGACGGCCAGCGGCACCGGGCGGTAGGGCAGGGCGTGCTCCGGCGGCTCGCCCAGCGTGCGCATGAGGTCCGCCGCGGGAAGCTCGCCGGGGGCGCCGCGCCGGTTCAGGACGGTGACCAGACGCCCGCCGCCGGCCCGGCGCGCGATGGCGGCGCGCAGCCGCACCAGATCGCGCAGACCGGCGACGCTGGCGTCGCCGACCAGGACCACGATGGACGCCGCCTCCAGCGCGGCGCGGGCGGCCCCGCCCTGGGCGCGGCCGGCGTCCACGACGACGTAGTTGTGGCGGGCCTGGAGACGGTTCAGCACCGACAGGGCGGCGGCCGGCGCGATGTCGATCACGTCCTCCACCGGTTCCTCCGCCGCCAGGACGGACAGGCGGTCGGAGGCGGCGACCATGGCGCGCTCCATGAACACGTCGTCAACCCGGTCGGGCGCCTCCACCGCCTCGCGCAGCGCCGGCTCGGGCCGCAGGTTGAGGGCCAGCGCCACCGTGCCGTTCTGCAGGTCGAGGTCGACCAGCGCCGTGCGGCCCCGCGCCCCGTCGGCCAGCCAGCAGCCCAGATGCACCGCCACCGTGGTCGTGCCCACGCCGCCGCGCGCGCCGACCACCGCCACCAGCTTGCCCAGCCGTCCCGCCGCCTCGTCCGCCGCGGCGCCGGCGGCGGCGGCGCGCAACGCCCCCTCCAGCAGGTCGCGGGACAGCGGCTTGAACAGATAGTCGGTGACCCCGATCCGCCGCAGGTCGCGATAGAGGCCGATGTCGTTGCTGTCGCCGACCGCAATGACCCGCACCGACGGGTCGCAGACCCCGGCCAGCGCCTCCATGGCGGCCAGCGGGTTGGCGACGCCGGACAGATCGACCAGCAGCAGGTCGGGCGAGCGCTGGCGAGCAAGATCGCGGACGGCGCTGCGGATGTCGCCGGTCCGCACCTCGCAGGGCAGCAGGGACGCGGCAGCGCTGTTCAGCAGGGCAGCGCTGGCCGCGTCGGCGAGGTAGGCGAGCAGGCGGGGAGCGGAGCCGCGGGCGGCGTCGGCCGGCGACGGCGCGTCCCCGAGAAGGGTGGCGAGCAGGCTCATTGGTCCTCCTGGGTTCCGTTCATGCCGGGGGCCAGCAAGAAGGTGTTGGAGCCGTTGCCCTTCACGAAGGGCTTCACCTTGTCGGCGCGGTAGCGCTGGACGGCACCGGCCATGCGCTGGCCGTCGGCGGGCACGGTCTCGCGGCCCTGCACGAGGTCGCGCGGATCGGCCAGCATCAGAGCGAGGTTGCGCCGGTTGCTGCAGCCCAGCGCCTCGGTCGGGCTGTTCTGGTACCAGCCGTTGTAGATGTCGCTCCACGCCCCGCAGTCCGGGGCCAGCGCGACGTAGGTGGTCACCTGGAGCGCCGGGGCGCCGGTCTGGTCGGGGGCGAAGGTGACGTTCTCCGGCGGCACCCCGGCTTGGCCCAGCAGGGAGGCGACGGCGGCCCGCGCCGGAGCGGCGAGCATCGGGCCGGTGACCGTCACGTGGGGGGTGGCGTCGCGGCCGAGCCCGGCCACCGTGCGCACCACCCGGGCGTGTTCCTCCGCCGTGACGGCGCCGCTGCGCGGGTCGATGGCGACGGGAACGGCGTTGCGGAAGGCCTTCACGACGGGCGTCTGGGCGACGGGCATCGGCGGGGGCGTCTGTGGCACGGCGCAGCCGCCCAGCAGACCCGTGAGGAGTGGCAGAAGCAGCATCGGCGTTCGCATGGCTCTGGGCATGGCGCTGTGCTCCGCGAAAGGGGTCATTGGAGGCTGAAGCCGGCATCGCCGTGCAGGCGGGCGGCGCCCGGCCCGATCGCCATCGGGGCGGCGAGCGGGGCGGCCGGAGCCGCGCTGCCGCCGCCCGGCGGGGGCTGGAGGCTCTGGGCGCGGTTCAGGAAGATGCGCTCCACGTCGGTCGCCGCGACGAAGCCGTCGGTCGGGGCGGACAGGGCGTTGGCGGCGGACACCGGACGGACGAGGTAGGGGGTCACGACGATGACCAGCTCCGTCTCGTTGCGGCGGAATTTGCTGGAGTGGAACAGCGCCCCCAGCACCGGCACGTCGCCCAGCCCCGGCACGGCGTCCAGCGTCGCCGAGGTGTTGTTCTGGAGCAGGCCGGCGATGGCGAAGCTCTGCCCGCTGGCCAGCTCGATGGTGGTCTCGGCGCGGCGCACCGACAGGCCGGGGATGCGGATGGAGTCGACCACGACGGCGCCGTTGTTGGTCAGCTCGCTGACCTCCGGGCGGACGCGCATGCTGATCTGGCCGCCGCCCAGAACGGTGGGGGTGAAGTCCAGGCTGACGCCGTACTTCTTGAACTGGATGGTGGTGGTGCGGTCGTACTGGGCGACCGGGATGGGGAACTCGCCGCCGGCCAGGAAGCTGGCCGTCTCGCCGGACAGGGCGGTCAGGTTCGGTTCGGCCAGCACGGTGATGAGACCGTCCTCGGCCAGCGCGTCCACCACCGTGTTGATGTCCACCCGGCCGTTGCTGGAGCGGTAGCTGCCGCCGAAGGAGTTGGTCGGGGGCGCGGCGCGGATCAGGTTGCCGGCGGCGTCCAGGATGGTCCGTCCGGTGGCAATGCCGAAGGCGAAGGAGCCGATGTTGAACATGCTCTCGAAATTGACGCCCAGTTCCTTGGTCACCTGCCTCGACACCTCGGCGACGCGGACCCGCAGGTTGACCTGGGCGGGGGCGGCGATGGTCAGGCGGTTGGTGACGGTCTGCCCCTGGCCGACGTAGCGCTCGGCCAGCTCGACCATCTGCCGCGCCGTGGCGGGGGAGGAGACGGTGCCGGTCAGCGAGATTCCGTTGCCGGTGCTCTGCACGTCGATGGCGGCGTTGGGCACCTGGGCGACCAGCTTGGACCGCAGGTCGCCGATGGGCATGGTGACGACGACGCTGAAGGAGGCGAGCGGCTTGTTGTCCGCCGACAGGGCGTAGACGCTGGCCCGCCCTGGCGTCTTGGCGACGATGAAGAAGGCCTGCGGGCCGGACGCCTGCACATCGGCGATCTCCGGGGCGGAGGTGAAGACGCTGGCCGCCGGGGCCGGCAGGTTGACCGGCTGTCCGCCGCCGACCTCCAGCGTGATCTCGCGGGGGCGCTGCTGCGCCTGGGCGGGCGTCGCGGCCAGCGCCGCGAACAGCCCGGCGAGAAGGACCGCCCCCATGAACTTGAAGGCCGTGACCCGGCTTGTGGTGTTGATGGTTGCCATCGTCATGAATTCGTCCCCCCTGGGTCGGCGCGCCGGTTCAGCGTTCGAGCGTTTCCGTCTTGGAGCCGCGGATGATGAGCAGCGGCGGGCGGCGGGCGGCTGGCGCCTCCGCGCTGTGGGGTGCGGGAAGCTGGCGCAGGGCGGGCGACACGTCCTCAGCCCAGGTCGGCGGGGAGGCGGGTTCCGCATCTCCGACGGCGAGGGCGGTCTCGTCGGCGAGCAGGCTGCGCAGCGCCAGCGACAGCTTTCCCATCGCGGCGGCGACGGTGACCGTCTCGCTCTGGCGCGCGGTGACCTCCAGAGTCACGGTGCGGGGAACGCGCCCGTCCGGCCCGTTCTTCGCCATGCCGGCCTCGCCGAGCTGCTGGTCGATGGCGATGACGCGCAGGTTCTGGAGCACGGTCTCGCCGACCGCCCGGCTGCGCAGGTCGCGCCCCGCCTGGGATTCGAAATTCTGGGTCAGGATCAGGTCCACGCGGTCGCCGGGCCAGATCAGCCCGCCGGTCGCGCTGACCGCGTCCACCGCGACCGAGACGGCGCGGCTGCCGGGCGACAGGACGGCGGCGAGGAAGCCGCGCTCCCCCGGCGCCACGATGTGCCCGGCCATGATCGGCTCGCCCGCCGCGAAGGACCGGCGGGTGACGGCGCCGCTGTAGGCGCTTTCCGCCACCCGGCCCCGCACCATGTAGCCGTCCACCAGACGGCCCGGCGGCCAGGGCTCCCAGCGCAGATCCTCGGCGCGCAGAAGCATGCCGGTGGAGATCGGGCGGGCGGCGACCAGAACGGAGTCCATGGGCGCCTGGGGCGCCGGGACCGCGACGGCGGCGGTCGGGGCCGGCAGCATCGAGAAGGACACGTAGCCCACCAGCGAGAGCCCGACGAGCAGCAGGGACAGGAAAAGCACTCTCAGAACCATGCCGCGCCTCCGGTGGGGTTGGAGAGGGTGAGCAGCCCGCCGGCGGCCAGGGCGACGCCGTAGGGCACGGAATGGCGGGTGGCGATGCGGTGCGCCTCGGCCGCCAGGACATGGGCCAGCAGGCGGGCCGGGCCGGTGAGCCCGCCGAAGCGGCGCAGCAGCCGGCGCGTCGGTCGTGCGTTGCGCAGAGCCAGCCACCCGGCGAGATAAAGGAGGGAGAGCACTCCGCCGGCCAGCGCGGTCGCGGTCGCGAAGGATGCGGCCCGTTCCACCCCGACCAGCAGCAGGATGGCCGAGGCCAGTTTCACGTCCCCTCCGCCCAGCCAGCCCCGACCGTGCAGGGCGCACAGAACGAGGAGGAGCGTGGCGGCGGCGGCAAGGCTGCCCCAGGGAAAGGGCGCGCCCTGCCAGAGCGGAAGCGCGAGGCCGAGGGTGGCGAGGAAGATGGATACCGTGTCGGGGATGATGCGCCGGCACAGGTCGTCCGCCGCCGCCCAACCCAGCGCAAGTCCCGCCATGGGCAGCGCCAGGGAGAGGGGATCGAAGAGCGCGATCGTATCCATGGCGGGACTTTGCGTGGGAGGGGGGTGGGGCGGCGGCGCTTACGGGATGGTCGTCGAGGTGCCGCTGACCGTGGTGCCGATGCCGGTGAACAGGGTGCTGACGTTGGTGCCGAAGGTGCGGGCGCCGCCGATGATGACGAGCGCGACGAGCGCCGCCGCCAGACCGTATTCGAGGGCCGTGATGCCCTTGCGGTCCTTGGTCGCGGCCTGGACCGGGGAAATGATGGCGCGGATGTTGGCGAAGAGGGTCATTGATTGTCTCCGTTGATAATTGAGATGCGAAGGGGTTTCGCTTCAATGCGGTGAAGCGGAGGGGTCTGATTACTGATTTTCAGGGAATGCACGGCGTCTGTGATTTGAAGGATGGCGAAGGCTGGCATTTTATTAAACCTATCGATAGGGGTAGTCCGGCGGGCCTGCGCCGTTGTCCTAGCCATCCGAAACGCAACTTTCCGCACGGATTTCAGGCAAAGCGTGGGCATCGCCATGCGCAAAGGCGTCGCGTCAAAGAAACGGGGAGAAGAACGCCACGTGGGGAGGCGAATGACGGACGGATTGCTTTGGAAGGAAATGGTTAGAATTTGAAGTGATTATCGGATTGTGCCGGGATTGCGCCGGTGTGGGGGCCGCCGCTCCCTTCGTGGCGTTCGGAGCATTTGGAGTCCCGACGGTGGTGCCGCCTCGCCCCGGAATGGCGGCAAGCCCACCGGTTGGCGAAGCAGAGTCGGTAGCCGGGTCGGGGTACCCTTTTCCGTCAGGGCGAAGCGCCCGGACCGGATCGTCCATCCGGGAACAGGGCCGGACGAACGGGGCGAGGGGTTAATCCCGCCGGTCCTACGACCAGTGGCAATAGGTCGCACGTTCGTGATAATGAGAATAACTATCATCCAGGCCGAAGGGCATGGATACTGACCGGCAGGCCCCGCCATGGATTGCCGCCGTGGGCCACCGCCGTCAAGGAGCGAGTGTCAGGATGTCATTGTTCGGCAAATACGCCGCGCCGGCCGCAGCGCTGCCCTCTCTGTTGATCGCTGGCCTGTTGATCGCCGGTGGGTCCGGCATGGCCGCCGATCCGGCTGAATTGCAGAAAGCCAAGGCCGAGCTGGGCAAGGCGCTGTTCTTCGACAACAACCTGTCCTCCACCCGCAGCCAATCCTGCGCGACCTGCCACAACCCGGAATTCGGCTTCGCCGACCCGCGCGGTGCGGCGTCGCTGGGGGCCGACGGCAAGTCGCTGGGCGACCGCAACGCGCCGACCGCCGCCTACGCTCACCTTTCCCCGCGCTTCGGCTTCAAGGCCAACGGGGTTCCCTTCGGCGGGCAGTTCCACGACGGCCGGGCCGCC
Source organism: Azospirillum brasilense (assembly GCF_001315015.1). Classification (NCBI taxonomy): domain Bacteria; kingdom Pseudomonadati; phylum Pseudomonadota; class Alphaproteobacteria; order Rhodospirillales; family Azospirillaceae; genus Azospirillum; species Azospirillum brasilense. The sequence continues at coordinate 41,746 of NZ_CP012917.1, read as the reverse complement.
ACCCTCCAGGAACAGGCCGGCGGTCCGCCGCTCAACCCCGCCGAGATGGCCATGGCCTCCAAGGCGGAGGTGCAGGGGCGGCTGAAGGAGAACCCGGACTACGCGCGCAGCTTCGTCGCCCTCTACGGCGCGGGGGTGCTGGACGACGCCGACCGCGCCTACGACGCGATGACCGACAGCATCGCCGCCTTCGAGAGGACCGACGTCTTCTCGCCCTTCGATTCCAAGTACGACCGCTATCTGCGCGGCGACTACAAGATGACCGGCGAGGAGGAACTTGGGATGACCCTGTTCTTCTCGCAGCAGTTCACCAACTGCAACGTCTGCCACAAGCTGAACGCCATGCCGGCGGCGACGAACGAGGTCTTCACCAACTACGAGTACCACAACATCGGCGTGCCGGTGAACGCGGAGCTGCGGGCGGCCAACGGGGTGGCGGCGACGCACATCGACCGCGGGCTGGCCGAAAATCCGGCGCTGAAGGGCCAGAAGGCCTATGAGGGGAAGTTCAAGACACCGACCCTGCGCAACGTCGCGGTGACCGGTCCCTATATGCACAACGGCGTCTTCAAGGACCTGGAGACCGTCGTCCGCTTCTACAACAAATACAACAGCCGCAAGCCGGCCGACCAGATCAACCCGGAGACCGGCAAGCCCTGGGGCAATCCGGAGGTCGCCGCCACCGTCTCCATCAAGGAGCTTGAGGAAGGCCCGGCGCTCGACGACCGCCGAATCAAGGCGCTGGTCGCCTTCATGAAGACGCTGACCGACGCCCGCTACGAACCGCTGGTGAAGTGAGCGCGGCCGGGTGGGGCCGCCGCCGTGGCCCTGCGTTCCGCCGCAAAATCAGCAATGCGCAGCCTGCTTGGCAATTGCATCTTGACAATGAGAGTGATTAGCGGCGCATGTTGAGAATGCTTCGCACTTTCATGGCTGTGACGCCAACGATCACCGACGCTTGAGGAGACCTTCATGTTCAAGCACGCCTCCGGCCTTGCCGCCGCGGCTCTCATCGCGCTGGCGCCGCTCGCCGCCGACGCCCAGACGGCCAAGCCCGCCTACAAGGACGTGGTGAAGACCTACGCCGACATCGCCCAGGCCGGCTACGAGGACTCCGCCAGCACCGCCAAGGCGCTGAAGAAGGCCATCGACGCGCTGGTGGCCAACCCGTCGGAGACAACGCTGGCCGCCGCCCGCACGGCGTGGCTGAACGCCCGCGTCCCCTACATGCAGACCGAGGCCTTCCGCTTCGGCAACCCGATCGTCGACGAATGGGAAGGCAAGGTCAACGCCTGGCCGCTCGACGAGGGCCTGATCGACTATGTGGACGACAGCTACGCCGGTGGCGACAGCAACCCCTTCGCCAAGGCCAACGTGATCGCCAACCCGAAGATCAAGGCCGGCGACAAGACCATCGACGCCCGCAAGATCACCAAGGAGCTGCTGGCCGACACGTTGCACGAGGCCGGCAAGGTCGAGGCCAACGTGGCGACCGGCTACCACGCCGTCGAGTTCCTGCTGTGGGGCCAGGACCTGAACGGCACGGGTCCGGGCGCCGGCGCCCGCAAGGCGACCGACTACGCCAAGGGCAAAGACTGCACCAACGGCAACTGCGACCGCCGCGCCCAGTTCCTGACCGTCGCTACCCAGATGCTGGTCGAGGACCTGGAGGAGATGGCCAAGGCCTGGGGCGCCAAGGGCAAGGCCCGCGCCTCCATCGCCAAGGCCAAGGAGTCGGAGGGCGTCGCCCGCATCCTGACCGGCCTCGGCAGCCTCAGCTATGGCGAGCTGGCCGGCGAGCGCATGAAGCTCGGCCTTATGCTGCATGATCCGGAGGAGGAGCATGACTGCTTCTCCGACAACACCCACAATTCGCACTATTACGACCAGGTCGGCATGGTGAACGTCTACAACGGGCGTTACACCCGCGTGGACGGCAAGGTCGTGACCGGTCCGTCGCTGTCGCAGTATGTCGCCGCCACGGCGCCGGAGGCCGACGCCAAGGTGAAGGAGGCGATGACCGCCACCACCGCCGCCATGAAGGTCATGAAGGACACCGCGGACAGCGGCAAGATGGCTTACGACCAGATGATCGGCACCGACAACGCCGAAGGCAACGCGATCATTTCGACCGCGGTGGACCGTCTGGTCGACCAGAAGAAGGCCCTGGAAAGCGTCGTCGCCGCCCTGGGCGTCTCGGTCGATCTGGCCGGTTCGGACAGCCTCGACAACCCGTCCGCTGTCGGAAAGTAAGACATCGGCAAGTAAGACGTCGGCAAGCAAGCCGACGGACCATGGGCTGCGGCCCTTCCTTCCCGCGTGGGGCGGCGTTGTCCGCTCCCCGCCGACCGCCCGCGCGGGGGAGGGGCCGCAGCCCTGCCTTTTCGTCTTCATGAGATGGGGCCTTCCGCCCGACCGATGCCCGCCCGACCGATGAAAGCCCGCTTCGCCTTCCTGCTCGCTCTGCTGCCGGCCCTGCCGGCAATGGCGGGTGACCTCGACGCCCGGATCGGCGAAAAGCTGTTCCGGCGGATGTGGGTCAGCGCCCCCACGGTGACGCACGCCAACGACGGGTTGGGGCCGCTCTACGATGCCCGCTCCTGCGCCGCCTGCCATCCGGCGGCCCGCCAGGGGCGCCCGCCCGATCCCGACACGCCCGACGACCATGGCGTCGGCTACGCGTTGAAGCTCAGCGGGGACCCCGTCTATGGGCGGCAGATCCAGACCAACGCGGTGCTCGGCTTCGCCATCGAGGGCAAGCCGTCCCTGAGCTACCGCGAGGAGACGGTGCGCTTCCCCGACGGCGACACGACGACGCTGCGCCGGCCGGTGGTAACCGTCACCGACCTCAATTACGGGCCGTTGGCCGAGGCGACGGCGATCTCCGCCCGCATCGCCCCGTCCGTGCGCGGCATGGGCCTGCTGGAGCGCATCCCCGAAGCCGACATCCTGGCCGGCGCCGATCCGGAGGACCGCGACGGCGACGGCATCGCCGGTCGCCCCAACTGGGTGGCGCCGGAGGGCACGCGGCAGCTCGGCCGCTTCGGCTGGAAGGCCGTCCACCCGACGCTGCACCGCCAGAATTCGGAGGCCTTCAGCCTCGACATCGGCATGTCCACCCCGGCCTATCCCGAGCCCTGGGGCGACTGCACCCCGGCGCAGACCGAATGCCGGAACGCCCCGCACGGCGACTCCCCGCAGTATGAGGGGCTGGAGATCCCCTCCACGGTGATCGGGCTGATCGACGGCTATCTGCGCACCCTGCCGCCGGACGGCGGGCTGGAGGCGCCGCGCGACACGGCGGGCGGCGCGCTGTTCGCCGCCACCGGCTGCGCGTCCTGCCACCGCCCCTCCTTCACCACGGCGGAGGACGCCGCGCATCCCACGCTGTCGCGCCGGACGATCTTCCCCTACAGCGACCTGCTTCTCCACGACCTGGGCGAGGATCTGGCCGACGGCGTGGCGATGGGCGCGGCGCGGGGCCGCGACTGGCGCACGACGCCGCTGTGGGGGATGAAGCGGCTGGCCGACGCTGACGGCACGCTGGCCCTGCTCCACGACGGGCGGGCGCGCAGCGTGACCGAGGCCATCCTGTGGCACGGCGGCGAGGCGGACAAGGCGCGCGGCGCCTTCATGGCGCTGCCGCGCGGCGACCGCGAAAAGTTGGTGCGTTTCGTTCTGGGGCTCTAAAGTCCACACGGTTTGAATGGCATAGGTGATGAGATGCAACGCCGCCGCATGATCGGCCTGATGTCGGCCGCCGCCCTGTCGATCCTCCTGCCGGGCAAGCTCGCCTTGGCGGCGCGGGAGCCGGCGGGGGACGCCGCCGTGCTGGGCGGGCTGGTCCGAACCCACGCCCTGCCGCGCTTCGACGCGCTGGCTTCCGCCGCCGGCATCTACGCGGAGCGGCTGGACCAGTTCGCCGCGGCGCCGACGGCGGACGGGTTGGAGAGCTGTCGCGCCGCCCACCGCGCCGTCTACGACGCCTGGGCCGGCGTCCAGCACCTGCGCGCCGGGCCGCTGTCGATGGAACTGCGCGCCGACCGCATCGCCTTCTGGCCGGAACGGGCCGGGGTGGTGCAGCGCCAGATCCTCGCCATGCTGAAGGCCCGCGATCCCAAGCTGCTGGAGCCGGGCGGGCTGGCCCGCCAGAGCGCCGCGGTGCAGGGGCTGACCGCTCTGGAGCGGCTGCTGTTCGACGAGGGCGTCACCGCCGCGTCGTTCCAGGGGGATGAGGCCGGGCGCTTCCGCGGCGCGCTGGCCGCTGCGGTGGCGCAGAACGTTCTCGCCATCGCCCGCGAGGTCCGCGACGGCTGGAAGGCGCTGGAGGCGCCGCTGACCGCTGGGGAGGCGACCGCGCTCGGCCCCGACGCGGGCTCCGCGGTCAACGCCCTCTTCACCGGGTCGCTCACCGCCCTGCAGGTGGTCGCCGACCAGAAGCTTCTGGCGCCGCTCGGCCCCAACGCCGGGGAGGCCAAGCCGGCGGTGGCCGAGGCGCTGCGCAGCGGCCAGTCGGCCCGCAACGTCCGCATCAACCTGGAGGCGCTGCGCGCCCTGCTGCTGGGCGAGGGCGGCGGCCCCGGCCTGACCGCGCTGCTGCCCGCCGGCGACCCCGGCGCCCAGGCCCGCCGCGCGCTGGAGGAGGGTTTCACCGCCGCGATCCGCGCCGCCGAGGCGATCCCCGCGCCGATCAACGTCGCCGTCGCCGATCCGGCCAAGCGCAAGACCGTGGAGGCGACCCTGCAACGGGCCAAGGACCTGCGCAACCTGCTGACCGGCACCGTCGCGCCGCTGCTGGACATCAGCATCGGCTTCAACGAACTGGATGGAGACTGAGCGATGGATGCGACCCGCCGGGGCACTCTGCTCCTGATTGGTGGCGGCCTGCTTGGAGGCGGTCTGCTTGGCGCTCTCCTGGGGCCGGCGCGGGCGGAGACCGCGGGGGGCACGCTGTTCCTCAACGCCTACGCCACCGCGGCGGCCGCGCCGGAGTATGGTGTGGCGGCGCTGGATGGCGCAGGCGGCGTGCGCTTCACCACCCCGACGCCGGGCCGCGCCCACGGGGTGGTCACGCACCCGGCGCGGGCTGAGGCCGTCGCCTTCGCCCGCCGTCCGGGACGCTGGTTCATGCCGCTGTCGCTGGTTGATGGCCGTCCGGGGCCGGTGATCCGCGCGCCGGAGGACCGCCGCTTCACCGGCCACGGCGCCTTCTCCACGGACGGGCGACTGCTCTATGTGGCGGAGGACGACGTGCCGCGCGAGACCGGGTCGATCGGCGTCTACGACGCGATGGACGGCTACCGCCGCGTCGGCGCGATGCCGACCCACGGGCTGGGGCCGCACGAGCTTCTGATGATCGCGGACGGCACGGTCCTGGCGGTCGGCAACGGCGGCGTCATCACCCACCCGGACACCGGCCGGGCCAAGCTGAACCTGGACGAGATGGACTCCTCCATCACCTACGTCGAGGTGGCGAGCGGGAAGCTGCTCGATCAGGTGCGCCTGCCGGAGGAGCACGCGAATCTCGGCATCCGCCACATCGCCGCCCTGGCCGACGGCGGGATCGCCTTCGGCGCGCAGGACGAGCGGCCCGTCGGCATGCTCCAGCCGCTGACCGGCACGCACCGTCCGGGGGGCGGCGCGGTGCGCCTGTTCGAGACTCCGGACGACGAGCTGTCCCGCTTCGAGGGCTACATCGGCAGCGTCGCCGCCGACAAGGGCAAGGTCGCGGCCAGCTCGCCCAAGGGCGGCATCATCGGGCTGTGGGACGACGCCACCGGCGCGTGGCTGGGGTCGGCGGCGCTGCCCGACGGCTGCGGCATCGCCCCGGACGGCGACGGCTTCCTGGCGAGCAGCGGGCTCGGCAATCTCCGGACGGTCGGCGCGACGCCGGACCTGCCGGGCGACGGGCTGCGGCTGGCCGACTTCCGTTGGGACAATCATATGACGCGCATCGCCACCTGACGCGCGTCGCCGTATGACGCGCCGTTCGTAAGGCTTCCTATGAAAAAGCGCCGGGCGGCGGCCTGCACGGTGGCCCGCCGCCCGCCGTGCTGATAGGCTTGGGGTCACTGCCGCCAAGACACTGCCGCCGGACGCCATGATCGTCGATGAATATCTGGGGTTCCGCGCCGGGGACGAGGTTCTCGACCTTGCGGAGCTGACCGCCGGAACCGCCCGCATCAAGGAACTTCATCTCGTGCCCAGCGACTGGGCGAACGGGCCGACCGTCATCGCCGTGATGGTCAACGGCGCCGAGCGGTACGTCATCCAGCTCAAGAAGGTGCAGATCCACGCCGCGAAGGAGCCGGAGGTCCGGAACCGCCGCGTCATCCCCCTGCGCCGCGACCCGCACTGACCCGTTTCCCGTTCCGGAGGGCGCCCCGTCGTGATTCGTGACTTCTGCCGGCCCGGACGGTCGGCGCTGGTGGCGACGGAGGCCGCGGTGGCCACCTCGCACCCGCTGGCCAGCGCGGCGGCGTTGGAGATCCTGGCGGCGGGCGGCAACGCCGTGGATGCGGCCATCGCCGCCGTCGCGGTGCAATGCGTGGTCGAGCCGCACATGACCGGCATCGGCGGCGATGCCTTCGCCCTCTACGCCCCGGCGAACGGGGGCCAGGTGGTCGCCCTGAACGGCAGCGGGCGCGCTCCCGCCGCCGCGAGCGTGGAGCGTCTGGCCGGGCTGGGCGTCACCGGCGAGATCCCGCGCCACGGCGCCCACGCCGTCACCGTGCCGGGCGCCGTCGCCGCCTGGACGCGGCTGCACGCCGACCACGGGCGGCTGCCGCTCGACCGGGTCTTCCTGCGCGCCATCCGCTACGCCGAGGAGGGCTACGGCGTCTCCCCGCGGGTGGCCCAGGACTGGGCGGCGGCGGCGCCCCTGCTGGCGGCGGACGAGGGCTGCCGCGCCGTCTTCCTGCCCGGCGGCCGCGCGCCGCGCGCCGGGGAGCGTCACGCCCAGCCGTTGCTCGGCCAGCGGCTGCGGGACATCGCGGCGCACGGGGCGGCGGCCTTCTACACGGGGGCCACGGCGGAGTCGCTGGTCGGTTTCCTGCGCGCCCGCGGCGGGCTGCACACGCTGGACGACTTCGCGGCGGCGCAGGGCGGGGCGGAGTATGTGACGCCGATCGCCACCGAGTACCGCGGCTACGAAATCCTGGAATGCCCGCCCAACGGCCAGGGCCTCGCCGCGCTGATGATCCTCAACGCGCTGGGCGGTTTCGACCTGTCGCCGTCGGTCGGCGACGCCGACCGCCACCATCTGCACGCCGAGGCGACCAAGCTCGCCTACCACCACCGTGACGTTCTTGTTGGGGGCGGCGGACCGGACGCCGCCGCGGCTCTGCTGTCGGCGGAGGCGACGGCAGCGCTGCGCCGCCGCATCGACCCGGCCCGCGCCCAGGCCCCCGCGCTGTGGACGGAGGCGGAGCACAAGGACACGGTCTGCCTCAGCGTGGTCGACCGCGACGGCAACGCCATTTCCTTCATCAACTCGATCTTCCACAGCTTCGGCAGCGTGCAGCTCGACCCGGCGACCGGCGTGCTCCTGCACAGCCGCGGCACCTCCTTCCGCCTGACCGAGGGGCACCCCAACGCCCTGGCGCCGCGCCGCCGCCCGCTGCACACCATCATCCCCGGCCTGATCCGCAAGGACGGGCGCGCGGTCTGCCCCTTCGGCGTGATGGGCGGCCATTACCAGGCGGCCGGGCACGGCGCCTTCGTGTCGGCGGTGCTCGACCGCGGGCTGGACGTCCAGACCGCCATCGACCAGCCGCGCAGCTTCGCCTTCAACGGCGTCCTGGAGATCGAGCCCACCGTGGCGGAGGACACCGCGGCCGAACTGGCGCGCCGCGGCCACGCGGTGGTCCGCCGGGACGAGCCGATGGGCGGCGGGCAGGCGATCTGGATCGACCACGCCGCCGGCCTGCTGATCGCCGGCTCGGACCACCGCAAGGACGGCTGCGCCCTGGGATTGTGAGGGGGCGGGTCGCCCCCTCGGGTCAGGCGCCCACCACCGGCTCCACCGCGGCGGCGATGGACAGCAGGCGGCGGTCGGCCCCCGCAGCACCCACCAGCATCAGGCCGCTGGGCAACTCGCCGGCGCGCTGCATCGGCAGGCTGATGGCGCAGCGGTCCAGGAAGTTGAACAGGGCGCAGTTGCGCAGCAGCAGCAGGTTCAGCCGCGCAAACTCCGCGTCCTCGGCGAAGGCGTCGATGCGCGGGGCGAGCAGCGGCACGGTCGGCATCAGCAGCGCGTCGTAGTCCGCCGTGGTCCGGTCGGTGCGGGCGATCAGGTCGGCGCGGCGCTGCGTCACCTCGATGTAATCGACGGCGCTCATGGTCTGGCCGCGCTCGATCCGGACGCGGACGCGCGGGTCGTAGAGGTCGCCCTTCTCCGCCAGCAGGTCGCGGTGCCAATGGGCGGCCTCCGCCGCGGGCAGGCCGCCCTTGGCGTTGGCCGGGCCGATCTCCGCCAGCTCCGCCATGGGAATCTCGATAATGCGCGCCCCGGCCTCGGACAGGCGGCGGCAGGCGGCGTCGAAGGCGGTGGCCACCGCGTCCTCCATGCCGTCGAGGACCACCGTCTGCGGCACGGCGAAGCGCAGCCCGGCCAGCCCGACCGGCGGCGGCACCCACTCCGCCTCGCCGGCCAGGACGGCGTCGGCGATGGCACAGCATTCCACCGTCCGGGCGAGCGGCCCGATGGAATCGAGCGACCAGGACAGCGGCAGGGCGCCGCGCAGCGACACCCGGCGCTGGGTCGGCTTGAAGCCGACGATGCCGCACAGCGCCGCCGGGATGCGGATCGAGCCGCCGGTGTCGGTGCCCAGCGCCAGCGGGACATGGCCGGCCGCCACCGACACCCCGGCGCCCGACGACGAGCCGCCGGGAATGCGCGCGGGATCGGCGGGGTTGCCGGGGGTGCCGTAATGCGGGTTGATGCCGACGCCGGAGAAGGCGAACTCCGTCATGTTGGTGCGGCCCACCACCACCGCACCGGCGGCACGCAGCCGGGCCACGGCGTCGGCGTCGCGGCTGGCCGGGACGGCGTCCTCCAGCGCCCGCGACCCGGCCCGCGTGACGTGCCCGGCCTCGTCGAACAGGTCCTTGACCGAGATCGGCAGGCCGGCCAGCGGGGAGGGGTGCTGCCCGGCCCGGCGCAGCAGATCCTGGGCGTCCGCCGCCGCGCGGGCCGGCTCGGCGTGCAGGGCGGTGTAGGTCTTGCGCGCCTCCTCGCCGCCGGCCGCGATGGCGGCGAGGGCGGAATCGACGAGCTGGCGGCTGGTGGTGGCGCCGTCGTCGAGCTGGCGGGAGAGGGTGGCGATGGTGGGCGTCGTCATGGCGGGAACCGACCGGGTTGGAAGGAGGGAAGGGGCGTCATACGGCCGGCACATGTACAGTTCCATGATCGGCCGGCCGTATGACCCTTTCGCACATGGCTGCGCCATGTGCTGTCGGGTTTGAACCGAAGGCGTTTGATGGAGGCCATCAAACGCCTTCGGTATCAGGCGTCGCCGGCCAGGGCGCGCAGCTCGGCCAGCCGGGCGGGGGCCAGCGGGATGCCGTCGCGCAGGGTGCGGGTGCGGCGGGCGTAGCGGCGCTCGCCCGGCATGCGGTCCTGCCCCGCTTCCCTGACGTTCCCGATGAGGCCGGCGACGCGGTCGGCGAAGGCCCCGGTCCCGCCGCGCTCCGGGTCGATGACGATGAAGAGCTGGCCGGTGCAGGGCGTCTCGGCGCCGGGATGGGCCGACCAGTCGACCTCGCGCGAGTATTTGCCGCCGGTCAGCGCCGCCGCCAGCACCTCGATCATGAAGGCGATGGAGCCGCCCTTGTGGCCGCCGAAGGGCAGCAGGGCGCCGCCGTCGAGAACGGCCCTGGGGTCGGTGGTCGGCTTGCCGTCGCGGTCCACGCCGGAACCGGCGGGGATGGCGTGCCCCTCGCGCGCCGCGATGCGCACGTCGCCGTTGGCCATGGAGCTGGCCGCCTGGTCGAACACCATCGGGTCGCCGCCGGCGACCGGGGTGGCGAAGGCCATCGGGTTGGTGCCGTAGACGGCGGCCTTGCCGCCCGGCGGCACGACGCAGGCGAAGCTGTTGACGAAGGAGAGCGCCACCAGCCCCTCCCGCGCGAAGGGCTCGACGTCCGGCCACAGGGCGCTGAAATGGTGGGAGTTGCGGATCGCCATCACAGCAACGCCGTTGTCGCGCACCATCTCCAGAAAGCGGTCGCGGGCGGCCAGGAAGGCGGGCTGGGTGAAGCCGTTGGCGGCGTCGACGCGCAGGAAGGCGGGACCGGCCTCCTCCACCGTCGGTTCGGCCCGACCGTCCACCCAGCCGCTCTTCAGCGAGCCGACATAGCCGGGGATGCGGAACACGCCGTGGCTGGTCGAGCCGTCGCGCTCGCAGGACGCGCAGTTCTCCGCCAGGATCGCCGCCACCCGCTCCGACGTGCCGTGGCGCAGGAAGATGCGCTCCAGCAGCGCCACCAGATCCGCGAAGGCCACCGGCGTTCCGGTTTCCGCGGTCTGGGCGAAGGCCGCGGCGGCGCGGCGGCTGGGGGTCTCGTCACTCATGCTCGTCCCTTCCGGTTCTCGTGTTCTTCTTGCGGGCGCCCCGGACTCTTGCCGGTCCACTGGTCGCCGCGCGCACCATAGCGCGCGGCGGCGGCGCGGGCGAAAGGGAATGGCGTCCGCCTGTCCGCAATCGACCCGTCAAACGTGGGATTGAGGGGTGGGCTTCGTTTGTAATTCTGAATGTGCGTAATTATAACCAACTGACTTTATTGGCGAATTGGATGGCGGTAGGGAACCATGGCGCCGCCGGGCCCGTTGTCTGGAAGCCTGCCGGCCGGAGGCGCATCCACCGGTCGTTACGGTGCTCCGGCACGGAGGAGCGGCAAATTGCCGCGGTCATCGCCACGCTGGCGTGAAAGCGCGCGGAATCAGCCCTGCCATGCTTCCGGTGGGTGTTGACGGGCGGATGTTGCGGTGCACAATAAACAACGAACAGGATGAGACCGTAAGGTGCTTGTTCTGGATCAAGGTCACGGGCCTGCCTTCCTGTCAAACAGATGGGGACAAGCGGACGCCGGTTGCAGCGGTTGACTGTTTTGTATGAGGGACCACGATGCGCGATCATTCCAGCCGTCACGGTGATTCCGGTTTCGATTCCGGAGTTCTCTGGGGAACCTCCATCGCTGGCATCGCGCTGTCCGGCCTCATGGCGTTCACCTGGAACCCTGCGGACGCCTCGTCGTCCGGACCGGCCTCGGCGATCATCGACCGCGGCGCCCACCAGCTCGACCACGCCGCCTGCACGGAGGCGCTATCCACCCTGCTGGCCCGCTTCCGCGACAATCCGGATGTCCTGTGGGTGTGGGTGGAGCAGAGCGTTCCGTCGGGCCACGGGCTGGTCGTGCGCACCAAGGCGACCTCCGTGTCGCCCGACGCCCCGCGGCCCTACGCCTTCCGCCCCAACAACAGCGTGAATCCGGAGCAGGCCTGCGGCTTCAGCAGCAATTCCGTCCACGCGATGTCGATGGGCGGCGTCGCCCAGCCCTACGAAGTGACCGCTCCCGATCCGTGGAGCGCGGCCGGCGGCCCGTAAGGCGCCGACAATCACCGCGGGCGGTGTCTGGCCCGGACTTCAGGCCCGGGCGGCCCGCCGGATCTTCTTCTGAACATACATGGCGGCGTCGGCGGCGCGCAGCGCGTCGTCGGGCGTCGTGGTGCCGGGGTCGGCGCTGACCACCCCGACGCTTGCACCTGGATAGTCGAAGGCGCAGCTGTCCAGGCGGTAGACGCCGCGGATCAGTGGCTCCACCCGCTCGCGCAACGCGTCGGCGGCATCCTCCCCCTCGGCGCCGGGCGTGGCGCCCATGCCGACGATGATGAATTCGTCGCCGCCCAGCCGGCCCAGCGTGTCGCCCGCCCGCAGCCCCGCGCCGATGCGCTGTCCCACCTTGGTCAGGAACGCGTCGCCCGCCTCGTGCCCGTGGGTGTCGTTGATGGCCTTGAAACCGTCCAGGTCGATGAAGCCGATCAGCACGCTCTGGCCAGCCCGTTCGGCCATGGCGAACAGCCGGTGCAGTTCCGCGACGATGGCGCGCCGGTTCGGCAGGCCGGTCAGCGCGTCGGTGTAGGAATAAGATTCCAGCGCCGCGTTCAGGTCCCGGAACTGGTTTAGAAGCTGTTCGCGCTGCACATGAAGGGCGATCAGCGAGGCGAACAGGCGCAGCACCTGCTCCCCTTTGGGGGTTAGCGGCTTTTGCTCCGAGCTGGCGGCGCAGAGCGTGCCGAACAGGCTGCCGTCGTCGAGATGGACCGGCGTGCTGACATAGGTGCGGATGCCCAGCGCCGCCGCCGCCTCGGAATCGCCCCAGCAGCCGGGCACGTCGTCGGTATAGAGCTTGCCCTCGTCGAGTGCCCGCTTGCACAGCGTGCCCTCCCACGGAACGGCCAGCCCTTCGGGAATGGTCAGGGTCTTGGTGTTGCAGGAGAAGAGAATGCGCTGGATGCCGTGTTCCAGCTCGATCCGGGTGAGGTAGGTGGCTTCCAGTTCCGTCACCAGTTCCAGAAGCGACAGCAAGGGCCGGGTCAGGTCTTCCACGGTCTTCGCCGACGAAAGGGTGTCGGTGAGTTGAGCAAACAGTTCGTCGGCCATGCGGTCAGCCATTCTAAAAAACAGAAGCATCATCCCCGCCTTGCAAGCGGGAACGCAGTTTCATGTCTGGTAATGGAAATTTTGATTAAAACCCACACTAACAAAAGGGCGATGGCGAGGCAACGGGTGAATGATTTCACGCCCCCGATGGTGGCGTTGGGCATCCGTGGAAGGTATCTGCCGAAAAATTCCGCATGGTGGCGTTTGACCGGGCAGGCCGTCGCGGAGTAACCCTTGCCGTGCAACCACCGATACGGGAACCGCAGTTCATGACAGCCCCGCGCGACCGGGTGCTGGACGTCCACGACCGTCCGCCCCCGGCCACCTTCCTCCTGCTCAGCCTCCAGCACCTGTTCGCCATGTTCGGCGCCAACGTGCTGGTGCCGATCCTCACCGGTCTCGACCCGTCGGTGGCGCTCGTCACCAGCGGTCTGGGCACCCTGATCTACCTGGCCTTCACCAAGTGGCGGCTGCCCGCCTATCTGGGCTCCTCCTTTGCCTTCATCGGCCCGATCGTCGCCGCCACTCAGATCGGCGGGACCGGCGGCGCGCTGGTCGGAGCCTGCGCGGCGGGGGCGGTCTATGTGGCCGTCGCCCTGCTGATCCGTGCCTTCGGCGTGCGCTGGCTGCTGGCCATCCTGCCGCCCATCGTCGTCGGGCCGGTGATCGTGGTGATCGGCCTCGGCCTCGCCTCGGTCGCCGTGGGCATGGCGCAGAACACCGCGGGCGGCGGCGAATACAGCCTGCCGCACTTCCTGCTGGCGCTGGCGACGCTGGGCAGCATCTTCCTCTATTCGATCGTGCTGCGCGGCTTCTTCACGGTGGTGCCGATCCTGCTGGGCATCCTGACCGGCTACGTCCTGGGCGTGGTCTTCGGCATGGTCGACTTCGGACCGGTCGCCGCGGCACCCTTCCTGCGCATGCCCGACTTCCATCTGCTGTTCTCCGGCATGAAGGAGGGCGTGTCGGCCTGGGCGATGATCCTGCTGGTGGCGCCGGTGGCGCTGGTCACCATCGCGGAGCACATCGGCGGGCAGATCGTGCTGAGCCGCGTCGTCGGCCGCAACTTCATCGCCGATCCGGGCCTGCACCGCTCGGTGTTCGGCGACGGCGTGGCGACCATGGTGGCGGGCGCGCTGGGCGGTCCCCCGGCGACGACCTACGGCGAGAACATCGGCGTGCTGGCGGTAACCCGCGTCTTCAGCGTGTGGGTGATCGGCGGGGCGGCGACGCTCGCCATCATCCTGGGCTTCGTGGGCAAGCTGTCGGCCTTCCTGTCGAGCATCCCCACGGCGGTGATGGGCGGCGTTTCCATCGCGCTGTTCGGCGTCATCGCGTCCTCGGGCATCCGCACGCTGATCGAGGGCAAGGTGGATCTGGGCGACAAGCGCAACCTGCTGATCTCCTCGACCATCCTGGTGATCGGCATCGGCGGGGCGTCGCTGAAGTTCGGCGACGGCGGCTTCGTCGTCTCGTCGATGGCGCTGTCGGCGGTGATGGGCGTCGTCCTGAACGCGGTCCTGCCGGGCCGCGGCACCGGCGGCGACGCCGAGGCCATCCTGTCCTCCGACCACATCTGAGCAACCGGATCGCGGCCGGCCAAGGCGGAGTCCCCCTGGGGGCTCCGCCTTTTTTATTCCCCGATTTCTTTAGTCCTCGACTTGGCCCATCAGGATCGCGTCGATCCGCCCGACCAGTTCGTCGATCCGGTAGGGCTTCGCCAGCACCGGGATGCCGGTGGCGCGGGCGATGTCCTCGCTGTAGCCGGTCGCCAGGATGACCGGCAAGCTGGGTCGCCGCTCGCGGGCTTCGCGGGCCAGGTCGATGCCGCTCATCGCACCGGGCATCACAACGTCGCTCAGCAGCACGTCGACCCCGTCGTCCGCCAGGTGGGGCAGCGCCTCCTCGGCGTTCGCGGCGGACAGCACGGCGAACCCGGCGTCCTCCAGCGCCGTGCTGACGGTCATGGCGACGATGGGATCGTCCTCCACCACGAGAACGCGGCCGTGGCGCCGCGCGCCAACCGACGGCCGCACGATGGCGGCGGGAAGGGCGGGCTCCATCGTCGGGGCCACTCCGGAGCGGCGGAGCAGCAGATGCACCGTCGTGCCATGGTCCGGCGCGCTGTCAATCCAGGCGGTGCCGCCGGCCTGCCGGGCGAGGCCGTAGACCTGGGCCAGCCCCAACCCCGTCCCCTTGCCGAGGTCCTTCGTCGTGAAGAACGGCTCGAAGGCGCGGGCGGTCACCGCGGCGGGCATGCCGCAGCCGGTGTCCGACACCGACAGGTGCAGGAACTCGCCTTCCACTCCCCGCGGATCGCCGGGTGCAAACACGCTGTTGACCGCCTCCACCGTCAGCCGCCCGCCGGACGGCATGGCGTCGCGCGCGTTGACGGCGAGGTTGATGACCGCCAGTTCGAACTGTGTCGGGTCCACCTCGACGGGCCAGAGATCGTCGCCGAGGCGGAGGTCCAGCGCAATGTCGGCGCGCAGCGCCCGTTCCAGCAGGGCCGACATGGCGAGCACCCGCTCGCGCACGCCGATGGATTCCGGGCGCAGGCTGTCGCGCCGGGCGAAGGCCATGAGCTGCTGCACCAGCTTGGCCCCGCGCCCCACCGCCTGCTGCCCGGCGTCGAGCAGGGCATGGACCTGCGGCTCCCCGGTGCGGCGCCCGATCATCAACAGGCAGCCTTCCAGCGCCTGGAGCAGATTGTTGAAGTCGTGCGCCACGCCGCCGGTCAACTGGCCGACCGCCTCCATCTTCTGGGCTTGGCGAAGCTGCTCCTCGGTCTGCCGCAGGGCGGCGTCGGCCTCCTTCTGGGCGGTGATGTCGCGGCCCACGGCGTGGATGAAGCGGTCGTCCGGCACGGCGACCCAGGACAGCCAGAGGTAATGACCGTCCTTGTGGCGGTAGCGGTTCTCGAAGCGGTGCGTGGTCTGCCCGGTGCCCAGCCGCGCCGCCTCGGCCCGCGTGCGCCCCAGATCGTCGGGATGCACGAAGTCCAAGAAGTTGCGCGCCGCCAACTCTTCCTCCGTCCAGCCCAGCAGACTGGTCCAGGCCGGATTGACGGCGTTGATGGTGCCGTCGAAGCGGGCCACCAACATCACGTCGGTGGACAGGCGCCACATGCGGTCGCGGTCGGCGGTGCGGTCGGCGACGCGCTGCTCCAGCGTGGCGTTCAGGTCGCGCAGCGCGTCCTCGGCATGCTTGGCCTCGGTGACGTCGCTGCCCTCGCAGAAGATCCCGGTCACCCGCCCGTCGGCGTCCTTGATGGGCTGGTAGATGAAGGTGATGAAGCGCTCCTCCACCGGCGCGCCGGGTTGGCGGACGACCCGCACCGGCAGGGCGTGCCCGACGAAGGGCTTCCCGCTGTCGTACACGCGGCCCAGCAGCTCGAAGAAGCCCTGGCCGGCGACCTCCGGCATGGCCTCGTGCACCGGCTTGCCGATCAGGGGGCGGTCGCCGACCAGTTGCCGGTAGGAGTCGTTGGCCAGTTCGAACACATGGTCCGGGCCGCGCAGCACGCACATGAAGTTGGGCGACTGCCGGAAGAGGTTGCGCATCTGCTCCCCCTCCGCGGCCAGCCTGGCGTTGGCGCGGTGCAGCGATTCCTCCGCCTGGGCGCGCTCCAGCGCCGACCATGTGCGTTCCGCCACCTCCTCCACCAGACGGACCTCGTCCGGGTGCCAGTGCCGGGGCTTCCGGTCGTGGACGTAGAGGGCGGCGACCATCCGCCCGTTCTTCACCAGGCTGGTGGTGATGGCGGAGGCGATGTTCATCCCGGCGAAGGCGGCCTGCCGGTCCGGCGCGGCGAAGCGCGGGTCCGCTGCGGCGTCGTGGATGGTCAGTGTCCCGCCGCTGCGCAGCGTGTCCAGAAGCTCCGGCCCGAAGCTCAGCAGATCATGGGTGCCGGCCTGATGGTCGACGCTGCCGTCGGTCCAGTTCCGCTCTGTCGTGAAGAAGCGGGCGGTTTCGTCGACCACGCCGTAACCGACGCGGCTGACTCCCAGGTGACGGCCCAGAGCCTCTTCCGCCGCCGCGGCCACGGCGAACGGATTGGAGAGCTGACGCAGCCGGGCCTCCAGCTTCAGATGGAAGTCGGTGCGCCGGGCGGCGAGCACCTGCGAGGTCGTCTCGATGGCGGCGCAGAACATGCCGGGGATGCGCCCGTCCTCGCCCCGCACCGGGGTGTATGAGAAGGTGAACCAGGCGTCCTCGCGGAAACCCCGGCGCTCCATCGGGATCAACAGATCCTCGTACCAGGACGCCTCGCCGGACAGCGTGCGGTCGACCAGCGGCTTGATCTGGGGCCAGATGTCCCACCACACCTCGGCGAAGGGACGGCCGAGCGCCTCCGGATGCTTGGCCCCGAAGATCGGCACGTAGCCGTCGTTGTAGAGGAAGGACAGTTCCGGCCCCCAGGCCACGAACATCGCCTGCCGGGAGGACAGGACGACGCTGACGATGGTGCGCAGGCTCTGCGGCCAACCCTCCGGCGGGCCGAGCGCCGTTGACGCCCAGTCGTGGGAGCGCATCCGCTCTCCCATCTCGCCCCCGCCGGACAGGAAATCCAGGTCGCCCCCGATTGCCGGGCCGCCAATCCCCGGCCCGCCAATCACCGGCAGGTCCGTCATGCGCCGGCTCCGTGAATTTCGGACGGAATAAGGGTCTGAATCTCAAGGCTGCTATCGTCGGTCGTGGCTTTCATCGAGCTTTCGGGCCGCGGCGAGGTTGCGTCTGGTGTCTTAACACACCGGGCCCGGAAAGATAGCTCGTCGAAGGTCCGTTTTCCCTAACCGTTCCGGCTGATGCGGCTCCCGCGCCACGGTGCGGGGGTCGCCGGGCGGCTCCGACTATTCCGCCGCGAAGCCCTGCGCCTGGAGCTGCCACAGGGAGTTGAAAAGTCCTCCGCGCCGCCGCAACTCGGTGGGATGGCCGTCCTCGGCGATGCGGCCGTCGACCAGGACCAGGACGCGGTCGAAGGCCGACACGGTCGACAGCCGGTGAGCCACCGCGACCACCGTCCGACCCTGGGCCAGATTGGCCAGCGCCGCCTGGATCTCCTGCTCCGACTGGGTGTCGAGGGCGGAGGTCGCCTCGTCGAGGATCAGGATCGGCGCGTTCTTCAGGAAGGCGCGGGCGATGCCCAGCCGCTGCCGCTGCCCGCCCGACAGCCGCACGCCGCGCTCGCCGACCAGCGTGCCGTAGCCTTCCGGCAACTGCCGGATGAAGCCGTCGCAGAAGGCATGGCGGGCGGCCTCGAACACCTCCTCGTCACTGGCGTCGGGGCGGCCGTAGCGGATGTTCTCCAGGATCGGGCGGTGGAACAGCGCGATGTCCTGGGGCACCACGGCGATCTTGGCGCGCAGGTCGTCCTGGGCGAGCGCGGTCAGCGGCTGGCCGTCGATGAGGATGTCGCCGCGCTGCACGTCGTCCAGCCGCTGGATCAGGCTGATGATGGTGGACTTGCCGGCCCCCGACGGCCCGACCAGCCCGACCTTCTGCCCGGCCGGGATGGTCAGGCTGAAATCCTCCAGCACCTTGCGCCCTTCGGGATAGCGGTAGGAGACCCGCTCGAAGGCGATGGTGCCGCCACCGGGCTTGGCGGGTTCGGCGGGCACGGGGTCGAGCACGTCGTGGGGGCGGGCGATCACCCGCAGGCTCTCGTCGATGGCGCTGACCTGCTGGGTGGCGGTGACCAGCGCGAAGGCGAGGTCGCGGGAGCCGTGCAGGATGCGGAAGGTGAGCGCGCTGACGATCACCACGTCGCCGGTGGTGATCGTGCCGTCCCGCCACAGCAGCAGCGCCCACAGCAGCATCGACCCGGCCATCACCCACAGACAGACGTCGTGGACGACGCGGGTCTTCTCCAGATGCATCCAACTGCGGCGGTGCGCCCCGGCCTCCACCGTGAAGGCCTGCCGCAGGCGCTCGCGCTCGCGCCCGCGGGCGGAGAAGGCCTTCACCGTCCAGACGTTGGACACCACGTCGACCAGCTCGCCGTTGGTGCGGGCGGACTGTTCGGCGAAGGCGTGGTGAACCGTCCGGCCGCGCAGCCCCAGCCCGACGATGGCGACGGCGACCACCACGGCGAACATCACCAGCGCCGCCGCCATGCCCCAATGGATGGTCAGCAGCACCAGCACCGCCCCCAGGAAGTCGGTGACCGGCGGGACGATGCTCCAGGTCAGGGTGCGGAAGATGGTGGTGGCGGCGTTCTCGGTGGCGGCGATGCGGTTGCCCAGCGATCCGGCCAGATGCTCCGAGAAGTAGCGCATCGAATGGCCGGTCAGGTGGCGGAACAGGTCCAGCCGCATGTCCACGCCGGTCGCCAGCACCGTCCGGCAGCCGAGCCAGCCGCCCAGCCGCCACAGCACGTTCTCCGCCGCGATGAAGCCGAGGAACAGGCCGAGCGGAGTCCAGACGTCCGCCGCCGCCCGGTCGGGGGAGGCCATGGCGTCGATCAGCAGCTTCATCCCGTACTGCACGGCGACCGCGCAGCCCGCCGCCGCCACGATCACCGAGAACAGCCCGCCGAACGACCAGGGCCGCCGCCGGATGTAGCGCAGCAGGAAGCGGCCGGGACGGTCCGGGATGGCGTCTGTGCTGGAACCGCTCATTGAGCCGCCTGGAACTGTGGCTGGCCGAGCAGCGCGCCGATGCGGGCCTGTCCGCGCTCCAGCGCCGCGGCCAGCGGTTGATGGAGGCAACGCCCGCCCTTTTCGTCGCACAGACCGTAGAGGCCGGTCTCGCAATGGCGATCGTTGGCCCAGCCGGGATAGTCGAGGATCGGGTACAGGCAGACTCCCTCCACCGGCACATCGGCCTTCAGGGCCGCGATCACCTCCCCCGTCACATAGTCGAGCCAGGGCACGCGGGCGTCGCCCTCGGCGCCGGTCTCGGCCACCAGGACCGGGCGGCCGTAGCGCCGGTGGACCTCCGCCAGGATGTCGGCGAAGGGACGGTAGCGCGGGTCGTCGCGCCCGATGGTGCCACCCTTCAGGAACCACTGGTTGTCGGAGTAGTAGTTAACTCCGATCACGTCCAGATACTCCGGCTTGCCGCCCAACCCCGGCCAGGCGTGGCCGCCGATCATGTCCCACGCCTCGTACTGGGCCAGCCGGGCCTCCTCCGCCGCCCCGGCGTCGCCCTTGCGGTCGGGGCGGGGCAGCACGTTGATGACCGGATCGACCTGGACGATGCGGGCGCGCGGGTCGGCGGCGCGGATCGCGTCGATGGCCGCGATGCTGGCGCGGACGAGCTGATGCTTGAGTTCGGCCCCGCGGCGCTCGGCCATCGGGTTGAAGCGCTTCATGTCGCCGCCGGCCCAGGCCCAGTAGGAGATTTCATTGACCGGGCAATAGGCGGGCGCCTCCACGCCCTCGTCGCGGAGCAGGGCGGCGGCGGCCCCGGCGAAGCGGGCGAAGCGCTCCACGAAGGCGGGGCGCCAGATGTCGATGTCGTCCGGCCAGCCATAATGGCAGAGGTCCCAGATCACCTGGACCCCGGCCTCCCGCGCCGCGCGGACCATGGGCAGCAGGCTGGACCAGTCGTAGTGGCCTGGCGTGGTTTCGATGAGGTGCCAGCGCACGCCGTCGCGCACGCTGCGCAGGCCGTGCGCGGCCATGCGCCGGTAGTCCTCGGCGGCCAGCCGGTCGTGGCCGGTCGCTGCGATCAGGTCGAGCCGGCGCCCGTCGTGCCGCCGGTGCGTCGAGCATTCGAAGCCGCCGAGGAAGACGCTGTCGAACAGGGTGGGGGTGTGCATGGGGGGCTCTTCGTAGAGGGCGGGGAGTTGGGGAGGCATTGCCCCCTCCCTAACCCTCCCCCGCTTCGCAGGGGAGGGAAGGGGCCCGCGGCGAAGCCGTGGGAAGGGTGGGGGCAAGGGATGCGCCTAATCCCCCATCCCCGCGACCCGCACCTCCCGCTCCGCGCCCAGCGAGCCGAAGGCCCGCGCGGCGGCGGCGAGACCGCGGCTCTGCTGCTCCTCCTTCTCCAGGCGGGCGTAGACCGCCAGCGCCTGCGCCACCACCTGGTCCATGTTGTAGTAGCGGTAGGTGCCGAGCCGGCCCAGGAAGATCACGTCCGGGGTGTTGTCGGCCAGCGCCTGGTACTTGCGGAACAGCTCCTGGTTCTCCGGGCGGGGGATCGGGTAGTAGGGATCGCCCTGCGCGGCGGGATACTCGTAGGTGATGCTGGTCCTCGGGTGGCTTTGCCCGGTCAGGTGCTTGTACTCGGTGACGCGGGTGTAGGGCACCGCCTCCGACGGCTCGTTCACCACGGCGACGGGCTGGAACCACTCCCGGTCGACCGTCTCGTGCCGGAAGGTCAGGGAACGGTAGGGCAGCTTGCCGAAGCGGTGGCCGAAATACTCGTCGATGGGGCCGGTGAAGACGATGCGGTCATAGGCGATCTCGTCCCGCACGTCGTCGAAATCGGTGTTCAGCATTACCTTGATGTTCGGGTGGTCGAGCATGCTCTCGAACATCCGCGTGTAGCCGTTCAGCGGCATCGCCTGGAAGCTGTCGCCGAAATAGCGGTCGTCGTCGTTGGTCCGCGTCGGCACGCGGGCGGTCACCGCCTTGTCGAGCTGCGACGGGTCGAGGCCCCACTGCTTGCGGGTGTAGCCGCGGAAGAACGTCTCGTACAGCTCCCGCCCGACGGCGCCGACCACCACGTCCTCCGAGGTGCGGACCTCGGCCACCGGCTCCGCCCGGCTCTTCAGGAACTCCGCCACGCCGGCCTCGTCGAGGTCCAGCCCATACAGCTGGTTGACCGTGGTCCGGTTGATCGGGATGGGGACGAGGCGCTCGTCCACCCGCGCCAGGACGCGGTGCTCGTAGGGGCGCCACTTGGTGAAGCGCGACAGATAGTCGGCGACCGGCTTGGCGTTGGTGTGGAAGATGTGCGGGCCGTAGCGGTGGATCAGCACGCCCGCGTCGTCGTAGTGATCGTAGGCGTTGCCGCCGATGTGCGGACGCCGGTCGATCAGCAGCACCCGCTTGTTCAGCCCCGCCGCCAACCGCTCCGCCAGCACGCTGCCGGCGAAGCCCGCCCCGACGATCAGATAGTCGAAGCCGGAGCGGCGGCCGGCGGCGCGCCCGTTGACATGCTTGGCCGGATGGATCGCCGGCGTCGGGCGGTGGGCCGGCGGCGCGGCGCGTCCGCGCTGGCGGGCCTGCTCCATCAGCGTCTTCATGCGGCCCTGCGTCTTGTCCCAGGACATGTCGCGCAGGACATGGTCGGCGGTGGCGCGCAGACGTTCCGGGTCGGCGGCGTCGGCCAGAGCGGCCTCGACGGAGGCGACGAAATCCTCCGGCGCGTCGGCGATGCGGACAACGCCGCTGTCGCCATAGCCGCGCACCACGTCGGTGATCGAGGTGGAGACGACCGGGCGCCCGGCGGCCAGATATTCCGGCGTCTTGGTCGGGCTGATGAAGCGGGTGGACTCGTTGCGCGCGAAGGGCATCAGGGCGACGTCCCAGCCCGCCAGATAGTGCGGCAGGTCGTCGTAGCTCTTCGGGCCGAGATAGTGGATGTTCGGACGGTGGGGCAGGTCGGCCGGGTCGATCTTCACCACCGGGCCGACCAGGACGAACTGCCAGTCGGGCCGGGCCGCGGCAGCGGCGTCGAGCAACGCGATGTCCAGCCGCTCGTCGATGACGCCGTAGAAGCCGAGCCGCGGGTGCGGGATGGCCGCCTGATCGGCGGGCTCCTCGACGATGCCGCGGGCGGCGGCGAAATGGGCGATGTCGACGCTGCTGGGGAACGCGTGGGCGTTGGGGTGCAGGGTGCGCTTGGCCTCGTAGAGGCTGACGCCGCCGGTGAACACCACGTCGGCCCGCGCCATCAGCTGACGCTCGCGCTCGACCAGCTCCGGCGGGGCGCCGTGGAAGGCCGACAACTCGTCCATGCAGTCGTAGACCACCAGCGCTCCGCGCAGATGGCCGGACAGGCCGAGGCTCATCGGCGTGTAGTACCAGAGGATCGGATCGGTTACCCCTTCCTCGGCCAGATAGCGGTCGAGAAGCTGGCGCTGGGCGGTGACGGCCGCCTCGCCGTCCATGCCGGCGGGCAGGCGGGGCACCAGGACGAGGACGCCCTCATCCTCGCGCACGTCCAGCCAGGGCTCGGGCGTGTCGTTGTGGATCGGCTCCTCGACGAACAGCACGCGGTGGTCACGCGCGAATCGCGACATAAGGTGTTGTGGACGCTGATAAACGAAGCTCCAGCGCAGGTGCGAGAAGCAGATCAGGGTCTGCGAGGGCTGGGTGGTGAAATCGGAGTGTGGAGAGTCGGCGGTCGGACGTGTTCTTTTTCGGTTTCTGCCGATTGGGAACTGGTGTTGGCCGGCCCAACTCATGTTTCCATCCTCTCTTCAATGACGTGTCGTCGGGTTGCCGCCGGGGAATTCGCCACGAATACAGTGGATTTTTGCGGCGCAGCGGAATGGCGTCGAAAACCGGAAACCAATAACGGGGTCGGCAGGGGTGGGTTCCGTGACAGAAATGCGTTGTGGAAAACGGTTCCCCATATTCTCAGCGCTCGTTCTTTTGCGCCGGGTTGGCTGAGGTAAGCGCATATTTCAGCGGGCGGGGGTGGTATCCGGGGAAGACTGGGCGTCTCCAGTGCTTTTCGACGCGCGCGGATTCGGTGATGTTTCTCTCTCTTCACTCGACCTGGGCGGGTTCCGTCTTTCGGAAGTTAATGCGCATTACGGATTTTCCGTTCATAGTGCATTCAAGGAGTCGGGGAAGTTTGGAAGGAGACGAGGGATGTGCCGAATTTTTGCCGGTCAGGACCCGGAGCGCTTCCGCATGGTAACCCGGCGGGTCCGCCTCAGCGGTCACTCGACAAGCGTCTGTCTGGAAGCGGCCTTCTGGGACGCGCTGGAGGAAATCGCGGCGATGCAGGGCGTCTCTCTGGGTCGCTTCTTGTCAAAGTTGCACGACGAAGTCTTGGCCCGCGGAGTGGAGCGGCGCAATTTCGCCGGCCTGCTGCGCTGCGCTTGCCTGACCTACGCCCAGGAAGTGAAGGGCCACCGCCCCTGCGTGGAAGAACTGGAGCGGGAGGCGCGCACCGATTTCGCCGCGGTGGCCGCCGCCGTCCTTCCGGTGGGAATTGCGGCCTCTTTTCCCGCCCCGGAAAAAGAACGCGAGACGGCCTGAGCGCAAAAGAGTGCCCCCCTCCTCCGTCCGGAAGAGAGGGGCTGTAATCCGCGAAGCCTCCCGAATAATGGGACAGAACAGCGATCAGATCGCGTTCTTGGCCATTTGGCCGGCGATGTAGTCGGCTTGGCGCAGCGCCAGCGCGACGATGGTCAGGGTGGGATTTTCGGCCCCGCCGGTGGTGAACTGCGAGCCGTCGGAGACGAACAGGTTCGCCACGTCGTGGGTCTGGCCCCACTTGTTCACCACGCCGTCGCGCGCCTTCTCGCTCATCCGGTTGGTGCCCAGATTGTGGGTGGACGGGTAGGGCGGCGTCGGGAAGCTGCGGGTCGCCCCCACCGATTCATACAGCGCCATGCCCTGCCGGTAGGCGTGCTGGCGCATGGCGACGTCGTTGGGGTGGTCGTCGAAATGGACGTTGGGGACGGGCATCCCGTACTTGTCCTTCTTGTCGGCGTGCAGGGTGATGCGGTTGCTTTCCTGCGGCATGTCCTCGCCGACCAGCCACATGCCGGCCATATGGTCGTAGCCGTCGAGCGCCGAGGTGAATTCCCGCCCCCAGGCGCCGGGGTCGAGGAAGGCGGCCATGAAGGGCAGGCCGAGCGACAGGGTCTCCATCTCGTACCCGCCGACGAAACCGCGGTCGGGCTTGTTCTTCGCCTCGTCGCGGATGATGCCGGCCATGGTGGTGCCGCGGTACATGCGCACCGGCTTCTCGAACACGCCGTAGACCGAGCCGGTCATGTGCCGCATGTAGTTCCGCCCCACCTGTCCGGAGGAGTTGGCGAGACCGTCCGGGAACAGGGAGGACGCGGAGTTCAACAGCAGGCGGGGGCTTTCGATGGAGTTGCCGGCCACCGCGACGATGCGGGCCTTCTGGCGCTGGATCGCCCCGTCCTTGTCGGCGTAGACGACGCCGGTCACCTTGCCCTTGGCGTCATGCTCGATCTTCAGCACCTGGGCGTTGGCGCGGACCTCCAGCTTGCCGGTCTCCTCGCCCTTGGGAATCTCGGCGATCAGGGTGGACCACTTCGCCCCGGACTTGCAGCCCTGGAAACAGAAGCCGATCTGCTGGCAGGAGCCGCGCCCGTCGCGGGGCTGTGAGTTGATGGCCATGTTGCCGGTGTGGCACTCCGTGTAGCCCATCTTGTCGGCGCCGGCCTTCAGGACCTTGAAGTTGTTGTTGCCGGGCAGGCCGGGGATGCCGTTGGTGCGGGTGACGCCCATGCGGTCCTCCGCCTTGGCGTACCAGGGCTCCAACTCCTCCAGCGTGATCGGCCAGTCCAGCAGGTTGGCGCCGGCGACCTCGCCGTAGGCGGTGCGCGTCTTGAACTCGTGCGGCTGGAAGCGCAGCGACGCACCCGCCCAATGCACGGTGGAGCCGCCGACCGCCTTGACGATCCAGGCCGGCAGGCCGGGGAAGTCGCGTGACACCCGCCAGCTTCCCGAGGTGGTGCGCGGGTCGAGCCAGGAGATCTGGGCGAAGCTGGCCCATTCGTCGTTCTGGAAATCCTCCATGTTGTGGCGGCCGCCGGCTTCCAGGATCACCGTCCTGATGCCCTTCAGCGCCAGTTGGGTGCCCAGCGTGCCGCCGCCGGCCCCGGAGCCCACGATCACCACGACGCTGTCGTCGTTCAGGTCGAATTTCGCTGCCATGGCTGAAACATCCTTCCTGAGCCGGTGGTCAGAGCCACTCGATG
This sequence comes from Azospirillum brasilense, assembly GCF_001315015.1. Taxonomy (NCBI): domain Bacteria; kingdom Pseudomonadati; phylum Pseudomonadota; class Alphaproteobacteria; order Rhodospirillales; family Azospirillaceae; genus Azospirillum; species Azospirillum brasilense. The sequence goes on along the minus strand of NZ_CP012917.1, from coordinate 16,219 downwards.
TCGTTGAATCCGCGGTCGATGTAGCCGCCCTTGGACGCGCTCTCGCCCTCGTAGCCGAAGAGCGGCCAGACCTCCTGGTTGTTGTAGATTCCGGTGACCAGCCCGCCGCGCACCGTCTGGAAGAAGGGGTCGGCCTCGATCTCGTGCAGCAGCCGGACCCGGTCGGCCTCCCAGCCGACCTCCGCGTAGGGCGCGTCGTGCTTGGCCTTGGCCAGCCGGTCGAGCTTCGCCATGCCGGACTCGTACAGCTCCTTGAGGGCGGCGTCGGCGGCCGCCTTCTCGTCCTGCGCCTTCATGGCGACGGCGTAGAAGCGGTCGGCCAGCCGGTCGTGCGGGTAGATGTCCCGCGACACCCGGATCAGCGAGCGCATGGTGTCGGGCGCCAGCGCCTTGGTTTCGTACCCCCAGGCCTCGCGCGGGCAGAGGATCGCCCCGCCCGACACCAGGATGGCCGTCGCCGCGGCGGCGGTGGCTGAGGCCGCCAGGAAGGCGCGCCGGTGCATGGTGGGGTTCGGGGCGGGTTTTGCTGTTGTGCTCGTCGGAGAACGCATCGCTTCCTCCCAAGACCGATTATGATTTTTGCTTCGAGTGCCGCACGCACCTGGTGTCAGCGGTAGCGGCCGTGGCGCTGGAGGACCTCGATCTTGTAGCCGTCGGGGTCCTGGACGAAAAAGAAGCGGGCCATCAGCGCGCCGTCCCGCGCGAATTCCTTGATCGGGTTGGGGCCGTAGCCGAGCGCGGTGAAGCGCCGGTGTTCCCCGTCCAGATCCTCGACGCAGACGGCCAGATGGCCGTAGCCGTCGCCATGCGCGTAGGGTTCGGTGCGGCCGTGGTTGATGGTCAGCTCGATCTCGAAGTCGTTTTCGGCGTTGCGCAGATAGACCAGGGTGAAGCCGTCGAAGGCGTAGCGGTCGGCGCATTCCAGGCCGAACGCGCGGGCGTAGAAATCCCGCGACCGCTCCTCGTCGAGGACCCGGATCATCATGTGGATGGCCTTGGCCATGGGGGCTGGCTCCGTTCCGGTTGGTGGCTCCAGCATGAATGTTAGTGATGCGGATTGTCCGTGTGGCAGTAAGTATCTACTACAGGCCCGACGCGAAGGGGGTAGCCCGGTCGGCGGTCGCTCATCCCTGCTTTCGGGACGGCGTTCCGGCCGCGATGGCGTATCCTCACGGCCTGGAAAAAGGAGCTTCCCATGCGACACAGGACGGGCCGCCCCCTCGCCGCGGCGGGTTTCGCCACGCTGGTGCTTATGGCTGCACCGGTGGCCCAGGCCGCGTCGCCAACATCGGAGGGGAGGGCGGAGTGGCGCGGCTGGCTGTCCGACAGCGCGGGCGGGCTGCGTGATGGGGCGGAGCGCGCGATCATCCTGGGCGGCGCCCTGCTGTACCAGAACCGGCATACGGTGGCGGGGCTGACGCTCGGCTGTCTGGCCGGCGGAGCGGTGGGGGCGACGGGCGCCGTCGCGGCGGGGGCGGCGACTGGCGGGGCCGCCCTGCCGGCGACCGGCCCGGCCGCGGCGCTGGGCTGTGCCCTGGGTGCTGCGGCGGGTGGCGCGATGGGCCGCCCGCTCGACCGGCCGATGGAGTAGGTTGGATCAGACGGACATCACCGCCTCCAGAACGGTTTGTCCATCTCCTCGCGCGCCGCCGCCTCGTCGAAGCCGAGGTCGGCCCAGAGATGCGCGTCCATGCGGGCCAGGGCGCGGCGCAGCGCCCGCCGCTCCCGCCAGCCGGTCAGGTGGGAGAGCCAGGAGCCGGCCTTGGGGTTGGCGGTGGGGCCGGTGGTCGTTCCGCTGCGCCGCTTGTCGTGCGTTCCGCTCATGCTCGTCATGCGGCCCTCCCGCCGGTCGGTCATTCCTCGAAGCCGGAAAATCGCGTGTCGGTGCGTGGACGACAAACCATGCTTTCTCATAGGATGGATGAGCGAAAGTCATCCATGGAGCATCCGATGCGGCGTGCCCTGCCGCCCCTTCACGCTCTGCGCGCCTTCGAGGCGGCGGCGCGCCACGAGAGCTTCTCCAAGGCGGCGGACGAGCTGTGCGTGACCCAGGGTGCGGTCAGCCGGCAGATCATGGGGCTGGAGGAGTGGCTGGGCGTGCCGCTGTTCCGGCGGCTGACCCGCCGGGTCGAACTGACCGACGACGGGCGCGCCCTGCTGCCGGTGCTGTCGGAGTCCTTCGACCGCATCGCCGGGACGGCGGCGCGGCTGGCGGCGCGGGGGCGGGATTTGCGGATCAAGGTGGCCTTCTCTTTCGGCATCCGCTGGCTGATGCCGCGGCTGGTCCGCTTCCAGGCGCGCCACCCCGACGTGCAGGTGCGGGTGACCGTGGCCTGGAGCAGCGGGCTGGAGTTCGACCCGCAGGAATTCGACGCCGCCATCCCCTATTGTCGGGAGGTGCCGCCCGGCTTCTCCGCCGTGGAGGTGCTGCCGGAGCGCTTGACCGTCGTCTGCCCGCCGGCCCTGGCGGAGCGGCTGCGGGTGCCGATGGACCTCGGCGCCATCCCGCTGCTGCACGGCTGTTCGGAGGGGCAGGACTGGCGGGCCTGGCTGGCCGCGGCGGGGCTGCCCTTCTTCGAGGCGCTGCGCCAGGGCGCGGTGTTCGACGCCATGGACCCGGCGATGCAGGCCGCCGCCGCCGGCATGGGCGCCACCGTCGCCGACCGCATGCTGTGCGCCGAGGATGTGGCGGCGGGGCGGCTCGTCCTGCCCTTCCCGGAGATCGAGGCGTCGTCCGGCAGCTATTGGTTCGTCTGTCCGGAGGGGATGCAGGACCGCCCGGCCGTCGCCGCCTTCCGCGGTTGGCTGCAGGAGGAAGCGCGCGGCGAGACGGCGCAACAAAGCGCTGCGGCGGTTGTTTCCCCGGTTTGAGCCGAAACCTTGACCGGGGGAGCGCCGCCATGGGAGCGCAGGGGGAGCCGCAACGGGAGCCGCGCAGGGAACTCGATGAGGACACCATCGCCTTCGCCGGGAAGCTGTTCCACTGGGCGCGGTCCGGCGGCACCGCCGAGCTGACCGAGCTGCTGGAGATGGGCCTGCCGCCCAACCTGCGCAACGACAAGGGCGACAGCCTGCTGATGCTGGCCAGCTACCACGGCCATGCCGAATTGGCCCGCAACCTGATGCGCCACGGCGCCGATCCGGAGCTGGCGAACGACCGCGGGCAGACGCCGCTGGCCGCCGCTGCCTTCAAGGGGGATGAGGCGGTGCTGCGGGTTTTGCTGGAGGAGGGCGCCGCCGTGGACGGCTGCGGGCCGGACGGGCGGACGGCGCTGATGACCGCCGCCATGTTCGACCGCGTCGCGATGGTGGAGTTCCTGCTGGCCCGCGGCGCCGACCCCGACGCGCGGGATGCCCGCGGCCTGACCGCCCGCGAGGCGGCCCTCGCCATGGGTGCCGCCAACGCCGCCGCCCGGCTGGCGCCGGGCGGACAGGCCGTTTAACGGGGCGGACCCATTTCCATCAGCTTGCGGCGCCCCTCGGGCGACAATTGGCCAAGCACCTCGATCACGCGGCTGTCCATCCGGCCGCGCAGCTCGGCCTCGGTCGCATGGGCCTGTTCGAGCGAACGGCGCAGGCCGTCCGGGTCAAAGGTTGGGGCTTTTATGCTGTCGCGGATCTGGCGGCGCATCGCCTCCATGTTCTGATGCATGCGCTCGATCGCCGTGCGCTCCGCCTCGTATCCGCGCCGCAGGACCACCGCGTCGGCGGGGGACAGCTCGCGCTCGGCCCGTTCGACGAAGCGTGCGATTCCCTGACCGGGATCGGGCGGCGGCGGTGGAGGCATGAGGTGCAGCGCCTGCGCGGCGAGGATGCCGCCCAGGAGCATATTCATGCCGAGCGAACCGACCAGCAGGTACCAGGGCCAGCGGCGCGGGGCGGCGGGACCGCCGATGGGACGGCTCATCGGATCGCCCCCAGATAACTGCTGTTCACCACCACCTCCGCATAACCGTTCGCTTGGGCGCCTTGCACCGGCAGGACCCCCTGGGATGCGGCGAGGAAACCCGCCATCCCCATGACCGCGAGGAATCCCGCGGTCGGCCAGAGGCGCATGGGTGGTGCCGACAGGGTCCAGGGGGCGGGGGCACGCTCCATCGGCGGCGCGTCCAGCCGTGCCGCGATGCCGTTCATCACCCGCCGCACGCCGTCCTCGTCCACCGACGGGGCGGCGCGGTCGAGCAGGGCGTCCAGCGCCGCAGCGTCGGCTAGGATGGCCCGCGCCTCGGCGGAGTCTTCAAGAAGGGTCAGGGCATCGACGCCGTCCGTCGCGGGCCAGCGGTCGATGTCGCCGCCGTAGAGGTCGGCGAAGCGCTTGAACTCTTTGAGTGTCATTTCTCGTCGCCGTCCTTCTGACGGATCAGGGAGTTGAGACGGGTGCGGACCACACGCCGCGCCCGGACCAGCAGGCTTTCCATAGCCGAGACCGAGACGTTCAGAACCTCCGATGCTTCCGCACAGCTCATCTCCTGGTAGTAGCACAGGCTGAGCGCCGCCCGCTGCCGTTCCGGCAAGGCGGTGATCGCCGCGTCCACCGCCGCACCGAGTTGGCGTTCCGCCAGCATCCCGTCGGCGCCGATGGCCGGGTCGGCCACCTCCACCGCGTCGTCCAGCGGCTGGAAACGCCTGCGGCGGCGGTAGTCGATCGAGCGGTTGACGACGATGCGGTAGAGCCAGGTGGAAAACCGGGTCCCGTCGCCGCGCCAGCGGTCGGCGTGCGTCCAGATCTGCAGGAAGGCGTCCTGCACGACCTCCTCCGCGTCGCTCGCGTTGCCGACCACCCGGTGGGCGAGCGCGAGGCTCCGGCGCAGGTGCCGGCGGGTCAGCCGGTCGAAGGCCGCCCGGTTCCCCGCGGCCGTTTCGGCCATCAGCGATTCGTCGTCATCCTCGTCGATCACCGCCACACGGCCATCCTCTGCTCCTTCCTGCATCCTGGCCTGCATCCGGGGCCGTCCGGCCGGCTCCAGGGAGCCTGTTGGTGGTGATACGCGGGCGGTCGGGAACTCCTGCGCGGTCCGGACCGAAAATTTGCTGGCGGACGATCCCGGCGGCATCAAGGCATTCGTACCCGCGGCGGTGCCGGCGCGCTACACTGCGCCCCCCGAAGCCCCGTCCGCGGGCCAGACACACGGACCGTCATGAGCGCCAGCCGCGATTCTTTCCCCTCCACGCTCCAGGAGACGCTGGCCCAGGCCGTCGTCCATCACCAGAACGGACGGCTGGCGGAGGCGCGGCCCCTCTACGAGCGGGTGCTGCGCCAAGTGCCGGAGCAGAGCGACGCATTGCACCTGCTGGGCCTGCTGACGGCGCAGGCCGGCGATCCGGAATTCGGAATCGCGTTGATCCGCAAGGCCGTGGCGAAGGATGGCGCCCAGCCGGTCTTCCGCCTCAACCTGGGCCGCGTTCTGGAGGCGGCCGGGCGCTGGGCGGAGGCCGCGGAGGCCTACGGCCACGCCGCCCGCCTCGCCCCGTTGGTCTCCGATCATCACCGGCTGGAGGCCGCCGCCCACGCCAAGCTGGGCCGGGCGGCAGCGGCGGCGCGGGCCTTCCGCCGCCTGCTGGCGTTGGCGCCGGAGGATGGGGAGGCCACCAACGCGCTGGCCGACACGCTGTACGATCTGGGGTGGCCCGGCCCGGCGGCGGACTGGTACGGGCGGGCGTCGGCGCTCGCTCCCGGTGAGGTGCTGGCGGTCTACAACCAGGGAGCCGCGCTGCGTGACGCCGGGCGCCCGCGCGACGCCCTCGCCGCCTTCCGCCGCGCCGCCGCCCTGGCGCCGCTGCTCGTCCAGGCGCAGGAGCAGGTGACCGGCCTGTGCCACGCGCTGGACGATAGGGCGGGTGTGGCGGAGGCGGGGCGGCGGCTGATGGCGCTGGAGCCGGGCCACGGCGAGGGTGCGAAGATCCTGGGCGCGGCGCTGGCAGCCGCGGGGCCTTGGCGGGAGGGGGCAGCGTGGCTGGAGCGGGCGGCAGTGCTGACCCCGGCTCCCGACGCCCTGCTGGTGCTGGGCAATTTGTGGCAGGAGCGGGGACATCCCGCGGCGTCGCCGCGTTGCTACCGTCGCGCCTTGGCGCTGGCCCCGGACTCCGCGACGGCGCTGACCGGGCTTGGCATGGCGCTGTCGGCTTTGGGACGGGTGGAGGAGGCCGCGACCGCCGCCCGCCGCGCCGTCCGTGCCGACCCGGAGGAAGGCGGCCACGCCCTCAACGCCGGGGCCGTCCAGCACCGGGCCAAGCGCCACGAGGAGGCGCGGGCCTGGTTCCGCCGTGCGGTGGTCTTGCAGCCCGACGGGGCCGCCGGCTGGACCAACCTCGGCTCCCACGCCATCGACGCGGGCGCCTTCGACGACGCGCTCACCCTGCTGCGGCGGGCGCTGACCCTGCGCACGGCGGAGCGGGAGGCGCTGGCCAGTTCCAACCTGGGCGTCGCGCTGATGGCGCTTGGCCGCCATGGCGAGGCGGTGGCCGCCCTGCGCGCCGCGCTGGACCGCGCGCCGCAGGATGCGGAGGTGCGTTCCAACCTGCTGTTCTGCCTGTGCTTCGCTGAAGGGGGCGACCTCGGCGCGGTGTTCGAGGAACACCGGCGCTTCGAGCGCGCCGTGATGCCGGTGCCGCCCGCCGCCCCGCGCTTCGACGCGGTGGACCGCGATCCGGAGCGTCGTCTGCGCGTCGGTTACCTGTCACCGGATTTCCAGCGCTATCCGGGGCCGGGCTATCACTTCCTGCTGCCGCTGATCGAGCGCCACGACCGGTCGGCGGTGGAGGTGACCTGCTATTACGTGGACCTGCCGAAGGACGCGGCGACGGACCGCTTCGCGGCACTGGCCGACCGCTGGCGCGCCGTCGCGGCCCTGCCGGACAGCGAGTTGGACCGCCTGATCCGGGCGGACGGCATCGACGTGCTGGTGGACTGCGGCGGGCACATGTCGCGCAACCGCATGCCGCTGTTCATCCGCCGCCCGGCCCCGGTCCAGGTCAGCCTGCCGCTCTACCCGAACACGACGGGCCTGACGGCGATGGATTACCAGTTCTCCGACCACCGCTTCGCCGCACAGAGCGCGGACGCCCTGCATACGGAAAAGCTGATCCGTCTGCCGGGAAGCGTGCTGTGCTACCGCCCTGCGGAGTCTGTCGTCACTCTGCCCGCCCACCCGCCGGTCGAGACGGCGGGAGTGTTCACTTTCGGTTCCTTCAACAACCTGACGAAGCTGAACGCCTCCACGCTGGCGCTGTGGGGGCGGGTGCTGGCGGCGGTGCCGGAGGCGCGGCTGATGCTGAAATGGCGGGGGCTGTCCGGCGGCGGGGTGGCGCGGCGGGTGCTGGACGCCTTCGCTGCCCATGGAGTCGCGGAGTCGCGGCTGCTGCTGCGCGGCACCGCGCCGGACCCTTACGAGGATTATCGGCTGCTCGATTGCGCGCTGGACCCCGTCTTCGCCAACGGCGGGACGACAACCTGCGACGCGCTGTGGATGGGGGTTCCGGTGCTGTCCATTGCGGGGGAGGCGATGATCTCCCGCTGGGGCGCCACGATGCTCGGCAGCGTCGGGCTGGACGCGCTGGTGGTGGAGCGCGAGGACGATTACGTGGCGCTCGCCGTCCGGCTGGCCACGGACCGCGCCTTTCTGGAGGCGCAACGCGCGGGCTTGCGCGAGCGGATGGCGCGCTCCCCCCTGATGGACGAGATAGGGTACGCCCGGGCGGTCGAGGCCGGCTACCGCATGGCGTGGCGGCGCTGGTGCGCCGGCTTGCCTCCCGCCCGTATCGACATGAGCGCGGCATGACGGACGCCGTCTTCGACCTTTCATCCGCCCAGCGCATCCTGGTGGTGAAGCTGGACGAGGTGGGCGACTTCGTGCTCGCCACGCCCTTCCTGCGCGGTCTGCGGGCCTCGGCGCCACAGGCGCGCATCGTGCTGGCGGTGCGCCCGGCGGTGGCCGACCTCGCCGAAACCTGCCCGCATGTCGACGCGGTGGTGGCGCCTCATCCGAAGCCGGCCGGGGGGATCGACCTGCGCGGCGTGACGCCGGGCGGCGCGGCGGCCTTCGCGGAGGCGTTCCGCGCCGGCTTCGACCTGACGCTGGTCCCCCGCTACGATTTCGACCGCCACGGCGCCACGGCGCTCGCCGCGAACAGCCGTGCCCGCGCCGTTGTTGGATTCTCTGAGGCGGTCACGCCCTGGAAGGCGTCGGGCAACGCCGGCTTCGACCGCGCCTACACCCACCGGCTGACGCCCCCGCCGGGACGCCACGAGGTGGAGCAGAACCTCGCTTTGCTGCGCTTCGCCGGCGGCGTGCCGGACGGCGCCGGGGTGGAATTGCACCTGACCGCGGAGGACCGGGCGGAGGCTGCCCTTTTGCTGGCCGATGCGGCGGGGGAGCGGATCATCGCCGTGGCGCCGGGGGCCGCCGCGTCGCGTCGCGAATACCCGCCGGAGCGGCTGACGGCGGTGGTCGCCGTGGTGGCGATCGCGCTCGGCGCGCGGGTGGCGGTTCTCGGCACGGAGCTGGAGCGGGCGGCGGCGGAGCGGATCGCCGCAGCCCTGCCGGGGCGGGTCACCGACCTCACCGGGCGGACCGGGCTGCGCTCGGCGGCGGCGGTGATCGAGCGGACGGCGGGGCTGATCGCCATGGATTCCGGTCCGGCCCATCTCGGGGCCGCCGTGGGCGTGCCGGTCGCCGTCTTCTCCTGCCATCCGGAGGGTGGGGACCCCAACCACGTCCACGCGCCGGAGCGCTTCCGGCCCTGGTGCGCACGGGCGCTGGTGTTGCGGCCCGTGGCGGCGCTTGCGCCCTGTCCGCCGGAAAGCTGCACGGCGGCGGAGGCGCATTGCATCGCCTCGATCCCGCCGGAGCTGGCGGCGGCGCAAATCCTTGCTTTGTTCGGCGAGGGCGTGTCGCCTTGAAGCGTCCATCGGTCCCTGTGGCCGATGGGCAACCTTTGACGGTCCCGCCCCGGCAAAGCCCTTTCGGAGTGCCGCTTTCCGGCCTGTGGCGGCGCTGCATCACCCCCCGATATTTCGCGATACGGAAGCCACGCCCCTGGCACGAACGCCCTCGGAAACCGTATCTTATATGCATTGCAACATCAGCCGGTCCGTGAGGGATCATGAAGTCGTTCTTGTCCTCGCTTCAGCGGGATTGGGCGTCCTGGAGCCCGGTCGAGCGTTTCGTCGCCGTCGGCTTCGTCACGGCGGCTCCGGTCGCGTCTCTGGCTTTCCTGCTCACCCTCTGACCGGCCCTGAATCCGGCGCTGTCCTTGATCGGCGCCCGAAGGCACACGCACGCTTCCCTTGGCCCCGTCCTGCGTCCGGTGCGATACAGGAGGAGAGAAGGAACGGACGAACCGTTCCGGCAGGAGAGGGATGACGAATCATGGGCGATAAGGTTGCCATCATCACCGCGGGCGGCAGCGGCATGGGGGCTGCGGCGGCGCGGCGCCTCGCGGCGGACGGATTCAAGGTCGCGGTGCTGTCCTCCTCCGGCAAGGGCGAGGCTCTGGCGGAGGAGTTGGGCGGGATCGGCGTGACCGGCTCGAACCAGTCCGCCGAGGATCTGGAGCGTCTGGTGAGCCGGACGATGGAGCGCTGGGGCCGCATCGACGCGCTGGTGAACAGCGCCGGCCACGGCCCGCGAAAAGGCCTGCTGGAGCTGACCGACGAGGACTGGCACAAGGGGATCGAGGTCTATTTCCTGAACGTCGTCCGGGCGGTCCGGCTGGTGACCCCGGTCATGGTCGGGCAGAAGGGCGGGACGATCATCAACATCTCGACCGCCTGGGCCTTCGAGCCGAGCCCGATGTTCCCGACCTCCGCCGTCGCGCGGGCCGGGCTGGCCTCCTTCACCAAGCTGTTCGCCGACCAGTACGCCGCCGACAATGTGCGGATGAACAACGTGCTGCCCGGCTGGATCGACAGCCTTCCGGCGACGGAGGAGCGGCGCCAGGGCGTCCCGATGGCCCGCTACGGCAAGAGCGAGGAGATCGCGGCGACCGTCGCCTTTCTCGCCTCCGACGGGGCCGGCTACATCACCGGGCAGAACATCCGGGTGGACGGCGGCCTCATGCGGTCGGTCTGAGCACGCATAAAAAAACGGTGCGGATGGCGCTCCTTCCGGAACGCCGCCCGCACCGCGAGGTGAAGCGAGGGGGATCGCCTCAGCTCTTGTTGCCGACGATGGCCTGATACTGCTTCCAGATCTCAGGGTAGCGCCGGACATAGTCCTGGTTGACCTTGTTGGCGATCTCGCGGAACTTCGCCTGCTCCGCCTCGGGCGCCACGGCCAGACGCCCGCCCTGGGCGATCATCTGGTCCATGGTCTTCTTGTCGGCGTCGATGGCGCGCTGCCACTGCTTGGCGATGATCTCGTTGGTGGTCGTCTCCACCACCTGGCGCAGGTCGTCGGGCAGGCCCTTCATCCACTTGTCATCCACCAGGACCGAGTAGGTGAGCAGGCTCATGCCCGGCACCAGCGAGGCGACCTTGGCGGCGTTGGTGCCGACCATCTCCCAGCCGCCGGCGGAGGTGTAGATGCCGTCGATGGCGCCCTGCATCAGCGCCGCCGCCATTTCGGAGGCGGGCATCGACACCGGGCTGGCCCCGAAGTCGCGCATCAGAAGCTGCAGGACGCGCCCGCCGGTCAGGCGGATCTTGCTGCCCTTCAGGTCGCCGACGGAGTCGACCTCCTTGTCCTTGAACAGGAAGATCAGGTCGGCGGTGCGCATCAGCCCCATGACGCGGATGCCCTTGTCGGCCACCAGACCGGACAGCAGCTTGGAGACCTCTTGCGCGGTTTCCGGCTTGGACATCGCGGCGTCGGTGACGGCGAAGGGCAGGTTCACCACGCCGTACTGCGGGGCGATGCTCTCAAGCTGCACGCTGACCGGCCAGACCATGTGCACGGCGCCCGACCCGAGGGCGGCGACGGCGTCCTTGTCCTTGTAGAGCGTGCCGGAGTGGAAGACCTTCGGCTTGATGCGGCCCTTCGAGCGCTCCTCGATGAGGGCGGCATACTCGTCCATCATCTTGGCGGTCCAGTGGGACGTCGCGATCTCGTCCGTCATCACCATCTCGACCGGCGCCGCCTGTGCGCGGGCCTGGCCCGGCGATCCGGCGGCCAGCCCGGCCACCGTCATTCCCACCAGCAGCGTCTTCGCCCAGAATGGCCTGAACAGCGACGGATTGAACATCGGCTTCCCTCCCAAGATTGCGTTCGGACGCTTCTGGCCCGCTTGTCCGAACGATCATAGGGGAAAACAGTGGGGAGTGCCAACATTATTGTACGGACAACTATGCGCGATGGGGCCTATGGCCTTTGCCGTCAGCTTTTGCGGCGCGACCAGAACAGGACGGCCGCCGCCCCGGCCAGCGGGAAGGCCATCATCAGGGCGAAGGTCTCGCCGTAGCTGCCGACCGTGTTGAACAGGGTGGCGAACAGCGCCGGCCCGACGACCACGCCGGAGAAGGTGAACATCAGCGCGCCGCCGGTCGCCGTGCTGGCCGTTCCCTTCGGGGCGACCCGCGCCACCTCCGCCAGGAACACGCCGTTCCAGCCGATGGCGGCGATGCCGAACACCGTCAGAACACCGATCACCGCGGGCACCGGCCAGCTCGGCCCCAGGCCGGCGGTGGCCAGTGCGGCGCTTGCGGACAGCACGCCGATGCCGCCCAGCACCGCCACGCCGGAGCGCAGCCGGTCGGCCAGCAGCCCCCAGCCGATGCGCGCCGCCGCCCCCGCCGCCTGCATCACCGACACGGCCAGCCCGGCGGACACGATGGACCAGTGCAGGTCGTGCACCAGCATGTTCACCGTGAAGGCCATCAGCGACAGCTGGATCGCCGAGAAGAAGAAGCCCATCAGGGCGAAGCCGCGGAGCGCCGGCACCCGCCAGACCAGCCGCGGCCCCTCCATCAGGTTGCCGCGGATCGGCAGGCCGGGGCTGCGGTCGTCGTCCCACACCCGGCGGCCCGGCGCGAAGAGGGCCAGCAACAGCGCGAACATGCCGGCCACCGCCAGCGCCGCCCCGCGCCAGCCGGCGATCTCGCCGATTCCCGGCAGGGTCAGTCCGGCCAGCACGCCGGCCAGCGGCACGCCGGTCTGCTTCAGCGAGAAGACCAGATTGCGCCGGGCCGGCGGGGTGAAGCGGTTCAAGAGGTGGGAGGAGGAGGGGTTCACCAGCCCGTAGCCGATGCCAAGCAGCACCGACGCCAACGCCGCGACCCACAGGAAGCCGGTGGCGATGCCGAGGCAGCCCACCAGCCCCAAAGCCAGCGCCAGGACGCCCACCGTCCCGGCACCCCAGCGGCGGACCACCAGCCCGGCGAAGGCCGACACCAGGGCGGCGGCGCTGTAGATGACGCTGATCTGGTAGCCGACCGCCTCCGACCCCACCCCCAGCGAGGCGGCGGCCAGCGGGGCGACCGTCGCCAGCGTCAGGACCGACAGGGTGGCGACGGTCTGGACGCTGGTCACCTCCGCCAGCAGCAGGGGAAAGGGGGCGGGCGGGGTTTCTTGCGTGGTCATGGGGGTCCGTACAAGTGGCGGTGGCGCGGTGCGCATGAACGGTCAATCCCTGGCTACAGCATTCCGGCGCGGCGGGCCAATGCCAGGATTCGATGGGACCCCAGCACCAGGGGCCGCTCGACCAGTTTGCCGTCCAGCACGCAGACCCCGCCGCCCGCGGCCTCGAAGGCGGCCAGGACCCGCCCGGCGCGGAGAACCGCCTCCGGCGACGGGGTGTAGGCGTCGTGGATGGCGGTGATCTGCTTGGGATGGATGGCCGAGCGGGCGGTGAAGCCGTGCAGGACGCTGCGCGCCAGCTCCTGGCGGTAGCCCTCCTCGTCGTCCAGCGCGATCCACGGCATGTCCAGCGCGTCCAGCCCGAAGCGGGCGGCGGCGTGGACGATGCGGGTGCGGGCCTGGACCAGCGGCTCCCAGGACAGCGGCACGCGCAGCTCCGCCGACAGGTCGGCCCCGCCGAACATCAGGAAGGACAGGCGGGGGGAGGCCGCGGCGATCGCCATGACGTTCTCCAGCCCGTCGGCGCTCTCGATCAGCGCGCCGAGCGCGCCAGGCAGATTGCGCTCGTCGAGAAGCCCGGCGGCCAGCCGGACGTCCTCGGCCCCGTCCACCTTCGGCAGCAGGACTCCCGCCCAGCGCGGCGCAGTACCATCCGGAAGATCGGTCAAAGCGAGGATGTCGAGCAGGCCGGTGCGGCTGCGCACCGAATTGGTTCGAACGAAAACCGCTGGGCCGCCCGCGCCGTCATGTTCCCGAAGGAAGGCGCCGACGGCGGCGCGGGCGCTGTCCTTGTCGCCGGGGGCTACCGCGTCCTCCAGATCGATGATGACCGCGTCGGCACCGGCTCCCAGGGCCTTGGCGAAACGGTCGGGACGGGCGCCGGGAACGAACAGGTAGGAGCGGCGGACCGGCGATTCCGGCGCCGTTGCCGGGGTTTGCGGATTGTTGGCCATGAAAACGCTTTCCAAGGGTGAGGGGGCGTGCTATTTGTACGTACAACATGCTATCACACGCGCTGAACATGTCACCTTGAAATGATCGGCGCCCCGCACTCATCCCTCCGATCCGCAGACAAGAGACGCCCGCCCATGCCCGATGTTCAGGAACCGCGGACCATCGTCGCCGACCTTGGCCGCTACCTTGAGGATTTCACCGTCGGTGATGTCTACGAGCACCGCCCCGGCCGGACCATCACCGAAGCGGACAACATCCAGTTCAGCCTGCTGACGATGAACCGCCACCCCATGCACTGCGACCATGCCTTCGCCGAGAAGTCGGAATTCGGCAAGCCGCTGGTCAACAGCGGCCTGACCCTGGCCATCGTGCTGGGCATGACGGTGGACGACGTCTCCTACAAGTCCGTCGCCAACCTCGGCTGGAAGGAGATCAAGCTGGTCGCCCCGGTCTTCCCCGGCGACACGGTCTACGCGCGCTCCAAGGTGCTGGACGTCCGCGAATCCAAGAAGCGCCCGACCCAGGGCATCGTGACCACCTACACCGAAGGCTACAAGGCCGACGGCACGGTCTTCGTGACCTTCGAGCGGGCCAGCCTCGTCCCCAAGCGGGGCCACGGCATCGGCGACTGATCCGGACAATCTGAAAGGATCTGTCCGAAACCACTGATGGCCCGAGAAGAACAAAAGGGAGGAACCATGCCCGCCACCGATTCCGCCACCAACTCGATCGCCGCCACGCTGGCGGCCTTCGTCGCCGACACGCCCGACGACGCCATTCCGGCGGAGGTCCGCACCCGCGCGCCGCACCACATGCTGGACGCCGTGGGCATCGCGCTCGCCTCGACCCGCTACGACTTCGCCCACAAGACGCTGACCGCCCTGCGCGGGCTGGCGGGGGAAGGGCCGGTGCCGGTGATCGGCATGCCCGCCTCGCTGCCCGCCCGCGACGCGGCGACGGTCAACGGGCTGCTCTGCCACGGCCTCGACTACGACGACACCCACATCGGCGGTGTCATCCACCCGACCGCCAGCGTGATGCCCGCCGTCCTGTCGGCGGCGGCGATGACCGGGGCGGACGGCCGTTCCGTGGTCAGCGCCTATGTGCTGGGCGTCGAGGTGGCGGCCCGGCTCGGCGCGGTGGCGCGCGGCGGCTTCCATCAGGTGGGCTTCCACCCGACGGGCATGATCGGTGTCTTCGGCTGCGCGCTGGCCGCCGGCCGTCTGCTTGGCCTGACCCGCGCGCAGCTCGCCGCCGCCCAGGGCATCGCCTTGTCGATGGCGAGCGGCAGCCTGGAGTTCCTGGAGGACGGCGCCTGGAACAAGCGCCTGCATCCCGGCTGGGCGGCGGCGGCGGGCATCACTGCGGCGCGCTGGCCCGCGAGGGCTTCACCGGCGTCACCCGCCCCTACGAGGGCCGCTTCGGCCTGTTCAATGCCTATCTCGGCAAGGAGGCCGGGCGCGCCGATCTGGGCATCGCCACCGCCGGCCTCGGCGAGACGTGGGAGCTGATGGCGACGGCGATCAAGCCCTACCCGGCCTGCCACTTCACCCACGCCTGCGTGGACGCCGCCCTGGAGCTGCGCCGCGATGGCCTCGACCTCGCGCGCATCCGCCGCATCGAGGCGCTGGTGCCCGAGCAGGTGGTCAAGACCGTCTGCGAGCCGGAGGCCAACAAGAAGCGGCCCTCCAACTCCTACGACGCGCAGTTCAGCGTGCCCTTCCTGGTCGCCGCCGCGCTGGTGCGCGGTCGCCTGACCCTGGCGGAGCTGGAGAACGACGCGCTGGGCGACGCGGCCATACTCGACATCGCGTCGAAGGTGTCCTACCGCCATGACCCGGACTCGCCCTTCCCCAAAGCCTATTCGGGCGAACTGGTCATCACGCTCGACGACGGGCGGGAACTGCGCCACCGCGAGCACATCAACCGCGGCGCCGCCGACCGCCCGCTGTCCAACGCCGAGATCGTGGACAAGTACCGCGGCAACGCCGCCATGACCGTGAACGAGACCGCCGCGGCGCGCATCGCCGACGCCGTCCTCGGCCTCGACGCCAGCCCGCGCGCGGCGGACTCGCTGTCCGTGCTGTCGCCGTCCGTCCGCTGACCAATCAATCCGGGAAACACGCCATGAGCGACGCCAACACCATGACCGACGCGGAACGCGACGAGCAGGACCGCCTGATCCTCGACAGCGTGGACCGCTTCCTCGACCGCCACGTCCGGCCGGTCGCCTTGAAGCTGGAGCATGACGACGCCTACCCCGACGAGATCGTCGAGCGGATGAAGGAGTTGGGCCTCTTCGGGGCGACGATCCCGGAGGAGTACGGCGGGCTGGGCCTGCGCCCCTCGACCTACGCCAAGATGATCGAGCGCATCTCATCGGTGTGGATGTCGCTGTCCGGCATCATCAACTCGCACCTCATCATGGCCTTCATCGTCACCAAGACGGGGACGGAGGAGCAGAAGGCCGCCTTCCTGCCGCGCTTCGCCACCGGCGAGCTGCGCGGCGGCCTCGCTCTGACCGAGCCGGACTGCGGCACCGACCTCCAGGCCATCCGCACGGTGGCCAAGCGCGACGGCGACGACTACGTCATCAACGGCTCCAAGACCTGGATCACCAACGGCATCCAGGGAAGCTGCTTCGCCCTGCTGGTCAAGACCGACCCGACGGCGCAGCCCCGCCACAAGGGCATGACGATGTTCCTGGCCGAGAAGGGGCCGGGCTTCAAGGTCAGCCGCAAGCTGGAGAAGCT
>NZ_CP012916.1:150000-442500 GCF_001315015.1 Azospirillum brasilense | reverse complement strand
TCGACGTGGAGCTGAAAATCTCCCTTCATGTCTGGAACTGGCGCGCTTCAGTCAACGGCTGAGTTCACTCGGGCAACCCAGCCAGGCTCAGTCCCTCCGCAAACCGCGTGAGATCCTCGGGACGGTGGATCGGCAGCCATTCTCTGAGAGTGGAGACGCGCAAGGACGGGTCGAGCGCGCGCAATTGCTGCATCGTCTGCCGCGCGTCTTCCGTCCGCCCAGCCAGCGCGTGACTCGCCGCCGTCAGGGCAATGGCGACCAGAAGGCTGGGCAGGTTCCCCAACGCCTTGTCCGCCCAGGCCACGGCGCAATCGTAGCGCCCGGCGAAGAAATGCGCGAGTGCCGTCCCCGCCTGCATCCGGAACATCTCCGGGTCCAGCGGGCTCAGGCGGGCGGCATGGACGAAATGCTCGCTCGCGCTTTCCGTTTCACCGCGGAAGGCGCGCAGATAGCCGCCGAGGAACCAAGCGGGGGCGAAATTGGGGTTGAGCAGCACGGCCCGGTCGATGAGCGCGATGCCGCCATCGAGATCGCCGACGAAGTGACCAAGCGCGTGCCCGGCTCTCGTCAGCGCGACCGCGTCGTCACGGCCGAACTCCACCGCCAACCGCGCCAGCCGTACCCCTTCGGCGATCTCCCGGGGACGGTCGGTCATCCAACCGTTCACCTTGCGCCAGAGATGGCACCAGGCCGCCCCGCCATAGGCCGATGCGAATTCCGGGTCGAGGCCCGTCGCCTTGTGGAACAGGGGCAGCGCCGCGTCGATCGCCTCGCGGGTTCCGCTGTGCAGTTTCGCCATGCCGCGGAGATAGTAATCGTAGGCATCCAGGCTTTCCGTCGGCTTGCGCTTGGCGCGCTCGATCTCCGCCCGCTCGAGCTGCGGCGCGATCGCGCCGACGACGCTCTCGGCGATCCGGTCCTGCAGCTCGAAAAGGTCGTCGAGCATGCCTTCGAAGCGCTCGGCCCAGAGATGCATCCCGCTCGTCGCGTCGATGAGCTGCCCGGTGATGCGCACCTTGTTCCCGGCTTTGCGGACGCTGCCTTCGAGCACGTAACGGACGCCCAGCTCGCGGCCGACGTCCGTCACATCCACCGCCCGGCCCTTGTAGGCAAAGCTCGAGTTGCGCGCGATGACGAACAGCCAGCGGATGCGCGACAGGGCGGCGATGATGTCCTCCACAACGCCGTCGGCGAAATAGTCCTGCTCCGGGTCGCCGCTCAGGTTCTGGAATGGCAGCACGGTGATCGAGGGCTTGCCCGGCAGGGCCGGTCCGGACGGCGTCTCCCGGCCTTCGCTGGAAGCGCCGCTGGCGATGCCTGATCCGCCGGGCTGCGGTGTCTCCCCGATCGCGCCGACCTCGGCCCCCCCGACGTCTATCGCGCCAACGAAGCGGAACCCCTTGCGGGGGACCGTGCGGACCAGACGCTGCTCCCCGCCGCTGTCGCCGATGGCCTTGCGAACCGCGTTGATGTGGCTGGTGATGGTCGATTCGGAGACGATCCGTCCGTTCCACACCGCCTCCAGCAAATCGTCCTTGCTGACGACGCGGTCGTGGTTGCGGACGAGATGCAGCAGCAGGTCGAAGACCTGCGGGCCAACGCCCACGACCTGTCCGCGCAGGGTCAGTTCCCGGCGCTCCTGATCGAGTACACACTCTCCGAAACGAAACGGCAAAGCCTGCACCTCCCTGGACCGAACGCCCTCGCTTCCCTGTCCGGGGCGACGGGCGAACGATGTGCGCCCTTGATAGCACGGCAGCGCGTGCACGGCTGCACCGTTCGCGTCGAGGCGCGCCGTATGGGCTTCCTTGGACGGAAATCCAAGCGTCCTTGGAGGGGAATTCAAGCCCGCCGCGAGGACTTCTCCGGCGTGCGCGGGCACTCTCCCTTCCATCGACGGCGCTGGTTTCCGTCGAGAAGCGGAGAGCCCCCATGAAGATCGTCGTCATCGGAGGCACCGGCCTCATCGGATCGAAGCTGGTGCAGACCCTCCGCGAGCGCGGCCACGATGCGCTCGCAGCCTCGCCAAAGACGGGCGTGAACACCATCACCCGCGAGGGCTTGGCCCAGGCGATGGACGGAGCCGCTGTCGTCGTCGACGTGGCGAACGCGCCGGTCTGGGAGGACAAGGCCGTCCTCGACTTCTTTGAGACCTCGGGTCGCAACCTGCTTGCCGCCGAAGTGGCCGCCGGTGTCCGCCACCACCTCGCCCTCTCGATTGTCGGCAGCGAACGGCTTCCCGACAACGGATACTTTCGGGCGAAGGTCGCCCAGGAAAGCCTCATCAAAGCGTCCGGCATTCCCCACACCATTCTGCGCGCCACGCAGTTCTTCGAATTCGTCGGCGGGATCGCGCAGGCGGCCACGGTCGGCGGGGAAATCCGCCTGTCGCCGGCACTGATCCAGCCGATCGCCTCCGACGACGTGGTGGCGGCCCTCGCCGAGGTCGCGCTCGCGTCGCCGGTCAATGGCACGCTCGAAGTCGCCGGTCCGGAGGCGATCCCGCTCGATGAGCTGGTCCGGCGCTTCCTGCAGGCGACGAACGACACGCGCAAGGTCGTGCCGGACATCCACGCGCGCTACTTCGGCGACGTACTCAACGATCAATCGCTGACCCCCGGCCGGAACCCCCGCCTCGGCGCCATCCGGTTCGAGGACTGGCTCGGCCGGCAAACCGTGCGCTGAGGGGCTAAGAAAACACCCGGCGGCGGCCATGGGCCGGCGCAGCGGGAACCGTAATCAGTTGATGTCAGGAAAGGCAAAGAACATGGCACGCTTGGCTTGGTACGAGGTTGCGCCCGACGGCGCGAAGGCTCTCTTCGGCGTCCATCATTACGTCACGAAGCGCACCAACCTGCCCGAGGAGCTCATCCACCTCGTGTTCCTCAGGGTCTCGCAGATCAACGGCTGCGCTCACTGCATCGATCTGCACAGCCGCGATCTCCGGAAGACCATGTCGATCGACAAGGTCACGCTGGTGCCGGTGTGGGAGGAGGTTCCGCACCTGTTCTCCGACACGGAGCGCGCGGCCCTGGCCTGGGCCGAGGAGGTGACCCGTGTCAGCGAAACCCACGCGTCCGACGTCGCCTACGCGGCGGCATCGGCGGCGTTCGAGCCGAAGGATCTGGTCGATCTCACCATCGCCATCGCTGCGATGAACGCCTTCAACCGGCTGGGTGCCCCCTTCCGTCTTCCGGTGGCTGCCAAGGCCTGAGCCGATGCGGATGGGAGCGGCGGCGACCGGCGGCGACGCTTGGGACACCCCCGATAAGGAATGAGGGAATGGACACGCTCCAGGACAGGGGGGCCGTCGTCGCCGGCACAAACGTCACTGGCGAACGCTCCGCGGTCGGCGCCGCCGCGGCTCCCCCCAGAAAAAGAAGGACGGTCGGCGTGCTGCTGTGCCTCGGCGCCGTCGTGGTCGCGGCGGGCGGGTGGAACTGGGCCCGTTCAAACGGCGGGACGGCGACCGACAACGCCTATGTCCGCGGCGACGTGACCTCGCTCGCCCCGAAGGTCGCCGGTTACGTCACGGCCGTCGAGGTTGAGGACAACCAGACCGTCGGAGCCGGCGACGTCCTGTTCCGGATCGACGATCGCGACTACCGCGCGCGGCTGGCCCAAGCGGTGGCCAATGTCGAGGCGGCCCAGGCCCGGCTTACGAACGTCGATGCGGAGACCCGGCTACAGCACGTCCTGATCCGGCAGGCTGAAGCCCAGAGACGGTCGGCCATGGCCGAGATGACTCTCGCGGCCAAGGCCTACGACCGCCGCCGTGAATTGATCCGCGGCAACGCCGTCAGTCAAGCCCACCTTGATGAAAGCGACGCTGCGCGCTTGAAGGCGGAGGCGGGCCTGTCGGCCGCCTCGGCGACGGTCGAGGCCCAGCAGCAACGCATCGCCGTCCTTGCCGCGCAACGCGACGCGGCCGTTGCCGCCGTAGCCCAGGCTCAGGCCGCGCGCGACCTCGCCCAGATCGATCTCGAGAGCACCGTGGTGCGCGCGCCGGTCGCCGGCGCCGTCGGCAACCGCCAGGTCCGCGTCGGCCGCCTCGTCGCGCCGGGCGCTTCCCTGCTCGACATCGTTCCGGTCGACGATGTGTGGGTGGTGGCGAACTATAAGGAAACCCAGCTCGAACACATCCGGCCCGGCCAACGCGCCCGCGTCTCCGTCGACGGTTATCCGGACGGGACGCTCGACGGCGTGGTCGACAGCCTTGCGCCCGGCAGCGGGTCCGCCTTCAGTCTGCTGCCCGCGGACAACGCGACGGGGAACTTCGTTCGCGTCGTTCAGCGCGTGCCGGTGAAGATCCGGCTTGTCGGTAATCCGTTGCCCGGCCGCCTCGTGCCCGGCCTGTCGGCCCGTGTCGAGATCACCCAGGGAGGCGACCAATGACCACCGCCCCCACCGCCACGCCGGGCCGCGACGGGGCCGCGGCCGAAATTCTCCTCGTCGCCGGCATCCTGCTCGCCACACTGACGGAGGCGATCGCCGGCACCGTGCTGTCGCTCGGGCGCGGCGACATCATGGGCGACACCCACGCGACCCCCGACGAGTTCGCCTGGCTGGACATCGGGTACACCACGCTCAAGCTCATCGGCTTCATGGCAGCCCCCTGGCTGATGACCCGCATCCCTCCGCGCGGTGTGGTCGTCGGCTCGACCTTGGCCATGGGCATGGCGTGCGGCATGGCCGCCGCGACCGATCGGCTGGACCTGCTGGTCGCCCTTCGCACCGTCCAGGGCTTCGCCGGCGGCATCCTGCTTGTCGGGGGGCAGGCTATGCTTTTCCTCGCCTGTCCGCGATCCCGCCAGCCAGTCGTGCAGGCCCTGTTCGCCATGGGGGCCGTCGTCGCTCCCGCAACCATCGCCCCGGCCTTTCAGGGGGCGCTGCTCGACAGCCAATCCTGGACCTGGATCTTTTTCAGCGTCGTTCCGCTGGCCCTGGCGGCCGCGGGGCTTCTGCTGGTCGCCGACGGACCGATGCCCGCCAAGGCCGCCCCCCGTCCTTTTGACGGAATCGGGTTCGCCCTGATTGCCGTCACGGTCTTCTGCGTCACCTGCGTCCTCAGCCAGGGCAGCCGGTGGGACTGGTTCGAGGAGCCCCGCATCCTGTGGCTGGCCGTGACCGGCGCAGCCGCTCTGCTGGTTTTTCTCGGCCAACAGGCGTTGATGAAGGGCCAGGGCCTGCTCGACGTCACCCTGTTCGAATCAGACGCCTTTTCCTTCGCCTTCATCGTCAGCTTCGTTGCCGGCGCCGCTCTGTTCGGAAGTGCGTTCCTGATCCCGTCGTTCGCCCTGTCCGTCCTCGCCTTCACGCCCACCGAGGCCGGCCTGCTGCTGTTACCGAGCGGCGCGCTTTTCATCGGCTCGCTCCTGATGGTCGCTTTTCTGATTCAGGTGCGCCGCGTCCCTCCGTTCGCCACAGTGCCATTCGGCATCCTGACCATCACGGGCGCCATGTGGATGCTGTCCGGTTCGACCGCCGAGAGCGGTGCTGACGACATGATGGCGGCGATCCTATTGCGCGGTCTTGGCCTCGGCTTCCTGTTCCTCTCGATCACCCTGATCGCTTTCGGCACCCTCGACCGCCGGAGTCTGGCGGCCGGAATCGGCCTCTTCAACACCGGTCGCCAGCTTGGCGGCCTGATGGGAGTCGCGGCGCTCCAGACCCTGATCGACCATGACATCTCCGCCAACGTTGCGGTCCTCGGCGCCAACGTCACCGCGGGAGGCTCCATGCCCATCGAGTGGCTGGTGTCCACCGCAGCGACGCTGACGGCGAAGGGGCTGGAGGCGGCCGCCGCGAGCCGGGTCGCAACGAGCCTTCTGGGCCGGACCGTGACGGGGCAGTCCACGGTGATCGCCTTCGACACGGCGTTCACCGCCGTCGCCCTGCTCTTCGTCATTGCCGCTCCCGTGTTGGTCGGCATCAAGATCGGCCTCTCCCGCCGCACGACTGGGCGACGCGCAAGGTCCTGATTTGACGGCTGTTGAACAGTATGGACGTCGAGTTCTGCATTGTGGCCGTGGAGAAGGCGATGGCGCGGTACGGCTGGCCAGACATCTTCAACACCGATCAGGGCAGCCAGTTCACGTCCGGGCAATGGGGAGCATTTCACTTTTGCGTTGCGCGCCATCGCGCGGACGCAAACGAATTGCAAACGTCATGGCTTATCAAGGGGTCGAAGTTCTGACGGGGACGGAGCGGCGTCGGATCTGCAGGGCGGGGGAGAGCGAAACTCCCCGGCGCTGGAATCAACCGCCTCAATCAGTCCGCCTGCCTTCCAGCCTGATTGAGCTAGGGGGAGCAGAAAGGTGGTTGCGGACTGGACCGCTCTGGTCCGCGATTTATCACATCGGCTCCAAGCGGAAGCGGTGCTATCGACAGCGGAACGTCATCACTTCGTTTCCCCATGCATTCCATTGGAACCGATATCGATTCAAGGTCCGGTGACGGCGAAGATGTCCGCGCGGCCATTGTCGTGCCGACCTACAAGCATTCGGGTCTGCTGGTCGAGGCTTTGTCCACCGCGCTCGCCCAGGATACGGACTTTGCCTATGCCGTGGTGGTGGTCAACGACGGCTGCCCCTTTGCAGAGACCGGGCAGGTCTGCCGGGAGTTCGCGGCGGCCCATCCGGGGCGGGTCTATTATCTGCACAAACGCAACGCCGGGCTGAGCGCGGCGCGCAACAGCGGGATCGCCTTCGCATTGAACGCCTTTCCGGCGTTGGAAGCCATCTACTTCCTCGATTCCGACAACCGCATCCACCCCCATCTGCTGCAACGGATGTTGGACGCGCTGCGGTCGGCGGGGGTGGAGGTTGGCTGGGTCTATCCGGATGTGGACAAGTTCGGCTTTTTCGAATTCTGCGACATGTCGGGCGCCTATTCGCCACTGGAGCATCTGTTCCGCAACGTCAGCGAGGCGGGTAGCATGGCCTCGCGCCGCCTGCTGGACAGTGGCGCCCGCTTCGACGAGGCGATGCGACAGGGCAGCGAGGACTGGGAATTCTGGCTCCAAGGGCTGGAGCGCGGCTTTCACGGCGTGCATGTGCCGGGCACCGGATTCGGCTACCGCCGCCGTGGCGAGAGCATGCTGACCGAGTCGGAGCGTGACTACCGCCCCATCCTGACCCACATCCAGAAGCGCCACCCCGCGCTGTTCACGGTCCGGGCCGTGTTGCGGGCGGAGGTGGCGGTCGGTCGACGCTACGCTGTCTATATGCCGGACCGTGCCTCCGTTCGCTGCGTCACCGACCCGGCGTTGGGGGAGGAGGAGGTGCCACTCGCCACCTTCGTGCGCCGCGCTCTGCGCGCGCCGGAGCGTCCCGGCTATGGGGAGTGCCCCGGCCTGCTGGTGGTGATGGATTCCGGCCTTTACGACCTGCTGATGCGCCATGGCCTGCTGCGCGGCGCGCTGTGGGTTCTGGAGCGTGCAACGGCGCAGGCGACGCTGGTGCGCGCCGAGGTGACGGCGCGGGCGGCTGGGGGCGGCTGTGCGTTGTCCTGGTCCGGGATGCCTGTTGGGCTGCAGGCGGACGCGCCGTTCCCCCTGCCTGACGGAGGGGCGGCGATGACGATGCTGCCGACGACGGTCCTGCTCGACCTCGTGCGGCGCCAGCCGGTGGGCACCCCCTTGCTGGAGCGGGACCCCCGGAAGTCCTGCGCCGAGGCCCGGTTGAGCCTCGGCCTCGCATTGCCCGACGCGGTGCAACCGCCGGCCAGCGCCGATGCCGCCCTGCTCGCGCTGCGCGAGGAGATGGCCGCGGCGTGGTCGCGGCCGTCCAACGGCGGCTGGGCGGCGGCGCCCATCGACCGCTATCGCGCCGGGGTCGCCATGCCGGAAGATGTCTACCAGACGGTGCATCGCCTGCCCTCGGTGCTGCCGCTGCTCCCCCCGGCGGGAAATCGTCGTCTGGCGGCGCTGGTGGCGGAGCCTGCCGACACGGAGGGGTTGGATACCGCCGTCCGCATGGCCCGCTGGCTGGCCGGGAAGGGCTATGACGCGCATCTCGTGGCGCTGGGCGGCGGTCATCTGTCCCTCACAGAGGCGGCGGCGGAGGTCTTTGCGTCGATCATCCCCCATCCGCTGCCGCTGGTGCTGCCCGAACACCCACTGACCCGCCGCAGCGCCTATCTGGGAACGCCCCTGCGCCCGCTGGGCGTGGACGAGGAGGACATGGCGGTCGGCACCTTGGCGGTCTTCGATCTGGTGGTGACGGTACGGCATGGCGTGGCGCATTCGCTGATGGGTCGGCTGCGCGCGCTCGGCGTGGCGGGCTGGGCGCTGCTGGGACCATCCGTGGCCCCGGATGCACCAACGCTGGCCGATGCGGTCAACGGCTGCGCCGCTTTCGAGCACGCCTATCAGGCCATCGTCCCCCTCGACGCCCGGACTTTTCGCCTGTGCCAGGCGCTGGGCCTTCCGCCGGACAAGCTGCGGCGCTGGGAGGATGCGATGGAACCCGACACCGATTGGCTCGCTTGTCCGCCTCTGTCCATGTGTCTTTCCGAACCATCCGCGGCCGCCTGATAAGGGTGTCATCATCATGAAGCTCTCCGCCCCCGCGGCCCAGTTCGCCTCCCTCTACGACGGCACGCCGAAGCTCATCGCCGTCGGCGCTTGCGCCGGGTTGGAAGCGGGCGCCATGCCCCTTCGCCTGCTGCGGCTGGTCCGTCATGACGGCGGCTATCTGCTGCTGTCCGAGGGCGCCGGAGCGGCGGAGGGCGAGGCGTTGCGACCATTGGCCATCCCGCCCGCCGCCGTCCAGGCGCTGTGGTCCTGCGACGAGGCGGCGCGGCGGGACGCCGAGCGGCTGCTCGACTGGTGGGAGGAGGCCGGAGGGCAGGGCAGCGCGCCGCCCCAAGCGACGGGCGACGCGTCCACGGTGCTGCACGGCCTGTTGACCCAGGCCCTTGCGGAGATCGACGGGCTGCACCGCCGCAACGCCGGGCTTCAGCGCACGTTGTCCACCCTGCGGGAGGAATGGGGCCGCTCCGTCCGCTTGCCGCCGGAAGCGGTGGAACTTCTGGACGCCCTGCGCCTCAGCCCGCCGCGGCTGGTCTTCGCAACGCCGCGCCCGGTGGGAGCGCTGGCGGTGCCGTTGCGTCATGGCCGGAATCCCGCAGGGGCGGCAGAGATCGTGCAGCGCCTGCCGGCGGGCGCGCGGGGGCTGGCCGGACTCGACCTGCATCTCGACCAGGCGCCGAGGGGAAGCGGCGTGCTCGCCATTGTCCTGACCGGGGTGGAGACCGGCGAGACCATCGCGGAATGGGCGCTGTCCTTCGGCGATCTGCGGTCCGGCTGGCTGCCGCTGCGCCTGCCCACCGCCTCCACCCGGATGGATCGTCTTCTCGACCTGCGGATCGGCGCCACCGGGGTGGTGACGGAGGCGCCGCGCCTGTCGCTGGCTCAGGCCGGCCTGCTCGACGAGTACGCCGTAGCGCCGCCGGCCCGCGCCGTAGGGCAGCCGGCCATGCTGGCGTTGCGGCTGTGGGGTGGGTTGCCGGGGCTGGAATACGGTCCGGCGGCGCATCTGGCATCACGTCCGGCGCCTGATCGCATGGTCTGGCCGCTGAACGAGCCGGTGCTGTCGCAACTGCGCAAGGGCCGTGACTTCGAGGCGACTTTCCCCTGGTTCGGCTTGTTGCGCGGCGGGCGCGTCCTGCTCCATCCGCTCCACGGCGTCGTCACGGCAGCTCTCATTCCGCTGGACGAGGTTCCGGGAGCCGTGGCGGTGCGTGCGTGCGCGGTGATCGACGATCCGCGCTGCCGTGCTCCCATCGCCTGCAAACTGGTGGCTGCCCCGCCATCGGTGACGGTGGACGAGGCGGAACGGGAGGAGGGCGTCCTGGCCTCCAGCGGCTGGATGGTGCTGGAGGAGCCGCGCCGCCCGCTGGACCTGACGGCGGTGCTGGCGGCGCCCTGGTCGGGGCCGATGGCGCTTCACCTCTTCACCGATATCCCGGACCGCGGACACGCGCTGTACGGACGAACCATCTTTTCCGATTTCGAGGTGGAGATCGATTCCCAAACCGCATGGGCCCATCCGCCTGCTCTGCCGGTTTCGGAAGAAATCGCCGCCACGCCGTGACGGGCTATGACTTTGTGGCGGTGCACCAATCCTTTGGTGCGCTGCGGGGCAAGCTATTGGTAATAAACTGTTCGTTAGGGTAAAGGAGGTCTTGCTTCAAGCCCAGGGGGTGGGAGGGCCATGTCGATCGCGTCCAAGACGCCGGACCGGTCCGGCTTCACCCGCCGTTTCCTTCGCCTTGCCGGTGGCTTTTGGGCCGGTGGCTTCTGGTCCGGTGACCCGTCGTCAGGTCGGCGGAATTGGACGGTGTGGCTTCTTGCCGGGGCGCTGGGGCTTCTGACGGTCGGGCAGGTTGTGGTTCCCATTCTGCTGAACCTGTGGAGCCAGC
This sequence comes from Azospirillum brasilense, assembly GCF_001315015.1. Classification (NCBI taxonomy): domain Bacteria; kingdom Pseudomonadati; phylum Pseudomonadota; class Alphaproteobacteria; order Rhodospirillales; family Azospirillaceae; genus Azospirillum; species Azospirillum brasilense. The sequence continues at coordinate 432,075 of NZ_CP012916.1, read as the reverse complement.
ATCTGTTCGACGCGCTGGAGCAGCGCTCGATGGACCGTTTCGTGCTGATGATCGCGGCGGCCGGCGGGATCATCCTGTTCAACATCGTCAACACCATCCTGCACCTGCGGGTGAAGCGCCGTCTGCAGCTGGGCTGGCGCACATGGCTGACGCAGAAGCTGCTGGGTGACTGGCTGACGCGCGGCCGGCAGCATCAGGTGACCTACTTGCCCGGCGAACACGACAACCCGGACGGGCGCATCGCCGAGGACATCCGCATCGCGACCGAGGCGGCGATCGATCTCGTCCTGTCGCTGTCCTACTGCGCGCTCCTGCTGATCAGCTTCACCAACATCCTGTGGCGGCTGTCCGGTTCGCCGGAGGTGACGCTGGCCGGGAGCACCTTCCACGTGCCGGGTTATCTGCTCTACATCGCGCTGGTCTACGCGGCCGTCGGGACGAGCATCGCCCTGCTGATGGGAAAGCCGCTGGTGAGGGCGGTGAACCGCCGGCAGGGGCACGAGGCGTCCTTCCGCTTCGGCCTCGCCCGCGTGCGGGAGAACGCGCAGGACGTCGCGCTCCTGCACGGCGAGTCGGGGGAGCGTCAACGCCTGGGCGTGCTGTTCGGCGGGGTGCAGCGGGGCTGGAACGGCCAGACGCATGCCCTGTCCAACATGATGATCTTCAGCGCCGCCTATTCGGTTCTGTCCGCCGTCTTTCCGATTCTGGTCGCTTCACCCAGCTACATCGCCGGCGCCATCTCACTCGGCGTGCTGATGCAGACGGCGCAGGCCTTCCAGCAGACGGTCGGCGCGCTGTCCTGGCCCATCGACAACCTCGCCCGCGCGGCGGAGTGGAAGGCCTCGGTAGAGCGCGTGCTGGGCCTGCACGAGGCGCTCCAACGCCTGGACCGCGAGATCGACGGGCAGGGAACGGAGCGCATCAGCGTGGAGCGCAGCGACGGCGAGCATTGCCTGAGCTTTCGCGGGCTGTCCATCGCCGAGCCGGACGGGCGGCGTGTGGTGGAGCCCTTCGACCTGGAGATCCGCCCCGGCGAGCGAGTGCTGATCGTCGGCGATCCGGCGGCGGCGGTGCGGCTGTTCCGGGCGGTGGCGCGGGTCTGGCCATGGGGAGGGGGGAGCATTGTCCTGCCCGCGCTCACCCGCGTGTTCTTCATGGCCGAACGTCCCTACCTGCCGCACGACACGCTGCGCGCCGCTCTCAGCTATCCCCTGGGGGCGGAGACGGTGGGCGATGCCGCGGCGGCCGAGGCGCTGGAGCGGGTCGGGCTTGGCCATCTGCGGGCGCGTCTGGACGAACCCGACAACTGGGACGAGGTCCTGGCGGTGCCGGAGCAGCAATTGCTGGGCTTCGCCCGCCTGCTGATCCGCCGTCCGGACTGGATTTTCCTGGAGGACGCCACCGGCAGCCTGGACCCGCGGACCGAGGAAGCGATGCTGCGCCTGATCGACAGCGAGTTTCCCGACGCCACCCTGATCACCATCGGCAGCCACCCCGGCCTTGAGGCGCACCACCGTCGCAAGCTGGTGCTCGAACGACGGGATGAGACGGTCCGCATGCGCGAGGAGCCTTGCGGGGACCGGAGGGTCGTGGCGGTTGCGGAATAGGGGATGTCAGACCATGACCCCGATGGCCTTCAGGATCATACTCCGGTCCAATTGCGGGTCTGGGGCCGGAGGGGTTCGTTCCAGCCGGTCGAGCAGGGCGGCGATGGAGGCGGCAAAGCCGGGCTGGTCCTTTTCCGTCAGGATCTGTACGAACAGCCCATCGCCGCAAAGGAACAGGCGGCCCTTCACGGGGATGGGCAGGATGGACGGTCCGTCGCCGCGCCGGACCGCGTCGTCGGTTCCCGCCGTCAGCGCGATCTGGTCCAGGAAATAATGCAGCCGCCGCTCCGCGATCCAGGAGACGAGGAATCGGCGGATCCGGTCGAACAGGGCGATGACGGCGGGGTCCGGCCGCATCACCACCAGCCCGCCGCCCACCCCGTCGTAGAGCCGTGCCAGATTGTCCGGGAAATGCTGGAGCGCCAGCGGGGTTGCCGCCGACAACGGTGCAAGGAAACCCACCGGGTCGGACAGCAGGCAGGCATCGATGTCCGCCACCATTAGCGGCGCTTGGTAAAGCCTCGACAGACGCGGCACGCGCAGAAAACGGGCGAAGGTGTAGAAGGTGGTCCGTGCCTGCGCCGTCAGCCCGGCAGGGGAGGTCTCGTGGCTCCAGCCGAGCCGGACATGGCGCAGCCGTCCCTCCAACGCCCTGACGCGCGCCGCTGTGTCCGGACGGGGGTCGAGGATGTGGAGGTGCGCGGCCTGACCGGGGGTGGAAAAACGATCCAGACTGGCGAGGAACAGCGGGCCGAACCGTTCGAGATAGCCGCTGTCGCAGGAGGCGACGACAACCGGTCCGTTGCCCGGTGGCGCCAGCGTCTCCAGCACGAAGGCGGCTTCCGATTCCGTGTCCGCGGCGGGGGACAGCGCCTCGATCCGGCGGGCGAAGCCGTCACCGGTGGGGATGTGGGCGAGGAAGGGGAGGTGGGGCTCCGCGCGCCGGAACGCCTCCTGCGCTGCTGCCGCCTCGCCCAGCCGGGTGGCCAGGGACCCTTGAAGGAACAGCGCCCAGGCGTGAAGTTCGGCGTCGACGCCGCGGAAGGCCGCGACCGCGGGGGGGAGCAGGGCGGCCACCCGGTCCAGCCGGCCTTCCCCGACCAAAAGATTGCCGATGCGGACCAGATGATAATAGGCAGTCTTCCAATGAAACCGCCCCTCCCGGCTGAGGCGCGCCACCTCCAGCAATGTGGCGACGCAGGCGTCCAACCGTCCCGCCGCCTCCTGCACTTCCGCGCTCCGCTGCCAAGGGGTGGGGTCGGTCGGGGTCAGCGCCTTCAAGCGCTGGAAGACCGTCAGACAGCCATCTACGGCGCCGGCCTGCCGCAGCGCGGTCGCCAGGGCCAGCAGCCGTTCTGCCCGATCGGGCGCCAGCGCGGCGCAGCGGCGCAGCGCGTCCACCGCCTCCGCGGGGCGTCCGGCCTCCAGCAGCGCGGTGCCCAGATTGACGGCGGAGTCTTCGCCCTCGGCAGTGGTGCGCAGGGCGCGGCGATAGCCGCAGGCAGCGTGGTCGGCGTTGCCAGCCGCCTGCTCCGTGCGGGCGAGGTTGAAGAGAAGGGCAGGGTTGGCGGGGTCGCAAGCCAGCCCGGCGCGAAGCTGGCGCAAGGCCTCATCCCTCCGGCCAAGCGTCTCCAGGACCGACGCGGCGTTCATCCGCGTCTCCGGCGCCTCGGGGTGGAGGATCAGGGCGCAGCGGAAGCGTGCCAGCGCCTCCTGCATATGACCGCTCTGCTTCAGGATGTTGCCGAGGCTGAAGAAGGCGTCGGCACTGGGCTGGAGCGCGATGGCGCGGCGCAGGCTGCCGGCCGCCTCCGCCAGCCGACCCTCGGCGCGCAAGGCGCGGGCGAGGTTGGCGTGGTAGGCGCCGGAGTGGCTTTTTCGCGCGATGGCCGCGCCGATCAACTCCACAGCGCGGGCATGGCGCCCGGTCTGCGCACAGAGGACGCCATAGAGATGCAGGGCATCGGGATGGCCGGGCAGGGCGGTCAGTACGGCGGCGTAGAGCGGCTCGGCCTCCGCCAGCCGCCCGGTCTGGTGCAGCGCCGCGGCCTGCCGAAGCTGCGCGATCGGGTCCGTCATGGCCGGGTCAGGAGGCCCGTCCCAGGGCGCCACCGATCATCGTGGAATACCATTTCGCGGACTCCTTCGGTGTGCGCTTCTGGGTTTCGAAGCCCACATGGACGATGCCGAACCGCGTGCCGTAGCCGCCACCCCATTCGAAGTTGTCGAGCAGTGACCAGACGAAGTAACCGCGCACATCGGCTCCGTCCTTCAGCGCCCGGACCATTTCGTGGATGCAGGCTTGCAGATAGTCCAGCCGTTCCCGGTCCATGATTATCCCCTGAGCGTCCGGGGCCTCCGGCGACTTGGTGCCGTAGCCATTTTCCGTCACGTAGATCGGCAGGCGGTAGCGCGCGGTGGCCTGCATCAACGCCTCGTGGAAGGCGCTGGGCTGGAGCGGCCAGCCGATGTCGGTGCGCGGTATGCCCTCCGGCGGGGCGCCGAAGCCGCAGCCCCAGACGGCGCCCGGCTCAGCCTGGGCGAAGAGCGGCGCGTAATGATTCATGCCGAACCAGTCCACGGGCCGGCAGATCCGCGCCATGTCGCCGGGCTGGACGTGGGGTTCGATGGCGCGGGCGATGCGCGGCGGGTAATGGCCGAGAATCTGTGCGTCGGGGAAGCACAGGTTCCATAGCTCGTCGAACAGGGCCGCCGCCTCGACGTTTTCGGGTGCCGGGTCGGCGGGCCGGCAGGGCTGGAAACTGTGCACCGCCCCGATCGAGGCGCCCGGCACCAGATCGCGCAGCACGTCCACGCCAGCCCCGTGGGCGAGGTTGGTGTGATGGATGACCTTCAGATGCTCCCCGCGGTCCGACACGCTGGGAGCGCCCCAGCCGAGCGCGTAGCCGAACAGGGTGAAGACGGAGAACTCGTTGAAGGTCGCCCAGCGCGTCACCCGGTCGCCGAACCGGCGGGCGCAGAGCACCGCATAGTCGGCGTACCAGCCGGCGCTGTCCCGGTTCGCCCAGCCGCCGAGATCCTGCAACGCCTGAGGCAGGTCCCAATGGTAGAGGCAAGCCCAAGGCTCGATCCCCGCTTCCAGAAGCCGGTCGATCAGGCGGTCGTAGAAGTCCAGCCCGGCCTCGTTGACCACCCCACGCCCGCGGGGCAGCACCCGCGGCCAGGAGATGGAGAAACGGTAGGCGCCGACCCCGATGTCCCGCATCAGCGCCACATCCTCGGCGTAGCGGTGGTAATGGTCGCAGGCGACGTCGCCGGTGTCGCCGTTGTCCACCCGGCCCTTCAGGCGGCAGAAGCTGTCCCAAATGCTCGGCGCCCGCCCATCCTCGGTCGCGGCCCCTTCGACTTGAAAGGCCGACGTCGAGGTTCCCCACAGAAACCCGGTGGGAAAACCAGGGATGAGAAGGGGCGTCGCTCGCCGTTCCACAGCCTTATGTTCCAAGGGAGACCGCTCCGTCGAACCGTTCGCTCATTATTATGCCTGTTTCTTGACCATTCCGCCAAAGGTAGTATGGGTATGGGCGATCGGCGTGGAATGGAGACGGTGATGACGGACCTGCCGAAGGACTTTGTTTGGGGCGTCTCCACCTCCGCCTATCAGATCGAGGGGGCTGCGGCGGAGGACGGGCGTGGACCCAGCATCTGGGACACGCGCTGCCGTACGGTGGGCGGGGTGGTGAACGGCGACACCGGCGACGTCGCCTGCGACCATTATCACCGCTACGCCAAGGACGTGGCGCTGATGCGCGGGCTGGGAGTGGATGCCTACCGCTTCTCCGTGGCGTGGCCGCGGGTGCTGCCGCGGGGGCGCGGGGTGGTCAATGAGGCCGGGCTGAACTTTTACGACCGTCTGATCGACACCCTGATGGAGGCGGGAATCGAGCCCTGGCTGTGCGTCTATCACTGGGACCTGCCTCAGGCGTTGCAGGATCTCGGCGGCTGGGCGAACCGGGACAGCGTCGGCTGGTACGCCGATTACACGACTCTGCTGGCGCGGCGCTATGGCGACCGGGTGAAGCGGTGGATCACCTTCAACGAGTTTTCCGTCTTTACCCTGTTCGGCTACGCCATTCCCTGGGCAGCTCCTGGCATCACCGACCGGGTCCAGCATCTTCGGGCCATTCACCACGTCAACCTTGCCCATGGGACCGGGGTGGACGCGATCCGCGCTCTGGTTCCGGGTGCCTCGATCGGAGCGGTGCACAACCGCCAGCGGGTTCTGCCGGAAGGCGGCCGGCCGGAGAACGCAGAGGCGGCCGCCCTCCTGGACGAGCACTGGAACCTGACCTTCTGCGACCCACAGCTTCTCGGCCATTACCCGCCGCGCGTCGCCCGCGCCATCGAGCCTTATGTGAAGGCCGGCGACATGGCGCAAATCTGCCGTCCCATGGACTGGTTCGGGCTGAATCACTACGGCCCGATCTTCGCCCGCGTGAATCCGGACACCACCTGGGGCTATGGCTGGGGTGACGCCCCGCCCGATTCGCCGACATACGGTGTCGGATGGGCGGTTTTCCCCGACGCCTTCCGCGACGAACTGCTGGAGATCACCCGCCGTTACCGCATGCCGATCGTCATTACGGAAAACGGTTGCGGCGGCAGCGATTCGCCGGACGAATCGGGTGCCATCGACGATCAGCACCGAATCAACTACCTCCGGCTCTATAACGCCTCAATGCACGAGGCGATTCGTGGCGGGGCGGACGTGCGCGGTTACTTTGTCTGGTCGCTCCTGGATAATTTCGAGTGGGGAAGCGGTTACGGCAACCGTTTCGGCATCGTCCATGTCGACTTCGAATCGCAGAAACGCACGCCGAAAGCCTCTGCCCGCTGGTACGCCGACCTGATAAAGCGCGCACGTTCCGCCGTCTGAACGGGTGGCGATTTCATCACCGAAGTCTACTATTTCCATTCGACTGGCACGCTCGTCCGCGTGTCCTGCATGAAACACATTACACATTTGCATGTTAAACCTGATGCACAGGCTTGCGCTTTGCGCATCACTTTGCCCATCCTCCCTCTTGGATCATTCGTTCTCGAAGGAAACTGACATGCAAAGCAGCGATACCGACGGTTCTGAGAATTCGGCCACCGATCTGGTTGCCATGACGGGTAAGATCGTTGCGTCTTATGTCCGCTCGAACCAGATCGCGGTGAATGATCTTCCGAACCTCATCCGGATCGTCCACCAAAGTCTGTCGGGGACGGGCCGTCCTGCGGAACCAGAAGCGGTGGAACTGCGCCCTGCCGTGCCGGTGAAGAAATCGGTGATGCCGGACTACATCGTTTGCCTCGAGGACGGTAAGAAACTGAAGATGCTGAAGCGCTATCTGCGCACGGCTTATGGAATGACGCCGGACGAATACCGCCGGAAGTGGGGGCTGCCCGCGGATTATCCGATGACCGCCCCGAACTATGCGGAGCAGCGTTCCGCTTTCGCCAAGTCGATCGGTCTCGGCAAGAAAGCCGCCGCACCGGTCAAGCCGGCCCGCCGCGGCCGCGCCAAGAACGTCGCCTGATCATATAGGCAACCGCCCTGAATCGCCTCTTTCCCACGTTGGGAAAGGGGCGGCGTGGGTGAGGGCAGGCTTGGTTCCCGGCCTCAGCGCTGCGCGATGCGCGGCGTGGCGAGGCTGTTCAGGCTGGTGATCCATTCCGACAGGGTGACGAAGCGGCAACCGCGCGTTCGCAGCAGGCCGATGGCTCGGGGAAGCGCTTCCGCCGTCGCGTTGTAGGTGGTGTGCATCAGGACGACGCTGCCGATGGTGCCGGTGGCTTCCAGCTGCGCCATGATCTTGCCGGCGTCGCGGGTGAACCAGTCGCGCGTATCGACGTTCCACAGCGCCGGGCTCATCTTTTCCTGATCGACAGCCGCCAGCGTGTCGCTGTTCCAGCGGCCGGCGGGCGGCCGGAACAGCACCGGATCGGCGCCCGACTCGGCCAGGATGCGGTTCGTTTCGGCAATCTGGGCGCGTTGGGCCTCGGTGGTCAGGGTGCGCATGTTCGGGTGGGTCAGGCTGTGGTTGCCGACCTCGTGCCCTTCCTGGACGATTCGCTGGATGATCCGCGGATGGCGGATTGCGACGTTGCCGATGGGGAAGAAGGTTGCCCGCACTCCTTCGACGCGCAGGATATCGAGGATGCGCGGGGTTACCGTCGGATGCGGTCCATCGTCGAAGGTCAGGGAACAGAGATTCCAGCGACTGGCCTTCAGCGCCCCGATGTCCACCCGCGCTTCGTTTCCGGGCACGATGGCCGCGATGCGCGACAGGCGGGCAGCCTGCCGCTCGATCTCCTGCATTTCCCGGCTCTGGTCCGGGCTGTAGGTGACGACCCCGTTGTGGTCGTTGTCCTCCGGTGTGGTGGCGGGCGTCGCAGCCGTCGGTTGCTCCGCGATGTCTACGACGAGGCAACTGCCGCCGCCGCCGACAATCCGGCGGCAGACGAAGTTGGGGTCGAGATCAGGCAGGGGAGCGGCCCGCAGGACGAAACCCGAATCGGGAATCTCGGGCTTTTGCAGAGAAACTCGGGGAACAAGATCGGCGACCATGTCCGGCTGGCGTCGGACGACCGCCTTCCAGGCAACCCAGGCATCGGCCTCCGTCCGGTAGACGCCGAACTGCAGCATTTTGGCCGGATGCCCGTCAGCGTTCTTCCGCACCGTGGTGACGGTGGTCAGATGCGGCTGGTCCGCCGCTTGGGCGGGACTGACGACCGCGCCGGAAGCGATGGATGCTAGAAAAGCTGTGGCCAGGAACCGGAAACGGGGCCGTTGCCGCGCCGTGGCGGGGCCGAACATATGCGAGGTGGAGAGGCCCAAACCTGAAATCATGTGCGATCGACCATCAACATCGCCGCGGTGAGATCAGGTGTGGGCGATACCTCTTATGAGATAGAGCAAAATTTATCACGTCTCCATAAGGATCGTCGTCCAAGGAACATTGTCACGGAATTCCTCGGATAAATTTTCCATAATTGAACTTATGGGATTTATGTGAACGGCTGGGGAAGGCCTCTCAGGACCCTCCCATATCCGGTGTCGTGCCCCTGCTTTCCAGCCAAGGGGCCGGTCTGCGTGTGGGAGACGCTTCTCAGCGCCGCCGCAGGAGGGTTACGCCGTCTCCGATGGGCAGCATGCACAGGCCCACCCTCTCATCCCGCAGACGGGCAGCATTGAAGGCGCGGATGGCTTCGGTCTTGTCCTTGCGATCGCCGGGATCGGCGACTCGCCCGCGCCACAGGGTGTTGTCCACCACAATCAGGCCACCGCGCCGTACGAGGGTCAGGCAGCGCTCATAATAGGCGTCGTAACTTTCCTTGTCGGCGTCGATAAAGGCGAAATCGAACGACTCGCCGCCGCCATCGGTTAGGAGCTTGTCCAGGCTGTCGAGCGCCGGCCCGATGTGCAGTTCGATCTTCTCGGCGACTCCGGCCTCGGACCAGATCGCGCGGGCTTTGGCCGTCCACTGTTCGTTGATGTCGAGGCTGACGACCCGGCCCTCGTCCGGCAGGGCCTGCGCCACCGTCAGCGCGCTGTATCCGGTGAAAGTACCGATGTCCAAGGTCCGGCGCGCGCCGATCATTTCAACCAGGAAGGCCAGAAGCTGTCCTTCTTCCGGGGCGATCTGATAATGGGCCTCGGTCAACTTGGCCGTCTCGGCGCGCAGCTTCGCCTGGATGGCGGTCTCGCGCAGAGAGGTGTCGAGCATATACCGGTAGATGGCCTCGGGCATGAAGATCGACTGTACGGTCAAGGAGTCCGCTCCCTCATCTGGTTGCCCGCTTCTTGCGGACCTCGGTTCACACATGTGGGGAGTGCGGGGCAATTCGGAAGGTCGCCCGGTGTCTCCGCGATCGCGTTGACTTTCAAATCAGTCCGGATTTCGCCCGAAAGCGAAGCCCAGGGCGTCGGCCACGGCGAGCGGCAGCATGGAGCCGTGGCTTTCCTCGACGAACTCATGGAAGACGAGGCGCAAACCCGGAACCGTCGCCAGGGTGGCCGCGACCTCCCTCCCCGTCTGTCCGGAACGGAGACGCTTCAACCGCTCGGCGTCCGCCGGCGGCAACGGACGTTCCACCAGCTTGCCGGACGTCTCGATCAGCAGCGCCGTGCCGTGCGCTACGCCCTCGCCCTTCGACCGCTCAAGGAACGCCGCCTGCTCTCCCAGGATGGCCTGCCCGTTCCACCAGATCGCCGGGTCGGCCGCGACGTAGGTCTGGAACAGGTCTCCCTTGGTGTAGAGAACGTAGAGGGAGAACAGCCCGCCCAGCGAATGGCCGAACAGGGTCCGGCGTTGCGGGTCGATGGGCAGGCGCGTTTCGACCGCCGGAATCACCTGCGTCTCAACGAAGGTCAGGAAATCGTCGCGCCCGCCGGTTTCGATGATGGAGGCTCCGTCCCGCGACGGCGGAATGAACTCCGGCGGAGTCGGTGGGGTCAGGTCGCGGTAGCGGCGGAGGATGTCGAACGGTCCGTCGATCGGATAACCGATTCCGACGATCACCGCGGAACCGTAGGGCTCCTGTGGATTTGCGCCGATGACCCTCTCCATCATCGGCACGGTCGCGTTGCCGTCGAGCATGTAGATGACTGGATAACCGCCCGGCGGCGGCGGTTCGGCGGGGTGGACGAGAAAGACCCGGTAATCCAAGCCCGTCCGGTCGGCGCGCAGATCGAAAGACTCCACCTTGCGGGCCTCCTTCACGGTTTGCGCCTGCGTGGACTGGACGCCGAAGCCGGACAAGACGACCAGCAGCACGGTCGCGGCGAATCGGAGCATTGGCGGTTCCTGCGCAATCGGACGGTGTGCACCGGCGCATCGGATGGAACCGTGCCGGCAACTCCATGTTGTTGCACGGTCAGCAGCAGGAGAGCAATGCGATGAGAAAGCTCCTTTCCGCAACGGCGGTCGCCCTCGTCATGGTTGCGGCCGGATCCTCGCTCGCCCAGCAGAGCGCCGCCATCCCCAACCCCGCCAACGCCTATCGGGAGGTGAAGGACGACAACGTCATGGTGCCGTCCCTCAAGCGGACGGTCGGGCAGTTGGACGATATGGATGTCATGGGGCCGGACGGCACGAAGATCGGCGAGGTGGAGGAGGTGTTGATGGACGCCTCCGGTCAGCCGGTCGCCGTGGTGGTGGACGTGGAGCATGGGGTGGGGATCGGCGACAAGGAAGTCATCGTCGGGCTGGACCAGCTTCGCGACGATGGGCGGGCCCTGACGACCGCGCTGACGAACGCGCAGCTCGGCACCCTGCCGATCTGGGACGATTGAGGCGGAGGGAGATCCCGTTCGACGCCCTCCCCTTCTCCGCGCTGATTCACAGCGCGGAGAAGGTTCGATGACGGTTGCTCGTCGAATCCCGTTACTGCGGCGCCATCCGGATGGCGCCGTCCAGCCGGATCACTTCGCCGTTCAACATCTCGTTTTCCAAGATGTGCTGCACGAGACGGGCATATTCGGAGGGCTGGCCGAAGCGCTTCGGGAAGGGCACCGTGGCGGCGAGGCTGTCCTGGACCTCCTGGGGCATGTTCAGCAGCATCGGCGTGCCGATCAGGCCCGGGGCGATGGTCATGACGCGCACGGCGCTGCGCGCCAGATCGCGGGCGGCGCAGATGGTCAGGGCGACGATGCCGCCCTTCGACGAGGCGTAGGCGGCCTGCCCGATCTGGCCCTCATAGGCGGCGACGGAAGCGGTGTTGACGATCACCCCGCGCTCCCCCGACTCCAGCGGGTCGAGCGTGCCCATGTCCGCGGCGGCGAGGCGCAGCATGTTGAAGGTGCCGATCAGGTTGACCTCGATCACCTTGCGGAAGTCGTCCAGCGCCATCGGACCGTCGCGCCCGACGATCCGCTTGGCCGGAGCAACGCCCGCGCAGTTCACCGCGATGCGGGCCGGGCCATGGGCCGCGCGGGCTTCGGCCACGGCCTTCTCCGCCGATTCCGCGCTCGACACGTCGCAGAGCAGGCCCAGGCCGCCGATCTCCTCCGCGACCTGCTTGACCGCCGCCTCGTTCATGTCGAGCACGGTGACCTTGGCGCCCAGCTTCGCCAGATGGCGCGCGGTTTCCGCCCCCATGCCGGAGGCGCCACCGGTGACGATGGCGGCCTGACCGTTGATCTGCATCGCGCTCTCTCCCTGATGTTTTGCTGCCGTTTGAGTTTTACATCCCGCCCGGGTAGTTTGGCCCCCCGCCGCCCTCGGGAACGACCCAGTTGATGTTCTGGGTGGGGTCCTTGATGTCGCAGGTCTTGCAGTGCACGCAGTTCTGCGCGTTGATCTGCAGCCGCGGGTCGCTGCCGTCCTCCGCCCGCACGATCTCGTACACACCCGCCGGGCAATAGCGCGTCTCCGGCGCGTCGTAGAGCGCCAGATTGACCGCGATCGGCACCGACGCGTCCTTCAGCGTCAGGTGCGCCGGCTGGTCCTCCTCGTGGTTGGTGTTCGACAGATACACCGACGACAGCCGGTCGAACGACACCACGCCATCCGGCTTGGGATAGGCGATCTTCGGCATCTCCGACGCCTTCTTCAGCGTCTCGTGGTCGCCGTGCCGGTGGTGCAGCGTCCACGGCGACTTGCCCTTGGTCGCCGTCTCGTAGGCGGCGTTGGCCAGCCCCGCCCACAGACCCTTCTGGAAGCCGGGGCGGATGTTGCGCACCGCATGCAGCTCCGACCACACCCAGGACGCCTTCAGCTTCTCCGGATAGGCCACCGCCTCGCGCGCCGGAGCCTCGGCGGAGAGCAATTCATGCACCGCCTCGGCCGCCAGCATGCCCGACTTCATCGCGGTGTGGTTGCCCTTGATCTTGGGCACGTTGAGGAAGCCCGCCGCGTCGCCGACGATCAGACCGCCGGGGAAGGTCAGCTTGGGGATCGACTGGAAGCCGCCTTCGTTGAGCGCCCGCGCGCCGTAGGCGATGCGCCGGCCGCCCTCGAAGGTCGGGCGGATCGCCGGGTGGGTCTTGTAGCGCTGGAACTCCTCAAACGGCGACAGGTGCGGGTTCTCGTAGTCGAGCCCGACCACGAAGCCGACCGACACCAGGTTGCCCTCCATGTGGTAGAGCCAGGAGCCGCCGTAGGTCTTGGGGTCCATCGGCCAGCCGATGGTGTGGACGATCAGGCCGGGCTGGGATTTCTCCGGCGCAACCTCCCACAGCTCCTTGATGCCGATGCCGTAGGTCTGCGGGTCGGCGTCGCGGCGCAGGTCGAAGCGCTCGAACAGCGTCTTGGTCAGCGAGCCGCGGCAGCCCTCGGCGAAGATGGTCTGCTTGGCGTGCAGCTCCATGCCCGGCGTGTAGTTGGCGGTCTTCTCACCGTCCTTGCCGATGCCCATGTCGCCGGTGGCCACGCCCTTGACCGCCCCCGTGTCGTCGTAGAGCACCTCCGCCGCGGCGAAGCCGGGGTAGATCTCCACACCCAGCTCCTCGGCCTGCCCGGCCATCCAGCGGGCGAGGTTGCCGAGGCTGATGATGTAGTTGCCGTGATTGTGCATCTGCGGCGGGGCGAAGGGCGACTTCAGCGCCTTGGTCTCGGTGAGGAAGAGGAAGCGGTCCTCGCGGGCCGGGGTGGTCAGCGGCGCGCCCTTCTCCTTCCAGTCGGGGATCAGCTCGTCGAGCGCGTGCGGCTCGAACACCGCGCCGGAGAGCAGGTGGGCGCCGACCTCCGAGCCCTTCTCCACGACGCAGACCGACAGTTCCTGCCCAGCCTCGTTGGCGAGCTGTTTCAGGCGGATGGCCGCGCTCAGGCCCGACGGGCCGGCTCCGACGACAAGGACGTCGTACTCCATCACCTCGCGCGGATCGCGAGCCATCTCATCAGCCATTTCTTCTTCTTTCCTTGTTTCGTGCGAACAACGTCGGTCAGTGCGACAACAGAACGGGAAGGGTCATCTGGCGCAGAATCTGGCGGGTGTTGCTGCCCCGCCCGAACAGCGGGAACAGCGAGCCGCCATAGCCGCCGAAGCCGCCCATCACCAGAAGATCGGCGCCATGGTCCGAGGCGCGCGACAACACGGCGTCCATGGGAGTCATGCTGGCGATGGTCATGCGTTCCTGCGTGGCCTTCACGCCGTGGCTCGCCAGATGCTCCAGGATGTCGACCTGCGGGACGGTGCCGCCTCCCTCCGCCCGGGGCTGGGTGTGGAAGGCGAGCAAGAGCACGGAACTGGCCTGCTTCAGCAGCGGCAGCGCGTCGTTGACGGCGCGGGCGGCCTCGCGGCTGCCGTTCCAGGCGATCACCGGGCGGTCGGCGAGCTGCGGGTAGCTGCCGCTGTGCGGCACGACCAGGATCGGGCGCCCGGCGTTCAGCACCACCTCCTCAAGGAGATCGGCCGGAACGCGGCTGTCCTCCGGGTCGTGCTGGCCGAACACGGCAAGGTCCACGTAGCGCGAGCAGATCACAGTCTCGGCGATCACATGGCCGTACTCGCCGTGGCTGAGCTGCCACCAGCGCGTGGTCACGCCGGCCTCGCGGGCCTTCTCCTCGAACAGCTCCCGTGCGCGCTGCGCCGCCTGAGTCAGCGCCGGGCCGGCCTTGCGGGTGACGATGCCGGCGCCGGAGCTGTCGCTCTGCGCGAACAGGCCGGTCAGCGCGGCGCCATGCTTCTGCGCCAGGGTCAGGGCGACGGTCAGCCGCTCCCCGCAGCGGTCGCTGTCGTCCACATGCACCAGCAGGTTCGTGAAGCTCATGGCGCCCTTCCCTTCCCTCTTTCCCCGTGTTTTACGCACATCCCCGCGCGCGGGCGACCTTCGAGGCGGTCGGACGGCCGATGGCATCGCTGATATAAGCGCCAGCCGCCACCAGCCGGTCGAGGTCCACCCCCGTCCCGACACCCAGACCGTTCAGCATGTAGAGCACGTCCTCGCTCGCCACGTTGCCCGACGCCCCCTTGGCGTAGGGGCAGCCGCCCAGCCCGGCGACGGAGCTGTCCACCACCGCCACGCCCATCTCCAGCGTCGCCAGGATGTTGGCGAGCGCTTGGCCGTAGGTGTCGTGGAAATGCACCGCCAAGCGCTCCATCGGCACGCGCTCCGCCACCGCCGCGATCATCGCCTGGGCCTTGGCCGGCGTGCCGGTCCCGATGGTGTCGCCGAGCGAGACCTCGTAGCAGCCCATGTCGAGCAGCCGGCCGGCCACCTCGGCCACCGCCGCCGGAGCGATCTCGCCTTCATAGGGGCAGCCGAGCACGCAGGAGACGTAACCCCGCACCGGCACGCCCCGAGCCTTGGCCTGCTCCAGCACCGGGACGAAGCGGTCCAGGCTTTCGGCGATGGAGCAGTTGATGTTCTTCTGGCTGAAGCTCTCCGACGCGGCGGCGAAGACCGCCACCTCGTCGGCGCGGGCGGCGAGCGCGCCCTCCAGGCCCTTGGCGTTCGGGGTGAGGGCGACATAGCGCACCCCCTCCCTGCGCCGGATGCCGGCGAAGACGTCCGGCGTGTCGGCCATCTGCGGGACCCATTTGGGCGACACGAAGCTGCCGGCCTCGATGGCGGTCAGCCCGGCCTCGGTCAGCCGGTCGACCAGACCGATCTTCACCGCGGTCGGGACGATCTGCTTCTCGTTCTGGAGGCCGTCGCGCGGGCCGACCTCCACCATGCGGACGCTTTTCGGCAGGCGCATGCTCATCCCTCCGCCACGTCGAGGACCAGCAGGTCCACGCCTTCGGACACCTGATCGCCCGCCGCGAAGTTGACGGCGCTGACTGTGCCGGCGGCGGGGGCCTTGATGGTGTGCTCCATCTTCATCGCCTCCAGCAGCATCAGCGGCGCGCCCGCCTCCACCGTCTGGCCGGGCTCGACCAGCACGCGGACGACGGTGCCCGGCATCGGCGCGGTCAGGCGGCCGGAGCCGCCCTCCTGCTCCGCGGCGCGGGCGGTCGGGTCGTCCAGATGCAGCCGCCACACCGATCCGTCCGACAGGATGGTCAGGTCCAATCCCTGACAGACCACCGTGGCGCGGGTGCGCACGGCGTCGATGGTGGCGGTCAGCGTCTCGCCGTCAAGCGTCACCCGCTCCGCCCGGATGGCCGGGCGGCCCTCCACCTCGATCTCGTAACCGTCGGGGCGGAAATGCAGGGTCAGGCTGCGCGGCGTGTCGCCGTCGAGCAGGCGCAGGTCGTGGTGGTTGTCGTCGTTGAGGCGCCAGCCGCTGGCCGACAGCCAGGGCGACCAGGGGTCCGACGCGGCGCGGCGGGCCTTGCGCGTGTCCGCGTTGCGGCGGAGCAGCACGCTGAGCGCGGCGATGGCCAGCCCGCGGTCCGGCACCGGGGCCGGCGGGGGCAACAGGTCGGCGCGGTGCCGCTCGATGAAGCCGGTGTCGATCTCCACCGCGCGGAAGGCCGGATGCCCGGCGATGGCGCCGAGGAAGGCCACGTTGGTGGTCACCCCGACCACCTCGTAGGCGGCGAGCGCCACGCGCAGGCGGCGCAGCGCGGCGTCGCGGTCCTCGTCCCAGACGATCAGCTTGGCGATCATCGGGTCGTAGAACATGGTGACCTCGTCGCCCTCGCGGACGCCGGTGTCCACCCGGACATGGTCGTTCTCGGCGGGCGGGCGCAGGCGGACCAGCTTGCCGATGGCCGGCAGGAACTCGCGCTGCGGGTCCTCCGCATAGAGGCGCGCCTCGAAGGCGTGGCCGCGGCGGGTGAGCTGGTCCTGCATCAGCGGCAGCGTGCCGCCGGCAGCGACGCGCAGCTGCCACTCCACGAGGTCCTGGCCGGTGATCTTCTCGGTCACCGGATGCTCCACCTGGAGGCGGGTGTTCATCTCGATGAAGTAGAAGCCGCCGTCCTCGTAGAGGAACTCCACGGTGCCGGCGCCGACGTAGTTCACCGCCTTGGCGGCGGCCACCGCGGCCTCGCCCATGCGGCGGCGCAGGTCGTCGGGCAGCGCCGGGGCCGGGGCCTCCTCGATCACCTTCTGGTGGCGGCGCTGGATCGAGCAGTCGCGCTCGAACAGATAGACGCCGTTGCCGTGGGTGTCGCAGAAGACCTGGATCTCGACATGGCGCGGGCGGCCCAGATACTTCTCCAGAAGCACGCTGTCGTCGCCGAAGGCGGCCTTCGCCTCGCGCTTGGCGCCGGCCACCGCGTCGGCGAACTCGCCGGCGGCGCGGACCACGCGCATGCCCTTGCCGCCGCCGCCCGCCGACGCCTTGACCAGCACCGGGTAGCCGATGCGCCCGGCCTCCGCGCTCAGCGTCTCCAGATCCTGGGCCTCGCCGTGGAAGCCGGGGACCAGAGGCACGTCGGCCTGCGACATCACGCGCTTGGATTCCGCCTTGGAGCCCATGACGCGGATGGCCTCGATCGGCGGGCCGATGAAGACCACGCCGGCCTCGGCGCAGGCCGCCGCGAAGCCGGCGTTCTCCGACAGGAAGCCGTAGCCGGGATGGATGGCCTGGGCGCCGGTGCGCTTGGCGACCTCAAGGATCGCGTCGCCGCGCAGATAGCTCTCGCCGACCGGCGCCGGGCCGATGCAGACGGCCTCGTCGGCCATCTCCACATGCATGGCGCGGGCGTCGGCTTCCGAATACACGGCGACGGTGCGGATGCCCATGCGGCGGGCGGTGCGGATGACGCGGCAGGCGATCTCGCCACGGTTCGCGATCAGAATCTTGTCGAACATGCCTGTCTCAACCATGGGACTCAGCTCCGCCACGCCGGTTCGCGTTTCTCCAGGAAGGCGCCGACGCCCTCCCTCCCCTCGTCGCTCGCGCGCTGGCGGGCGATGCGCTCCGCCGTGTCGCGGACCAGCGCGTCGTCCAGCGGACGGCGCGCCACGGCGCGGATCAGCTCCTTCGCCGCGGTCTGCGAGGCCGGGCCGCATTGCAGAAGGTTGCGCACCATCACCTCGACCGCGGCATCCAGCTCCGTCGCCGGGACGGTCTGGTGCAGCAAACCGAGCCGCAGCGCCTCAGCGGCGGAGAATCGCTCCGCCGTCAGGAAGTAGCGGCGGCAGGCGCGCTCGCCCATCGCGGCGACGACGTAGGGGCTGATGACCGCGGGGATCAGGCCCAGCCGCACCTCGGTCAGGGCGAAGCTGGCGGTCTCGGTGGCGATGGCGATGTCGCAGGCGGCGACCAGCCCCACCCCGCCGCCGAAGGCCGGACCCTGCACCACGGCGATGGTCGGCTTCGGGCATTCGTCCAGCGTGCGCAGCATGGTGGCGAGCCCCATGGCGTCCTCGACGTTCTCGCCATGGCTGTAACCCGCCATCTTCTTCATCCAGCCGAGGTCGGCCCCGGCGGAGAAGCTCTTCCCCGCGCCGCGCAGCAGGATGGCGCGGACATCCGGGTTCGATCCCAGGCTGAGGACGGCGTCGGTCAGATCGGCGATGACCTGCTCGTTGAAGGCGTTGTGAACGTCCGCCCGGTTCATCGTGACGGCGGCGACGCCGCTGGCGGCGATGTCGATCAGAATGTCGCTCATGCTCGTCGTCCCCCCGCTCACATCCGGAACACGCCGAAGGTGGTCTTCTCGACCGGGGCGTTCAGCGACGCCGACAGGCCGAGGCCGAGCACCATGCGCGTGTCCGCCGGGTCGATGATGCCGTCGTCCCACAACCGGGCGGAGGCGTAGTAGGGATGGCCCTGGTCTTCGTACTGCTGGCGGATGGGGGCCTTGAACGCCTCCTCCTCCTCCGGCGCCCAGCTCCTGCCCTGGGATTCCATGGCGTCGCGCCGGACCTGGGCGAGCACGCCCGCCGCCTGCTCCCCGCCCATCACCGAGATGCGCGAGTTCGGCCACATCCAGAGGAAGCGCGGGGAATAGGCGCGCCCGCACATGCCGTAATTGCCCGCACCATAGCTGCCGCCGATGATGACGGTGAATTTTGGCACCTTGGCGCAGGCGACGGCGGTGACCAGCTTCGCACCGTCCTTGGCGATACCGCCCGCCTCGTATTTCCGCCCGACCATGAAGCCGGTGATGTTCTGCAGGAAGACCAGGGGAATCCCTCGCTGGCAGCACAGCTCGACGAAATGCGCGCCCTTCAGGGCGGATTCGCTGAACAGGATGCCGTTGTTGGCGATGATGCCGACCGGGTAGCCGAAGATGTGGGCGAAGCCGCAGACCAGCGTCGTGCCGTAGAGCGGCTTGAACTCGTCCAGCACCGAGCCGTCGACCACGCGGGCGATGACCTCGCGCACGTCGAAGGGCTTGCGCGGGTCGCTGGGGATCACACCGTAGAGTTCGCGCGGGTCGTAGGCCGGTTCCTGCGGCTCGCGCAGGTCCATGTCGATGCGCTTGCTGCGGTTCAGGTTCGACACGACCTTGCGCGCCATGGCGAGCGCGTGGGCGTCGTTCATCGCGTAATGGTCGGTCACGCCGGAGGTGCGGGAATGCACGTCCGCCCCGCCGAGGTCCTCCGCCGACACCACCTCGCCGGTCGCCGCCTTCACCAGCGGCGGGCCGCCGAGGAAGATGGTGCCCTGGTTGCGCACGATGATCGCCTCGTCCGACATGGCCGGAACATAGGCTCCGCCCGCCGTGCAGCTTCCCATCACCACGGCGATCTGCGGGATGCCCTGGGCCGACATGTTGGCCTGGTTGAAGAAGATGCGGCCGAAATGGTCGCGGTCGGGGAAGACCTCGTCCTGGTTGGGCAGGTTGGCGCCTCCCGAGTCGACGAGATAAATGCAGGGCAGGTTGTTCTGCTGCGCCACTTCCTGCGCCCGCAGGTGCTTCTTGACGGTCAGGGGGAAGTAGGTGCCGCCCTTCACTGTGGCGTCGTTGACGACCACCATGCATTCCTGCCCGGCCACGCTGCCGATGCCGGTGATGATGCCCGCGGCCGGGATGTCGTCGTCATAGACCTTGTGGGCGGCCATCTGCGACAGCTCCAGGAAGGGCGATCCCACATCCAGAAGCTGGCGGATGCGCTCGCGCGGCAGCAGCTTGCCGCGGGACAGGTGCTTGTCGCGGGCCTTCGCGCCGCCGCCCTGCTTGATGGCGCCCACCTTCTCGCGCAGGTCGGCGACCAGGGCGGACATGGCGTCGGCGTTCGTCTGGAACTCGGCGGAGCGCGGGTTCAGGGCGCTCTTCAGGACGGTCATGGCCGTCGTCCTCCCGTCTCTTCTTGTTCTACTGCATCAGGGCGCGGCTGATGACCAGCCGCTGGATGTCGCTCGTGCCCTCGTAGATCTGGCAGACGCGCACGTCTCTATAAATGCGCTCCACCGGGAAATCGTTCAGGTAGCCGTAGCCGCCATGAATCTGGATGGCGTCGGAGCAGACGCGCTCGGCGATCTCCGAGGCGAACAGCTTCGCCATCGCCGCCTCCTTCAGGCAGGGCTCGCCCGCGTCGCGGAGGCTCGCGGCGTGCAGGACGAGCTGGCGCGCGGCCTCCACCTTCGTCGCCATGTCGGCCAGCCGGAAGGCCACCGCCTGATGCTGGATGATCGGCACGCCCATGCTCTGCCGCTCCTGGGCGTAGCGGGTGGCGTGGTCGAGCGCGGAGCGCGCCATGCCCACCGACTGAGAGGCGATGCCGATGCGCCCGCCCTCCAGGTTGGCGAGCGCCACCCGGTAGCCGCCGCCCTCCGCGCCCAGCATCAGGTCGGCGGGGATGCGGCAGTCCTCCAGCACGATCTGGCAGGTGTCGGAGCAGCTCTGGCCGAGCTTCTCCTCGACCCGCGCGACCTGGAAGCCGGGGGTGTCGGTCGGTACGATGAAGGCGGTGATGCCCTTCTTGCCGGCCTCGGGGTCGCTGACCGCGAAGACGATGGCGACGTCGGCGTTCTTGCCCGACGTGATGAACTGCTTGGTGCCGTTGAGGACCCAGTGGTTGCCGTCGCGGCGCGCGCGGGTCTTGATGGCGGCGGCGTCGGACCCCGCCTGCGGCTCGGTCAGGCAGAAGCAGCCGAGCTGCTCGCCGCGGGCCATCGGCTTCAGGAAGCGCTCCTTCTGCTCGGCGCTGCCGAACTTCAGGATCGGCATGCAGCCGACGGAGTTGTGCACGCTCATGATGGTGGAAATGGCGCCGTCGCCCGCCGCGATCTCCTCGATGGCGAGCGCGTAGGCGATGTGGTCGGTGCCGGCGCCGTCGAACGCCTCCGGCACCAGCATGCCCATCAGGCCGAGCCGGCCCATCTCGGCCAGCTCCTCCTTGGGGAAGGCGCCGGTGCGGTCGCGCTCGGCCGCGGTCGGCGCCAGCCGCTCAGTCGCGAAGTCCCGCGCCATGTCGCGCACCATCCGCTGCTCTTCCGTCAGCCGCATTGCTTTCCCTCCCGCACGCTTTTTGCCCCCTCCCCACCCCTCCCCCGCTGCGCGGTGGAGGGAGCTTGATCCCCTCTCCCGCGCAGCGGGGGAGGGTTAGGGAGGGGGCACGGTTGCCTTACACCAACTCCACCGCCACCGCCGTGGCCTCGCCACCGCCGATGCACAGCGAGGCGACACCGCGCTTCAGCCCGTTCTTCTCCAGGGCCGCCAGCAGCGTGACGAGAATGCGCGCGCCGGACGCGCCGATCGGATGGCCGAGCGCGCAGGCGCCGCCATGCACGTTGATCTTGTCATGCGGGATGTCGAGTTCGCGCATCGCCGCCATGGCGACCACGGCGAAGGCCTCGTTCAGCTCGTAGAGGTCCACGTCCTTGGCCGACCAGCCGGCGCGCTCCAGCACCTTGTTGATCGCACCGACCGGGGCGGTGGTGAACCAGGCCGGGGCCTGGGCGTGGTTGGCGTGGGCCTTGATCTCCGCCAGGATCGGCAGGCCGAGCTTCTCCGCGTTCGACCGGGTGGTCAGCACCAGCGCTGCCGCACCATCCGAGATGGAGGAGGCGTTGGCCGCCGTCACCGTGCCGTCCTTGGCGAAGGCGGGCTTCAGCGTGGGGATCTTGGCCGGGTCGGCCTTCAGCGGCTGCTCGTCCTTCTCCACCACCGTGTCGCCCTTGCGGCCCTTAACGGTGACCGCGGTGATCTCCTTGACGAAGCTGCCGTCCTCGGTGGCGCGGCGGGCGCGGTTCAGGCTCTCGATGGCGTAGTTGTCCTGCGCCTCGCGGGTGAACTGGTAGTGGGTGGCGCATTCCTCCGCGAAGGTGCCCATCAGGCGCCCGCGGTCGTAGGCGTCCTCCAGCCCGTCGAGGAACATGTGGTCGAGCACGCGGCCGTGGCCCATGCGGTAGCCGCCGCGCGCGCGGTCCAGCAGGTAGGGAGCGTTGGACATGCTCTCCATGCCGCCGGCGACCATGATCTCCGCCGAGCCGGCCTTGATGAGGTCGGTGGCGAGCATCACCGCCTTCATGCCCGACCCGCAGACCTTGGAGATGGTCGTGCAGCCGGCAGCCTCCGGGATGCCGGCGCCGAGCGACGCCTGTCGCGCCGGCGCCTGCCCCAGCCCGGCGGGCAGAACGTTGCCCATGAACACCTCGTCCACGGCATCCGGCTTCACCCCGGCGCGCTCCAGCGCGGCCTTGATGGCGGCGGAGCCGAGCTGCGGTGCGGTCAGCCCCTGCAAGTCGCCCTGGAAGCCGCCCATCGGCGTGCGGGCGGCGCCCGCGATCACAACGGTATCGGTCATGGTTCTTCCCTTCCCTCCGGCTTTACGCCGTTTTCCTCAGGCCGTTTCCTTGAACAGCTCGCGCCCGATCAGCATGCGGCGGATCTCGCTGGTGCCGGCGCCGATCTCGTAGAGCTTGGCGTCGCGCAGCAGGCGGCCCGTCGGGTATTCGTTGATGTAGCCATTGCCGCCCAGAGTCTGAATGGCCTCCAGCGCCATCCAGGTCGCCTTTTCGGCGGCGAAGAGGATCGCCCCGGCGGCGTCCTTGCGGGCGGTCTCGCCGCGGTCGCAGGCCTTGGCGACGGCGTACACGTAGGCCTTGGCGGCGTTCATGATCGTGTACATGTCGGCCAGCTTGCCCTGCATGAGCTGGAACTCGCCGATCGGCTGGCCGAACTGCTTGCGGTCGTGCAGGTAGGGAACCACCACGTCCATGCAGGCCTGCATGATGCCGAGCGGCCCGCCGGCCAGCACCGCGCGCTCGTAGTCGAGGCCGGACATCAGCACGTTCACGCCGCGCCCGACGCCGCCCAGGATGTTCTCCTCCGGCACCTCGCAGTCCTCGAACACCAGCTCGCCGGTGTTGGAGCCGCGCATGCCCAGCTTGTCGAGCTTCTGCGCGACGGAGAAGCCCTTGAACGACTTCTCGATCAGGAAGGCGGTTATGCCGCGCGGGCCGGCGTTGACGTCGGTCTTGGCGTAGACCACCAGCGTGTCGGCGTCCGGCCCGTTGGTGATCCACATCTTCGTGCCGTTCAGCACGTAGCGGTCGCCCTGCTTCTCGGCGCGGAGCTTCATCGACACCACGTCGGACCCGGCGTTCGGCTCCGACATGGCAAGCGCGCCGATGTGCTCGCCGGAGATCAGCTTCGGGAGGTAGCGGCTCTTCTGCTCCGCCGTGCCGTTCTTGCGAATCTGGTTGACGCAGAGGTTGGAGTGCGCGCCGTAGCTGAGGCCGACCGAGGCCGAGGCGCGGGAAATCTCCTCCATCGCCACGACATGCTCCAGATAGCCCATGCCGGCGCCGCCGTATTCCTCCTCCGCCGTGATGCCGAGCACGCCGAGGTCGCCGAACTTCCGCCACAGCTCGTTCGGGAACTCGTTGGTGCGGTCGATCTCGGCGGCGCGGGGCGCGATCTCGTCGGCGGCGAAGCTGCGCACGGTGTCGCGCAGCATGTCCGCGGATTCGCCGAGGTCGAAGTTCAGGGTCGGATACTGGTTCGACAGCATGGTGTTGGCGCTCCCCCCGGAGGTCTGTTCTTCGTTCCCGCCATACGGCGACGTATGGAGCCGTACGGTAGCGTATGGAAATGGGCGTGGCAAGGCCTTCTAGCCCTCTCCCCTCCGGGGAGAGGGTGGCCCGAAGGGCCGGTGAGGGGGATGCGCGTGGCGGTGCGTCCGGCAAAAGCGCAACCCCCTCACCCTAACCCTCTCCCCGGAGGGGAGAGGGGACAGAAAGTCCGCTCACTTCATGTTGATGATGATCGTCTTCTTGTGGGTGAAGTGCTCCAGCATCGCCTCCAGCGAGGCTTCCTTGCCGAGGCCGGAGGACTTCACGCCGCCGTAGGACAGATTCGGCTGCACGACCAGATTCTGGTTCACCTGAACGAACCCGGCCTCCAGCCGGTGTACCGCGTCCATCGCCACCTTCAGGTCACGGGTCCAGATGGTCGCGGCGAGACCGTATTCGGTGTCGTTGGCCTGGGCGATCACCTCCTCGTAGTCGGTCCAGCGGATGACGCAGCAGACCGGGCCGAAAATTTCCTCCTGCGCGATTCGGTCGCTGTTCTTCACGCCGGTGAAGATGTGCGGCTGCACGTACAGGCCCTTGGTCAGCTTCGGATCGGACGGCATGGCGGAGCAGACATGCGGGGTCGCCCCGCCCTCCTTGCCGATGGCGATATAGCTCTGCACCCGGTCCAGCTGCTGCGGCGAGACGATGGTGCCGATGTCGGTCGACTCGTCCAGCGGGTCGCCCATCTTCATGGCGTTCACCTTCTCCTTCAGCTTTTCCACGAAGGCGTCGTGGATGCTGTCATGGACGAAGATGCGCGACGACGCGGTGCAGCTCTGGCCCTGGCGGGTGAAGCGCATGCCGGCGATGGCGCCCGCGATGGCCTGCTCCAGGTCGGCGTCGCCGCAGACGATCATCGGGCTCTTGCCGCCCAGCTCCAGCGTCACAGGGATCAGCTTCTCGGCGGCGGTCTTGTAGACGATCTTGCCGGTCTCGACCGAGCCGGTGAAGGTCACCTTCTTCACGTCCTTGTGCGCCACCAGCGGGGCGCCGCATTCCGGGCCGTAGCCCGACAGGATGTTCACCACCCCCGCCGGGATCACCGTGTTGATGAGCTGCACGACGCGCAGGACGGCCAGCGGCGCCTCCTCCGCCGATTTCACAACCACGGCGTTGCCCGCCACCATCGCCGGGGCGATCTTCAGCGCCATCAGCAGCAGCGGCACGTTCCACGGGATGATCGCGCCGACCACGCCCACCGGCTCACGCACCGTCATGGTCAGCATGGACGGGTTGAAGGGAATGGTTTCGCCCTTCAGCTCCGGCGCCAGACCGCCGAAGAAGACGAACGCGTCGGACAGAACGCCGGCCTCGACGCGCGATTCGGTGCGCAGCGCCTTGCCGGTCTCCAGCGCGATCAGCTTGGCGATTTCCTCCTTGTGGGCGTCGAGCACGCGCCCGCATTCGGCGACCAGCTTGCCGCGCTCCCGCACCGGACGCTTGGCCCATTCCTTCTGCGCGGCCACCGCGGCGGCCACCGCGGCATCGACGTCCGCCGCCTCGCCGAAGGCGGCCTCGGCCACCGTTTCGCCGGTCGCCGGGTTCACAACGGGAAAGCCCTTGCCGGAGGAGGCCGGGCGGAACTCGCCGCCGAAGAAATGCTTGCCCGACAGCTCCCTGGCGAGCGCGAAGGGGTCGAGCTGGAGGTCGGTGCTGACGCTCATGTCGAAAAGGTCCTCGTGTGTATCGGGTCGGTTATCGTTGTTTTCGGGCATCAAAGGGTCTTAGGCGCGGGCGTCCTCGATGACCTTGCCGTCGTTGGGCAGGCTGCCGGGGGCCGCGAACTCCACGACACCCTTCAATTTGGTGACGGCGGCCAGAGTTTCACGCACCGATGCCGCCAAAGCCTCGCCGGATTCGGGCGACTCGCAGCGCAGGGTCATGGTGTCGTTGGCGTCCTGCCGCCCGACGACGAGGCGGGCCTTGCCGATCTGCGGGTGGCGACGCAGCACCTCGGCGATCTGCTGTGGATGGACGAACATGCCCTTGACCTTGGTGGTCTGGTCGGCGCGGCCCATCCAGCCCTTCAGCCGCATGTTGGTGCGCCCGCAGGGGCTCTCGCCGGGCAGCACGGCCGACAGGTCGCCGGTGGCGAAGCGGAGCAGCGGATAGGCCTGGTTGAAGGTGGTGACGACGACCTCCCCCACCTCGCCTTCCGGCACGGGATCGCCGGTGCCGGGGCGGACGATCTCGACAATCACGCCCTCCTCCACCACCAGCCCGGCGCGGGCCGTCGTCTCGTAGGCGACGAGGCCGAGGTCGGCGGTGCCGTAGCTCTGGTAGGCGGCGATGCCGCGCCCCTCGTAATAGGCGCGGGCATCCGGCAGGAAGGGGCCGCCGGTCAGATGGCCGATCGCGATGGAGGACAGGTCCAGCCCCAGCTCGTCGCCCTTCTCCAGGATGATCTTCAGGAAGTCGGGCGTGCCGATGTAGGCGCGCGGCTTCAGATGGGCGGCCACCTGGGCCTGCATCTCCGTGTTGCCGACCCCGGCGGGGATGACCGCGCAGCCCAGCGCGTGCGCCCCCGTCTCGAACATCGAGCCGGCGGGCGTCAGGTGGTAGGCGAAGCAGTTCTGCACGAGGTCGCCGCTGCGGATGCCCGAGGCGTAGAGCGCCCGCGCGGTGCGCCAGGGGTCCGTGCCGTGGGCCTCCGGATCGTGGATCGGACCGGGCGAGGCGAAGACGCGGGCCAGTCGACCGATGGCGACGGTTGTCATCCCGCCGAAGGGCGGCGCCTCCCTCTGCAAGGCGATCAGGTCCGACTTGCGGGTGACCGGCAGGGCGGCGAGCGACACACGGTCACGGACGGCGGCGGGGTCCACATCGGCCAGCAGGCGGGTGAAGTAGGGCGCGTTCGCCTTGGCGTGGGCGATCTGCGCCGGCAGCGCCGCGAACAGCTCCGCCTCGCGCCGGTCGGGGGAGCGGGTTTCGAGTTGATCGTAAGTGTCGGACACCGATGCCTCCCGGCTGTTTTTCTTGGGGTGTCGTGGTGGGCCCCCACCCAACCCTCCCCCGCTGAGCAGGGGAGGGCTTAACTCCTCCCCTTGCGAAGCGGGGGGAGGTTGGGAGGGGGGCCCGCTACGACCACTCCTCTCACGTCAAATCCAGCGCTTCCGGCGCTTGAAGCTCTTGAGATTCTTGAAGCTCTTGCGCTCTTCGTTGCCGCCGCCGAGGTAGAATTCCTTCACGTCCTCGTTGTTGCGCAGCTCTTCGGCGGTGCCGTCGAGAACGACCTTGCCGTTCTCCATGATGTAGCCGCGCGTCGCGGCCTGGAGCGCCATGCGGGCGTTCTGCTCGACCAGCAGGATGGTGACCCCCAGGTCCTTGTTGATCTGCCGGATGATGCTGAAGACCTCCTTCACCATCAGCGGCGACAGGCCCATGGACGGCTCGTCCATCAGGATCAGCTTCGGCCGCGCCATCATCGCGCGCCCGATGGCCAGCATCTGCTGCTCGCCGCCCGACAGGTAGCCGGCGAGGCCGGTGCGCTCCTTCAGGCGGGGAAAGTAGTGATAGACCATCTCGATGTCGTCCTTCACCCCGCCGTCGCGGCGGGTGAAGGCGCCGAGGCGCAGATTCTCCTGGCAGGTCATGTCGCCGATGATGCGGCGGCCCTCCATCACCTGGAAAATGCCGCGCCGGACGATCTTGTCGGGGTCGATGCCGTTGATGCGCTCGCCCGCGAAGGAGATGTCGCCGCGCGTGACCTCGCCGTCCTCGGTCTTGAGCAGGCCCGAGATGGCTTTGAGCGTCGTCGATTTGCCGGCGCCGTTGGCGCCCAGCAGGGCCACGATCTCCCCCTCCGGCACTTCCAGGCTGAGGCCGCGGAGCACCAGGATGACGTCGTTGTAGACGACCTCGATGTTGTTGACGGACAGCAGCGGCGCCTTGGCCGTGCCGGGAACCGGCGCCGGAGCGCTGGCGGGATTGACCGCGGCGGTCGCGGTGGCGGCGTTCATGATGCGGCACCTGATGCAGTGAGACGGGACGGATGCCCCCGCCGCCGGCCTTTCACGGCGACGGCGGGGGCGGTCCGGCTTACCAGCCCAGCCACTCCGGCTTGCGCGGGACGTCGACGGTGGCGATCTTCTCCAGCTTGATCGTGCCGGCCTTCACCAGATCGTCCACCGAACCGCCGGTGTCGCCGGACACGTTGGCGCGGTACAGGTTGACCTTGTCCATGCCGCGGTGGTCGGTCTCGGTCCAGGTAGACGGCACGCAGACGCCCTCCAGCCCCGCCGGCACCCAGTCCTTCTTCTGGTACATGCCCTTGCGGATGTTCGGGCCGGTCACGCCGCCGTTCTGCTTCGCCCAGTCCATCGCTTCCTTCATGTAGAAGGCGGAGCAGATGCCGGAGACGTAGTGCACCGGACGGTAGGCGGTTCCGGCGGCGTCGGAGACCTTGGAGATCTCCTTGACGATCTTCATGCCGGGCGCGTCGCCGCCCCAGATCGCCGCGGTGCGGACCGGGAAGATCACGCCGTTGGCGGCCGAGCCGGCGGCCTTGGCGGCGTTCTCGTCCATGCCCCAGACGTTGCCCATGAACTGCACCTGGGCGCCGACCGTCTGGCAGGCCTTCAGAACGGAGATGTTGGAGCCCGCCGTGTTCCCGAGATAGGCGTAGTTGGCGCCGGCCTGCTTCAGCGTCAGGCACTGGGCGGTGTAGTCGCCCGGCGTCAGGGCGAACTGGACCGCCGGCAGCACGTCGAAGCCCAGCTCCTTGGCGAGCTGCTCACCGGCTTCCTTCGGGGCGTTCGGGTAGGGGTGGTTGGCACCCATGTGGACGTATTTGGGCTTGCCCGAGCCGCCCTTCGTCTTCCAGTCCTCGGCCGCCCACATCAGCATGGCGCGCAGGCCGTCGGAGTAGGACGGGCCGTAGAAGAAGTTGTAGGGGGCCGGCTTGGAACCGTGCGGGCCGTTGCCGGTCGGGTCGGTCAGGTGGCCCGAGTAGGAGCCGGAGTAGTAGGGGATCTCGTCCTTGCCGACGAAGCCGGTCAGCGCCTCGGTGTCGGCGGTGCCCCAGCCCTGGATCGCCGCGACCTTGCCGCTGCCCGACGACCACTTCTTGTACTGGCTGATGGCGCGCGGCGCCTGATAGCCGTAGTCCACGGTCTCGACGTCCATCGTCGTGCCGGCGACGCCGCCGTTCTTGTTGATGTAGGCGAGCGCGTCGGCGACGCCCTGGCCGAAGGGCACGCCCACGTCCGACGTGGCGCCGGACTGGTCGGCGAGATGGCCGACCGGGATCTTCTGGGCGTTGGCGGCCCCGGTGCCGAGCAGGACGACGGCGGCGGACGCCAGCAGGACGGTCTTCATGGTCATGGTGCGTTTTCTCCCAGTCGTTATGTTTTTCAGAAGCCGATGTGCGAGAGGTCAGTGCGAGAACGGGTAGAGCTTCCAGTAGGCCTTGATCTGCTTCCAGCGGTGGGCCAGCCCGTCCGGTTCGAAGACCAGGAACAGGATGATCACCAGGCCGATGGCCATTTCGCGCAGGAAGGCGATGGCCTCCCTCAGGTTCAGCGCGGCGTCGATGGCGGTGCCGGACAGCGCCGTGGTGATGGCCTGCATCACCTCCGGCAGCAGCACCATGAAGGCGGTGCCCATCAACGACCCCATGATCGAGCCCAGACCCCCGATGATGATCATGCCGAGGAACTGGATCGAGAACAGGATCGTGAAGCCCTCAACCGACACGAACTGCAGATAGTGGGCGTAGAGCGCACCGCCGATGCCGGCGTAGAAGGACGAGATGCCGAAGGACATCGTGCGGTACTTGGTCAGGTTGATGCCCATGATCTCGGCGGAGAGATAATGGTCACGCACCGCCACCAGCGCCCGCCCGTCGCGGGACCGCATCAGGTTGGTCGCCAGGATGTACATGACGACCACATAGACCAGCACGACGTAGAAGAAGCTCTCGTCGGTGTCGAAGGCGTAGCCGAACAGGGTGAAGGGCTCCGCGATCGTGCCGGCGGTGCCGCCGGTGAACCAGTCGGCGCGCGAGAAGAAGTCCTGAAGGATGTACTGCGCTGCCAGAGTGGCGATGGCGAGGTACAGGCCCTTCAGCCGCGCCGCCGGGATGCCGAACAGCATGCCGACCCCGGTGGTCATCACGCCGGCCAGCGGGATGGCGAGCGCCACCGGGATGCCGAAGCTGTTCGACAGCCACGCCGACGAGAAGGCGCCGAAGCCGAAGAAGGCGGCATGCCCGATGGAGATCTGGCCGGTGAAACCGACCAGGATATTCAGCCCCAGCGCCGCGATGCCGAGATAGCCGATCTGGATGCACAGGTTCAGCCAGTAGCGGTCCATGAAGGCCGGGCAGAGCAGCAGCAGCGCCACGCCCAGGATCGCGAAGTTGCGGCTGGTCCTGGTCGGGAAGATGGTCGTGTCGGCGGCGTACCGGGTCTTGAAGTCGCCGCTGGGAATGAGACTGATGTTCGCCATGATTACGGCCGCTCCTTACACGCGCTCGATGTCCTTGGTGCCGAAGAGGCCGTAGGGCTTGATCATCAGGATGACGATCAGGACGTAGAAGGGGGCGATCTCGTACATGTTGCCCCAGTTCAGCCACTGGCTGTCCAGGTAGTGCGCGAGATTCTCCAGCACGCCGACGATCAGGCCGCCCAGCACCGCCCCGGCCACGCTGTCCAGCCCGCCGAGGATGACCGCCGGGAAGACCTTGATACCGAAGAAGGAAAGTGCGGAGGACACGCCGTTGACGACGCCGACCGTGACGCCGGCCACCGCCGACACCATGGCGGAGATGGCCCAGCTCATCGCGAACATGTGGCGGACGGAGATGCCCAGCGACTGCGCCACCTGCTGGTCGAAGGCGGTCGCCCGCATCGCCAGACCCATCCGCGAGTATTTGAAGAACCAGCCGAAGCCCGCCATGATCAGGATCGAGATGACCAGGCTCATCACATAGACGGTCTGCACGTCGAGCCCGAGAATGTTCACGGTCGGGCTGGCGAAGATGGTCGGGAACGGCTTGGCGAAGACGCCGAACATCCACTTCATCATGGCCTGGAAGAAGATCGACAGGCCGATGGTGACCATGATGACGGAGATGATCGGCTCCCCGATCATCGGCCGCAGCACGACGACCTGAAGCACGATGCCGAAGACCAGCATGAAGGCCAGCGTGATCGGGAAGCCGATCCAGAAGGGCAGCTGCCAGGAGGTCAGCAGCCACCAGCAGGTCCAGGCGCCGATCAGCAGGAACTCGCCCTGGGCGAAGTTCACGATGCGGCTGGCCTTGTAGATCAGCACGAAGGACATCGCCACGACGCCGTACAGCGCGCCGACGATCAGTCCGTTGACGAGAAGCTGGAAGAGCAAGGTCATGGCGTGGCCTCGTCTTTGTTCCCTCTCCCCTCTGGGGAGAGGGGTAGGGTAAGGGGGTTCAGGAGGGACCGGAAAGTTCGGCAAACGCCGAACCCCCTCACCCCGACCCTCTCCCCGGAGGGGAGAGGGAGTTTAATGCGCGTCATCACCGCCCCCTCACGCCGCGGCCTGCGCCGGCTTCTTGGCCGGTGCGGGCAGCAGGTCGACCACCTTCAGCACGGTGCGGATGCGCTGCTTGGTGCCGTCCTGGAAGGTGATGGTGGTGTCCACGTCGATGGCCAGCTGGCCCGCGTAGATGGAGTCGATGATCTCGCCGTATTTCTCGGCGATCACGCCGCGGCGCACCTTGCGGGTGCGGGTCAGCTCGCCGTCGTCGGCGTCCAGCTCCTTGTAGAGCAGCAGGAACTTGGTGATGCGCTGAAACTCCGGCAGCGCCGCGTTCACCCGCTCCACCTCCTGGCGCAGCAGCTCGTAGACTTCCGGCTTGGACGCCAGATCGGAATAGGTGGTGAAGGCGATGCGGTTCTTCTCCGCCCACTTCGACACGATGGGGAAGCGGATGCAGATGATCGCCGACAGGTAGGGCCGCTTGTTGCCCAGGATCACCGCCTCGGCCACGTAGGGGCTGAACTTCAGCTTGTTCTCGATGTATTGCGGGCTGAAGCGGTCGTTGTTGCTGGTGGTGGCGATGTCCTTGATGCGGTCGATGATGACCAGATGGCCCTTCTTGTCGAAGAAGCCGGCGTCGCCCGTGTGCATCCAGCCGTCGCGCAGGTCCGCCGTGGTCGAGGCCTCGTTGCGGTAGTAGCCGGCGAACATGTTGGGGTGGCTGACGACGATCTCGCCGATGCCGTTCTGGTCGGGCTCGATCACCTTGACCTTCACGCCGTCGTCGAAGGGCACGCCCACCGTGTCGAAGTCCACGTCGTTCGAGCGGTGCACCGTGTAGGCGCCCATCGTCTCGGTCTGGCCGTAGATCTGGCGCAGCGGCACGCCCAGCGCCTGGAAGAACTTGAAGGTGTCGGGGCCGAGCGCGGCGCCGCCGGTCGCCGCCGACTTCAGGTTGGTGAAGCCCAGGCGGTCTCGCAGCGCTGCGAAGAGAATGCGGTCGGCGATGGCGGACCGTGTGCCGTTGGCGAGCGCCTCCAGCCCCAGCTTCATACCGTAATCGTACATCTTCTGCTTGAAGGGCGAGGCGTCCATCATGCGGGCGCGCACGTCGGCGGCGATCTGCTCCCACAGGCGGGGGGCGAACAGCACGAAGCTCGGCCCGATCTCGCGGAAGTCGTTCATCATCGTCTCGGCTTCCTCGACGAAGTTCACGCGCATCCGCGACACCATGCCCATGCCGACGGCGTAGATCTGCTCCATGATCCAGGAGAGCGGCAGCACCGACACATACTCGTCGGTCGGCCCCTTGGGGTCCACCGACAGGTAGCTGGCGACGTGGCGGATCAGCCGCCCGGCCGGCAGCATCGCCAGCTTCGGGTTCGAGGTGGTGCCCGAGGTGGTGCAGAGCACCGCCACGTCGTCGCCGCGCGTCGCGCCGACCAGTTCCTCGTAGAGGTTCGGCTTCTCGGCGTGCAGCGCGTTGCCCAGCTTGACCAGCTCCGACGCCTCCATCAGGCGCGGGTCGCTGTATTTGCGCATGCCGCGGGGGTCGGAATAGATGATGTGCTTCAGCGTCGGCAGGCGCTCGCCGAGATTCAGCAGCTTGTCGACCTGCTCCTCGTCCTCCGCGAAGATGATGTGCACGTCGGCGTAGGTGATGAGGTAGGCAACCTCCTCGTCCATCGCGTCGCGGTAGATGCCCAGGCTCATGGCGCCCATGGCGTGGGCGGAGATTTCCCCCATCACCCAGTCGGGCCGGTTGTCGCCGAGCAGCGCCACCACATGGCCGCGCTCCACCCCCAGCTTGATGAGGCCGAGTGTGAAGGCGCGCACGCGGGCGTGCATGTCTGCCCAGGTGAACTCGCGCCAGATGCCGAAATCCTTCTCGCGCATGGCGACGTCGTCGCCATGCTCGCGGGCGTGCAGGGTCAGCAGCTTCGGCAGCGTGTCATGAGTCTTGATATCAGGAAGGGACATCACGCGACCTCCTGCTTGGGCGGCGGGGCCACGGCCTCGTCCTCCTCGTCATCCTCGCCGAGATAGGCGCGCTTGACGCGCGGGTCGGCCAGAACCTCCTCCGGCGTGCCCTCGGCGATCTTCTTGCCGAACTCCAGGACGATCACGCGGTGGGAGATGTCCATCACGACGCCCATGTCGTGCTCGATCATCACCACCGTCATGCCGAACTCCTCGTTCAGGTCGACGATGTAGCGGGCCATGTCCTCCTTCTCCTCCAGGTTCATGCCCGCCATGGGCTCGTCCAAGAGGATCAGGTCAGGCTTCAGCGCGATGGCGCGGGCCAGCTCCACCCGCTTGCGCAGGCCATAGGAGAGCGTGCCGGCGGTGGCCTTGCGGACGTGCTGGATTTCCAGGAAGTCGATGATCTCCTCGACCTCGCGGCGGTGGGCCAGCTCCTCCTTGCGGG
Source organism: Azospirillum brasilense (assembly GCF_001315015.1). Taxonomy (NCBI): domain Bacteria; kingdom Pseudomonadati; phylum Pseudomonadota; class Alphaproteobacteria; order Rhodospirillales; family Azospirillaceae; genus Azospirillum; species Azospirillum brasilense. The sequence continues at coordinate 398,767 of NZ_CP012916.1, read as the reverse complement.
CGCCGGTCAGCCAGTAGAGCGAGCCGGTGAAGAAGTTGTTCTTCAGCAGGTGATGGCGCCCGACCATGATGTTGTCCAGCACCGTCATGTGGCCGAACAGCGCCAGATTCTGGAAGGTGCGCCCGATGCCGAGCGAGGCGCGGTGGTTGGGCGTCATGCCCGTGATGTCCTGGCCCTTGAAATAGACCTTTCCGTCGGTGGGCCGATAACGGCCGGAGATGCAGTTGACCATGGAGGTCTTGCCCGCACCGTTCGGGCCGATGATGGAGAACAGCTCCCCCTTGCGGATGCTGAAACCGACGTCGGTCAGCGCCTGCACGCCGCCAAAGCGCAAGGACACGCCCCGGGCTTCGAAGATGGTGTCCGATGGGGAGGCCGCGCGGGTGGCGTCGGCCGGATGGGCGTAACCGCGTGGCGATGCGACGGGCGCGCCTGACATTTCCTCCTCCGTTGCTGTGGAACTGCCTTTTTTATCGTTCGCCGGACTGTTTGAGTGGCGAACTGGTCCATATTGTGGACCGTCCTTTGTGCAACGCCTGAACTATAGCCTGTGATGCGCACGGTTTTCAACACGGACATTCCGTGTATGCATGTTTTTTGGAGCGACATCCGGCCCGAAGGTCCATAATATGGACCCCATCATGACCCGGCCCGATTCCGACACCGAAACCGCCCCCGCCGGAGCGTCCGGCGGCACGCAAAGCCTGGAGCGCGCGCTGGCCCTGCTGCGCGCCGTCGCCTCGCACGGGGCCGACGGCGCGCGCTTGGCCGACTTGATGAGCGACACCGCCCTGTCCAAGGCGACCGCGCACCGGCTGCTGACCGCGCTGGCGCGGGAGCGCTTCATCGACCAAGACCCGCGCAGCCGCCGCTACCATCTGGGGCCGGAACTGGATTCGCTGGGCCGCATCGCCGCCGCCCGCCACCGCCCCGAAGGTGCAAATGACGTTCCGGCGCCCGGCCCGGCCACCGTTCAGCCCACCGCCTTCCTCCGCCCGGATTACCAAGGTGAGGCGATTCCGCTGGCCGACCTGCTGTGCGACCGTCATGCCCGCGCCGACGGCGCCCGCGCCGCCCTGCTGCACGAGAGCGTGGCCGGGCAAACGACGGAGCTGAGCTTCGCCCGGCTGGCCCGCGATTCGGCGCGATTCGCCACGGTGTTGCGCGGCCTCGGCGTCGTGCGCGGCGACCGGGTGGCGGTGCTGCTGCCCAAGGGGGCGGAGCTGCTCATTGCCGCGCTGGCGATCTGGCGGTTGGGCGGGGTCTACATGCCGCTGTTCACCACCTACTCCGCTGCCGCGGTCGCCTACCGGCTGGCCGACAGCGAGGCGCGGGCGATCGTCACCACCGGTTTCCTGCGCCGCAAGATTCCGCGCGACAACAGCCGCCCCGTGGTGATGGTGGAGGGAGATGAAGCCTTCGGCCCCGGCGCCGACGCGGTGCCCTTCTGGTCGGCGCTTCACGAATCGGCCCCCTTGCCCGACATCGCCCGCTACGCCGACCGCGACGCCTTCGCGCTGATGTACACCTCCGAGGCGGAGCCGAAGCCGCTCGGCGTCTCGCTGCCCGTCATGGCGCTGGCGGGAATCGAACAGTACATGCGCATCGGCCTCGACCTTCGCGACGACGACATCTATTGGAACATGGCCGATCCCGGCTGGGCCTACGGCGCCTATTACGGGCTGGTCGGGCCGCTGCTGCTCGGGCGCACCACGATCTTCTGCGACGGCCCGTACGACGTGCGGCAGGGCTACCGCATGCTGACGAAGTTCGGCGTCACCAACCTGACCTGCGCGCCGTCCCAGATCCGCGCCTGGCACAGCGCCGATCCGGAAGGTGGGCCGCACAAGCTGGCGCTGCGCATCCTGTCGGTGGTCGGCGAGCCGCTGCCGCCGGAGCTGATCGGCTGGGCCAACCGGGTGGTCAGCGTCCCCCTGCTCGACCAGTACGGGCAGCGTGAGACCGGCATCTTCATGATGAACCGCTACGACCCCGGCCACGCCGACCGCACCGCCGATTCCTCGCTGGGGCGGCCCCTGCCCGGCTTCCGCGTGGTCATCCTCGACCCGCAGGGACGCGAGGCGCCGGTCGGCGGTGCGGGCGAGATTGCCATCGACGTGGAGTCCTCGCCGCTCTTCTGGTTCGACGCCTACGCCAACGACCCGGGACGCACCGCCGCCCGTTTCCGCCACGGCCGCCGCTATTACCTGACCGGCGACTGGGCGTTCCTGGACGGCGACGGCAACATCCACTTCCGCGGCCGGGCGTCCGACGCCATCGTCATGCAGCAGGCGGATTGAGACGCCAACCGGCGGCCAAGCGTGCCGAAGTCGATGCAAACTGCACCTTGCGGTTCGATTTCGGCACGGGCGACGACCAATTAGGGCAAGACCGTCTCTCGCAAGGGCGCCCGACCACCGTCAACCACCGGTGGATTCTGCTGTAACTCCGATCTAAGCGCCGAAGCGGTCGTCATTGAAAATTTCGATGAAGAAGCATTGTTTCCCCGAAGAAACTTAAAGATTGTCTTATGAAACATATCATCAATTGAAAGTATGCGTTCTTTGGCTTTAATCTCCGCAAGCCGACCGGGGGCTCGGGCAGATGATTGGTTGAAGGAGTGCGGTGCAGTGAAGCCAGGTTTGTTGAAAAGTGGGGCCGCCCGCTTGGGCGGGGCACTCCTGATCGCGGCGTCTGCTCTGGCGGGAGGCGGAGTGTTGCAGAAGGCCGAGGCGGCATCGACGCTGGTCTTCTGTTCGGAGGGCAACCCGGACAATCTGGCCCCGGCGCTGGCCCGCACCAACACCAGCTTCGACGCGATCCTGCACGCTTACGACACGCTGGTGCGATTCGATGCGGAGTCGAAGAGCATCGTGCCCGCGCTGGCGGAATCCTGGACCATCTCGCCGGACGGCACCGTTTACACCTTCAAGCTGCGGCCCGGCGTGCGCTTCCACGACACGCCCGGCTACACGCCGACACGCACGCTGACCTCCACCGACGTGCTGTTCAGCTTCTTCCGGCAATGGCACAAGGACCACCCGTACCATTCGGTCGGAAACGGGGCCTATAACTATTTCAACGACCTCTCCATGGGCTCGATCCTGAAGTCGATCGAGGCGGTGGACGACCTGACGGTGCGCTTCACCCTCAACCGGCCGCAGGCGCCCTTCCTGGCCAACCTGTCGATGGTCTTCGCCGCCATCACCTCGGCGGAGTACGCCGACACCATGGTCAAGCGCGGCACGCCGGAGCTGTTCGATCTGGAGCCGGTGGGGACCGGCGCGTTCCAGCTTCTTTCCTATCAGAAGGACAATCTGCTCCAGTACAAGGCGTTCGAGGGGCACTGGGCGGGGCGCCCGCCGCTGGACAACCTGGTCTTCGCCATCACCCCCAACGCCACGGTCCGGTTGAACCGGCTGCAGGCCGGCGAATGCCATGTCATGCCTTATCCCAACCTGACCGACCTGCCGAAGATCCGGAACAGCCCGTCGCTGACCCTGCTGCGGCAGGAGGGCTACAACGTCGCCTTCCTCACCTTCAACGTGGAACGGAAGCCGCTGGACGACGTGCGGGTGCGCCGGGCGATCAGCATGGCCATCGACAAGGAAACGCTGGTGGACGCGCTCTACGGCGACACCGGCCGCACGGCAAAGAATCCGTTGCCGCCGACGAGCTGGGGCTACAACGACGCCATCAACGACATTCCTTACGACCCCAAAGGGGCGAGCCAGCTCCTGGCCGAGGCCGGCTACGCCAACGGCTTCGAGATCGAGTTGTGGCACATGCCGGTGGCCCGGCCCTACATGCCCGCCGGCAAGCGGGCGGCGGAAATGATGGCCAACGATCTGGCCCAGGTCGGAGTCAAGGCGACCCTGGTGACCGACGACTGGTCGGTCTACATGAAGCGGCTGATGAACGGCGACCACCAGCTGGGCATGATCGGCTGGACCGGCGACAACAGCGACCCGGACAATTTCCTCTACACGCTGCTGAGCTGCGAGGGAGCCCGCAAGGGCGGCGGCAACATGGGCAAATGGTGCGACCGTTCCTTCGACGACATCATCATCGAGGCCAAGCAGACCACCGACGTCGCCAAGCGCACCGCCCTCTACCACCGGGCGCAGGAGATCTTCAAGGATCAGGCGCCGTGGCTGCCGCTGGCCCATTCCATGGTGTTCATGGTGCTGCGCGAAGAGGTGACGGGCTATCGGATGAATCCCTTCGGCCTGCACCTGTTCCACCGCGTCGATCTCGCCCAGTGAGCGGCGGCGCGAGGTGATGATCCGCACCAACATCGCACAGCGGATCGCCGCGGTCGGCGGCATGCCGGTGCTGGTGGCGGCGGCCATCGCCATCGTCGCATGGTTCCTGCTGCAGCAATCCGATCGCGCCAACGGCTCGGTGGTCACCGCCGGCACGATCTACCGCGAACTGCTGGGAGCGGAGGCGGCGCGCTCCGACTATCTGAACACGGCGGCCAACCGGCGTGCGGCGCAGGCCGTCCGTTTCGACGCCCACACCGGCGAGGCGCGCCGCCAGCTGGACGCTCTGGCCGACGCCACCAAAGACGATGCGCTGGAGAGCGCCGTCAGCGAGACGCGGCGGATTCTGGACCGCTACACCACGCAGATGCGGGAACTGAAGGCGGTCACGGAGCAGAACGACGCCCTGATCGGCGCCATGGCCCAGCAGGCGGCCCGGTTGATCGACATCACCGACGCCGCCCGCCAGCGTCAGAACCTCGCCAACCTCGGTTATGCCGAGACGGTGGCGGACTCCGACCGCCGCCTGAGCCTGCACCGCGATGTGCTGGACAACGCCCGCAGCATCTACGCCGCGCTGGCCGGTCTGTGGCGGCACGAGGCGGCACGGCTGTCCCAAGAACACGGTCAAAATCAAGGCGGCGGCGCCACACCCGGCAACGCTGGCTCGCACGATACCGGCGTTCTGATGCTGCGCCTGAGCAACAGCGCGGAAGCGCTGGAGGACGCGCTGGAACGTGCCGCCGCCGCGGAAGGACGCGGGGGCCGCGGGCAGAAGCGCATCATCGCGGCCGTCTCGCAGGTTTCCAGCGCGTTGATGGACGGCGGCGACATCCGGGACGGTGCGCAGGAACTGGAAAAGCGCATCGACCAGATCCTGAACATCTACGGCACCGCCTACGCCGCCACGCTGAACGAGGTCACCGAACTCACCGCCCACGCCGTGTCGGCCAACGAGACCGAACAGCAGGCGCAGGGGGTGACCATCGCCGTGCTGAAGCTGGCGCACAGCACCGCCGACGCGGTGAGTCACCGGGACATCGGCGCGACCATCGCGCTGATCGCGGACGGCGTGGCGGTGGAGGAGCAGATCGAGCGGATTGCGCTGCCTCCGCTGGTCCGCGGCGGCATGATGTCCGCCGTGGCCGGCTGGCGGGAAAGCCTGGACAAGGTGCGCGATGGGCTGAGCATCCAGGACTTGGTGATCGCCCAAATGGACGCGGATGCAAAGGAGATGGCGTCGGGTGCCAGCGCGCTGAACGACATCTTCCGCAGCAACGCCGAAACCATCGGAGCCTTCCTGCGGTCCGCCCTTGTGCTGGGCGCAACCACCGGCCTGCTGCTGGCGATCGCCGGGGCCTTCTACGCCGCGCGCTCGATCACCCGCCCGCTGGACCGCCTGCAAAGGCAGATGGTCCATCTGGCCGGAAACCCGCTGACCGGCGCCATCGTGGACACCGGACGCCGGGACGAGGTCGGGGCCATGGCCCGCTCGGTGCAGCATTTCGTCACCGAGATCGCCCAGCGGGAAACCGCCCTGCACGAGGCCAAGAACCAAGCGGAGGAGGCGACGCGGGCCAAGTCCTCCTTCCTGGCGGTGATGAGCCACGAGATCCGCACGCCGATGAACGGCGTGACGGCGATGGCCGAGATGCTGGATCAGACCGATCTGACCGAGGAGCAGCACGGCATGCTGGGCGTCATCCGGTCGTCGGCCCAGGCGCTTCTCATCATCATCAACGACATCCTCGACTTCTCCAAGATCGAGGCCGGGAAGATGGAGATCGAATCCCTCCCCTTCTCCCCCCTGGAGGTGGTCGAGGAGTCGGCGGAGCTGGTGGCCGGGCGCATCGAGGAAAAAGGGCTTCAGCTGTCCGTCGATGTCGGGCCGGGCGTTCCCGACCGGCTGACCGGCGATCCGACGCGCGTGCGCCAGATCCTCATCAACCTGATGGGCAACGCCGTCAAGTTCACCGAGAAGGGCAGCGTCGCCGTGACGGTCAGCGCCGAGCCGCGGTCCGATACGGATGGCGGGATGATGCTGCGCTTTGCCGTGACCGACAGCGGGATCGGCCTCACCGAGGAGCAGCGGGCCAAGCTGTTCCAGCCCTTCCAGCAAGCCGACAGCTCGACCTCGCGCCGCTTCGGCGGCACCGGGCTGGGGCTGACGATCTGCCACAAGCTGTGCACCATGATGGGGGGTGGCATCGGGGTGGACTCGGTGTTCGGCGAGGGCTCGACCTTCTGGTTCGAGCTGCCCTTCGCGGTGGCCGCCCCGTCCGCCGACTGCCCGCGGCCCCGGACGCCGGCGGCCCCGGCGGTGGCGGTGGACGACGCCCGCGTTGTGGCCATCGGCTTCGACGGCGCCGGCCGCCAAGCGCTGCAGGGTATTCTGGCCGCCGCCGGCATCGTTCCGCTGGGCTGGTACGACCTGACCGGCGGGCTTGAGGCGGTAACCGACACCGAGGCCGGTCCGGGGCGGTTGGTGGTGCTGGTCAATGGTGGGACCCAATCCGAAGCCGCCATCGCCTGCTGCCGCGCCATCGTGCAGTCCCCCGCCTTCGCCGACGGCCCCGTGCCCGCGGTCATCCTGGCCGTGCCGCGGGCGCTGGCCTCCACCATGTCGGAAGCCGACCGCATCGGGCTGCTGTGCGCCGTCAATCTGCCTTTGCGGCGGCGGCGGGTCTGGCTGGCCATCGCGGCGGCGCTGGGCCGGGCCAGTCTGGAGCGGCGGACGGAGCCGCGGGAGCATGACGCAACCGGCTGGGAACCGCCGCCCATCGAGACCGCCATCGCGGCTGGGGCGCTGATCCTGGTGGCTGAGGACAACCCGATCAACCAGACGGTGATCCGCCGCATGCTGAACAAGCGTGGCTACGCCATCGAAATGGCCGACAACGGCGCCCGCGCGCTGGAGATGCTGGAGCCGGGCCGCCATGGCCTGCTGCTGACCGACTTCCACATGCCGGAGATGGACGGGTTCGGCCTGACCCACGCGATTCGCGCCCGCGAGCGGGAGCTGGCGGAGGCGTTGGGCGCCGGTGCCGTGACCCGGCTGCCCATTGTCGCGCTGACCGCCGACGCCCTGCCGGGCACGCAGCAGCGCTGCCTGGAGGCGGGGATGGACGGCTATCTGACGAAGCCCATCGAATCCCGGCTGCTGGCCGAAACGCTGGACCGCTTCCTGCCGCAGGCCCGCTCGCTGCGCCTGCCGGCCCGCCGGACGCCCGCCAAGCCGGAACCGGCGGCCGTGGCCGAAGCGCTCCCCGCGCCGAGCTGGGCGGACGCCGACATCGACCCGCAGATTTTCGACCTCGGCCAGCTGAGCCAGAATTTCGGCCGCGACGACCCGGACGCCATGGTCTTCCTCGGCGATTTCCTGGGCATGGCGCCGGGGCTGATCCGGGCCGCCGTGACGGCGCTGGAGGCCGGGGCCGCCGGCCCGGCCCGCGACGCGGTCCACACGCTGAAGGGGGCGGCCCTGTCGATCGGGGCGGCCCGGCTGGGCCGGCTGGCCGCCGACACCCAGGACCTGCTGGACGCCGGGGACGCGGAGACCGCCGCGCTTCTCGCCGGCATGCTGGACGCCACCCTGGACGAGCTGATCACCGCGACCGCCGCGATGCGGGCGTCGCACAGTCCCGCACCGACGTCTTGAAACCGATGTCTTGAACAAGGGCAGCCCATTATGGCGGTAGATTACTCGAAGCTGAGCATCCTGATCGTCGAGGACGACAACTTCACCCGCGGCTTGATCCGCAAGGTGCTGAAGGAGATCGGCGTCCGCTCGATCTCGGAATCCTCCAACGGCAAGGATGGGCTGATGGAGGTGGTGCGCACACGCCCGGACATCGTCTTCTGCGACATCCACATGGCGCCGATGAACGGGAAGCAGTTCCTGCAAGGCGTACGAGGGATCAAGGTGAAGGATGTGGACAAGACCCCGGTGATCTTCCTGACCGGCGACTCCGACCTCAGCACCGTGCGCTTCGCCAAGGAGCACAACGTCAACGGCTATCTGGTGAAGCCGATCAGCCTCGCCAAGCTGCGCGACAGCATCGACGCGGTGGTATCCAACAATGTTGGAATGACGCAATGGCTGACCTGAAATCAACCTGAGACTGCCATTGCAAACGCCCAGAAGCCAGCGTCGGCGTTCTGCCGTACCTTCAATGGGCGGGTGAGAAACGCTTCGGTTTGAGCGATGCCACGCGGCGGCCCGTCCACCCGCGCTCCACGGCCATGGGCAAAACCAGCTTCCAAGGCTTCTTGAAAGAACGCGGAGCAAGCGCCGGTCCCCGCCGTGGCTGTGATGCTTAATGCAAATAGGAATCACTTGCAATTTCAATTCCTGATTGGCAAAACATGGCCTTTCTCCACCAAATCGGATTGGCGCGCCATGACTGGAACCGCATCGATGGCAGAAGCCGCCTTCCACGGGCTGGCCTTGGCCGCGACCTCGGTCGGAATCGCAGGATTCTACCTTTCGGCACCGCGCCAGCAATGGCTGACCCGGCCGCTGGCCGGCCGCCGCAGCCGCATGATCGGGACGCTCGCTCTGCTGGAAGGGTGGCTGCTGTGGTCGGTGGTGATGCATCCGGTGACCGCGCTGTTCACCAGCCTTACCGTCGCGATGCTGCTCCTCACCATCCTGCCCTTCGCCGCCGCCGCCCGCGGAGCCATGCTCGCGCGCCGGGAGGGTTGAGCGATGGCCGACGCATCCTCCGCCCGCAACACGCAGGCTCCGATCCGTCCTGACTGGTGGAGCAAGAGTCTGGCCGGGGTGGTCCTGGGATTCTCGCTGGCCATCGCCCTGTCGGGACTGTTCGCCTGGATCGGCCCCGGCGGACCGGCCGCCGTGAACAAGCTGCAATTCATCATGTGGCTCGTCGTTCCGGTCTGGCTGGGGGTGGCCAGCGCCTGCTTCCTGTTCCGCAGCGGGCGTCAGGCCTGGCTGTGGCTGGGCTGCGCCAACATCCTGGCCCACACGGCGCTGCTCGCCGCGCGCAGCCCGCTGCTGCACTGACCCTTCGCCCACCCGTCCCGCCCTCACAGCCGCGAGCCGAGCCATGGCCATCCGCACCGACGTTGTGCGCCTCTACCGTCAGGTCCACACCTGGACCGGCATCCTGACCGGGTTGATCCTGTTCGTCTGCTTCTATGCCGGCGCCCTGACCATGTTCAAGGAACCGCTGGAACGCTGGATCACGCCGCCAGTGGCGGTGACGCCGGCGACGCTCGACCGGGCGGAGGATCTGGTCGCCGCCACGCGCGCCCTGCGGCCGGAGGTGCGGGACTTCACACTGGCGGTCGAGCCGGCCCTGGCCGGAGAGGCGCCGCTGCGCCTGACCTGGACGGAGGAACGCTTCGACCCCGCCCCCTGGGCCGCCACCCTGGCGCCGGACGGATCGGTGGCGGTGGAACAGCTCAACCCGTCCGGCATCGGGCTGCTGGTGGATTTCCTGCACCGCACCGTGGGCATTCCGGGCGATCTCGACATCGGCACGACGGTGACCGGCATCGCCAGCGCGCTCTACGTCGTGGCCCTGGTGTCCGGCGTGATCATTCTGCTGCCGTCGCTGGTCAAGGATTTCCTGATCCTGCGCGTCACCCGCAACGTGAAGCGGATGTGGCTGGACGCCCACAACGTGCTGGGGCTGATCAGCCTGCCCTTCCACCTCGTCATTGCCCTGTCGGCGGTGGTGTTCGGGCTGCACGACCACATCTACGACACGCTGGACCGCGTGGTCTATGGCGGGCAGATGCGCGCCGTGGCGGCGGCCAGCAGCCCCTTCCGCACCGTGTCGAAGGACATGGGTCCGGCGGCCATGCTGCCGCCCAGGGAGTTCCTGACGCGCGTCCACAGCCTCGCCCCCGGCTTCCAGCCGGTCAGCCTGGAGTATCACGACGCCGGCACCGGGGCCGCCACCGTGCGCGTCTGGGGACACGATCCGCGCTACCTCGTGCGGCGGGAGGGCTTCGTCCTGATGGGGGCGGTGGACGGCCGGATCATCGACACCGAATACATGCCGGGCCATCAGAATGGATGGTCGGCCACCGTCTCCGCCTTCTTCGCGCTGCATTTCGGGAGCTTCGGCGGCGGCATCGTGCGCTGGTCCTATTTCCTGCTCGGGCTGGCCGGGGCGGCGCTGTTCTACACCGGCAACCTGCTGTGGATCGAGTCGCGGCGGCGGACGGAGCGGCAAGCGAAAGGCCCGGTCGAGCAGAGCGCCACCACCCGCCTGCTGGCCGCTGGGACGGTCGGAGTCTGCCTGGGCTGCGTGGCCGGTTTGTCGCTGACGATCGCCGCCGGGAAATGGCTGAGCGGGCTGGTGGACGACCTGCACGCCTGGCATTGGGGCATCTACTACGTGGCTTTTCTGGGAGCCTGCGCCTGGGCGTTCCTGCGCGGGGCGGCCCGCGCCGGGGTGGAGCTTCTGTGGGCCAGCGCGGCGGCCACCGCCGCCATCCCGGCGACCTCGCTGCTCGGTCTCGTCATGCCGGGTCTTTGGGTGTCGGATGGGCTGATCGGAGTCGATCTGGTGGCATCGGCCGGCGCCCTGGCTTTCACCGCCATGGCCCGCAGCGCGGAGCGGCGCGCCCTCAGCGGTCCGCGGGACAGCGTCTGGGCCGCCACGGGCGAGCGCCCGAAGCCAGAGATGGGCATCCAGCCGCTGGCCCACCCGGCGGAGTGATCGAGAGCACCCGAAAAACAACCGAACCGAGTCATATCCCTTGCGGCCATAGGGGATATGCACTAACAATCCAATCCCGTTATTGCGAATGACTCGCATTAGCAGACACAGATACGCCTAATCAGGGGATATGAGAATGACCATTCGCACATCGGGGGCGTGTGCAAAGGAAGGGGCGGCAGCGGGCCGCCCGGTGGCGGCAGGGAAATCCGCAACCATGATGGGTGCGGCTCTGGCGGCGGCGCTGGCGGGGGGAACGCCGGCGCTGGCCCAGCAGGCCGCCGCGCAAGGGTCGCCTGCCGCCGTCCAGACGCTGGGGCCGGTGACGGTGACGGCGACCGGCACCGCACAAAGCACGCTGACCGCTCCCGCCTTCACCACCGTCATCACGTCGGAGGATCTGAAGAGGGAGGGCGTGGCCTCCTCCGGCCTGCCGGAAGTCCTGGGCCGCTCGGTGGGCGTGAACGACCGCACCGACGCCACCGGCCGCGACGAGGTGGTGATCCGCGGCATGGGCCAGAACTACTCGCTGGTGCTGGTGAACGGGCGCCGGGTGTCCACCTCCGACGCGCTGTGGCGCGGCGGCGACTTCGACTACCACTCGATCCCGATGTCGGCCATCGAGCGGGTGGAGGTCGTGCGCGGCCCGATGTCATCGCTCTACGGCTCCGACGCCATCGGCGGCGTGGTCAACATCATCACCAAGAAGCCGACCGACAAGTGGTCGGGCGAGATCAACGGCGACTACCGCGTCGTCGAGCCGGGCCGCGGCGGCACCCAGTACCGCACCGGCCTCTATGCCGCCGGCCCGATCGTGGACAAGGTGTCGGCCTCGGTCGCCGCTGAGTATTTCAACCGGCAGGCCTGGTACGACGACTCCCGCTACAACGGCGTCGTTCCGGTTCTGGAAAAGAAGAACCTGGCGAACCTGCTGACCACACTGGCCTTCGACGTGACGGAGAACCAGACGCTGGAGGCCAATTACGGCCTGAACCGCGACAACCGGCCACGCGGCTATTACGACCGCTGGCTCTCCTCCCAGAAGCAGGAGATCGTCCGCAACACCTTCGGCGCCGCCCACCGCGGCAACTGGGGCTGGGGCGACACGCTGGTGGAGGCCAACTACGAGGACGGCCGCATCGACGACTACAACTCCTCCTTCAACGCGCCGCAGCAGCGGCACCTGAAGGAGAAGAACCTCTTCCTGCACGGTCGCTCCAACTTCCAGCTCGGCTTCAACCGGCTGACCGCGGGTGCGGAATACCGCAAGCAGACGGTTGAGGACCCCAACACCTTCCTGCAGTCCGGCAAGTCGGAGATCGGGCAGAAGGCCGTCTATCTGCAGGACCAGATCGGGCTGATCGACGGGCTGAGCCTGACGGTCGGCACCCGCTACGACCACCACGAGATCTTCGGCGGCAACTTCACCAGCCGCGCCAACGTCGTCTACGCGCTGACCGACGGGCTGTCGCTCAAGGCCGGCGTCAGCCAGGGCTACAAGGCGCCGGACGCCTACCAGCTCAGCCGCGAATACCGGGTCGTGAGCTGTGGCGGCCGCTGCTTCCTGTCGGGCAACCCGGACCTCGAACCGGAGACCAGCACCAACTACGAGATCGGCCTGGAAACCCGTCATGACCGCTGGGACGGCAGCGTCGTGCTGTTCCACAACAAGGTCAAGGACATGATCCAGGCGGTCTACGATCCGGTGGCCGTCGCCCGCAATTGGAGCAACATCAACAACGTCGACATCTCGGGCGTCGAGGTGACCGGCTCCGTCAGTCTGACGCCGAAGCTGCTGCTGTCGGGCAATTACACCTACCTCTACACCGAGCAGAGCAACGGCGCGGAGCTGGACTACCGTCCGCGCCACAAGGTCAACGCCTCCCTGACCTGGCAGGCGCTGGACAATTTCAGCACGTCGGTGTCGACCAGCTACACCGGCCCGCAGCTCCAGGGTACCAGCAAGATGCCCGGCTACACCCTGCTGAACTGGGGCGTCAGCGCCGACGTCACCGAGGCGCTGACCGTCGGCGCCGGCGTCAAGAACATCACCGACGTCATCCTCAGCGAAAAGAACGTCAATTTCACGTCGGTGGAGGTGGGGCGCAACTATTACGTCTCCGCCAACTACCGCTTCTGATCCGCCGCCGCCCGTCCCCGGCCTGCTCCGGGGGCGGGCGCGCCCGCTGTCTGAAAGCCGCCCTTGCTCCCGTTGCCGCGGGCGCCGGTGCCGGAAAGGCCCGCCCATGACCCTGTCGAACCTTTTCGTCGATCTCAGCCTTCTGAGAACCAACCCCGATTTCCGCCGCGTGCTGATCGCCCGGACGATTTCGCTGATGGCGCTCGGCCTGCTGTCGGTGGCGGTGCCGCTCCAGGTCTACGCCCTCACCGGGTCGAGCCTTCAGGTCGGGATGGCCGCCGCCTGCGACGGCGTCGGCATGTTCCTGGGCCTGCTGCTGGGCGGCGTGCTGGCCGACCGGATGGACCGCCGCCGCCTGATCCTGGTCGCCCGCAGCCTCTGCGGCCTGGGCTTCCTCGGGCTGGCCGCCAACGCGGCGCTGCCCTCCCCGTCCCTTCCGGCGATCTACGCCCTGTCCTTCTGGGACGGCTTCTTCGGAGCCATCGGTGTCAACGCGCTGATGGCGGCGATGCCGCATCTCGTCGGGCGCGCCAATCTGGTGCAAGCCCGCGCGCTGGGCATGCTGTCGATGCGCGTCGCCACCATCCTGTCGCCGGCGCTGGGCGGCCTGCTGATCGCCGGGCTGGGCGTCGGCTGGGTTTATCTGCTGACGGCGCTGGGCACCGGGCTGACCGTTCTGACGCTGCTCGGCCTGCCCCGGATGATGCCGCAGGGCGAGGCCGGGGAGAATCCGTTGCGCGCCATGGCGCAGGCCTTCGCCTTCCTCGCCGGCCACAAGGTGATCTTGAGCGTGGCCGCGCTCGGTTGCCTGACCACGGTCGTCACCTCCATCCGAATCCTCTTCCCGGCTCTGGTCGATGAGGCGTTCGGCGGCGGCGCCTTCGAGACCGGGCTGATGTACAGCGCCGTTCCCATCGGGGCGACGCTGGGCGCCGCGCTCAGCGGCTGGGGTGCGCGACTGGAGCGGCCGGGTCTGGCGATGGGCGGCGCCTGCATGGGCGCCTTCGCCTGTGTCGCCGTGATCGGGGCCGCCGGAAGCCTTCCCAATGGCTTCTATGTGGCGCTGCCCGTGCTGGTGCTGTTCGGCTACGCCACCTCCATTGCCTCGCTTCTGGAATACAGCATGGTCCAGGGCCACACGCCCGACCGGCTGCTGGGCCGCGTCAACAGCCTGTGGACCGCGCAGGACGTGTTCGGCGACAGCGCCGGCACCATCGGCATGGGCCTGCTGGCGACGCTGCTGAGCCCCGCCGTGGGAATCCTGGCGCTGGGCCTGGGCGCCTTGGCGCTCGCCGCCGCCGTGACCGCCACCGCCACCACGATGCGCGGAGCGCCGATGAGCGATCCTGCCTTGGAGGGAAACGGATGATGACCCGCGCCATGCCGATCCTGCTGGCCGCGGCCCTGCTCGCCGCGGCGCTTCCGGCCGCCGCCCAGACGCGGGTGAAGGTGACGGCGGTGGTCGCCGCCCCCGTCCGCCAGACGCTGCACCTCCCCGGCACACTGGTGTCGCCGCAGAGCAGCGCCCTCTCCGCCCAGGTCGAGGGCCGGGTGGACGCCCTGCTGGTCGAGGCCGGCGACCGGGTGGACGCCGGGCAACCCTTGCTGCGGCTGGACGACACCATTGCCCGGCTGGAGCTGGAGCGGCTGGAGCATTCCCTGGCCGAGGCCGAACACCTCCAGCGCGACGCCCTGCGGCTGGCCCGCGAAGCGGAGGCGCTGGCCGGCGTGCAGAGCGTCTCGCAATCCCGCTTCCGCACGCAGCTCGCCCAGGCCGCCATTGAGGAGGCCAAGGTTCGTCAGCTCCGCGCCGCCGTCGCCATCCAGCGGGAGCAGGTGGCGCGTCACGGGCTGACCGCGCCCTTCGCCGGGGTGGTCACCGAACGGCGCACCGGGCGCGGGGAGTGGGTGGGGTCCGGCGGCTCGGTGCTTCAGCTCACCGTCACCGACCCGCTGCGCGTCGTCGTCGATGTGCCGGAGCGCCAGCACGGGCGCATCGAGGCCGGCACGCCGGTCACCGTTCTGGTCGCCGACGCGGCGGAGGGGGCCGGCATCGCCGCGGCGGTCGAGCGGGTGGTGCCCGCCGCCGATCCGGTCAGCCGCAGCTTCCGCGTCCACATCGCGCTTCCCAACCCCGAGGGGCGGCTGATGCCCGGCATGTCGGCGCGCGTCGGCGTCGCGCTTGGCCCGGCGCCGGGAACGGCGGAGATCGCGCTCCAGGTCCCGGTGGACGCGGTGCAGCGCCATCCCGACGGCAGCGCCCGCGTCTGGGTGGTGCAGCGCGGCGGCGACGGGGCGGTCGCTCGCCCGGTGGCGGTGCGCACGGGCCGCCATTCCGGCGACCACGTAGAGGTCCTCAGCCCCGAGCTTCGTCCCGACGATCTGGTGGTCGTCCAGGGCAACGAGGGCCTACGCCCCGAACAGCCGGTCGTCCCGGACATGGTGGGGTGAAGGTCCGAAGTGCGTGTTGATGAACCCTCTCCCCTCCGGGGAGAGGGTGGCCCGGAGGGCCGGTGAGGGGGTTGCGCTTTTGCCGGACGTTCCAAAACGCGCAACCCCCTCACCCTAACCCTCTCCCCGGAGGGGAGAGGGAAAACCGCAAATTTCCTTTCCGGAGTCACGATGACCCGCCTGATCCTGCGCAACCCGCTGGCCGCTTTGGTGTCGGTCCTGATCCTGTGCCTGCTGGGCGCGGTGTCGGTCTTCCGCATTCCGGTGCAGATGATCCCCGACATCAGCCCGCGCCGGATCATGGTGGACACCAATTGGCCCGGCGCCACCCCGCAGGACGTCGAGCAGGAAATCCTGATCGAGCAGGAGAAATACCTGCGCGCGATCCCCGGCCTCGTCCGCCTGTCCTCCAGCGCCGAGTTCGGCGGCGGTCAGGTGGAGCTGGAGTTCCCCTCCGGCACTTCCGTCGACGAGGCGCTGATCCACATCGACAACGCGCTGTCGCAGGTCACCGACTATCCGGAAACGGTCGACCGCCCGCGCATTGTCGCCGAATCCGCGACGGCCGAGCCCTTCCTGTTCTTCGGCGTCGAGCGGCTGGACGGTGCCACCGACGCGGACTCCATCCAACGCGAGACCAACTGGATCGAGAACGTCCTGCGCCCGCGGCTGGAGCGTGTGGCCGGCGTGGCGAAGGCCGAGGTGATCGGCGGGGCCGCGCAGGAAATCCACATCCGGCTCGACCCGCTGAAACTCTCCGCCCGCAACCTGAATGTGGGGACGGTGCGCGACGCCGTGCGGGCGCGCAACCGCGACGTCTCCGGCGGCGACCGCGACTTCGGCAAGCGCCGCTATTTCCTGCGCACCATCGGGCGCTTCGCCGACCTGGAGGATCTGGCCGACCTGATCGTCGCGCGCGAGAACGGAACGGCCATCCGCCTGCGCGACGTCGGCTCGGTGACCATGGCGACCCAGGAGGCGCGCAGCGTCGCCTTCGCCGACGGACGC
Organism: Azospirillum brasilense; assembly: GCF_001315015.1. Lineage (NCBI taxonomy): Bacteria > Pseudomonadati > Pseudomonadota > Alphaproteobacteria > Rhodospirillales > Azospirillaceae > Azospirillum > Azospirillum brasilense. Next base: position 382,208 of record NZ_CP012916.1, on the reverse strand, counting down.
CCCACCCTGCTCGTCACCATCGGCAAGCGGGCCGGCGCCAACGTCATCGCCGTCAAGGACGCCGTCACCGGGGCGGTGGAGGAGTTGAACCGCCACGCCCTGAAGGAGCGCGGGCTGACCATGCGGCTGCTGTCGGAGGACGTGCGCTACATGGAGCGGTCCATCGACAATGTGCTGAGCAACCTGATCGCCGGCAGCGTCCTGGCCGCGGTGGTGCTCCTGCTGTTCCTGCGCTCCATCCCGGCGACCGCGGCGGCGGCGGCGAGCATGCCGGTCTGCACGCTGGCGACCCTGCTGGTTCTGGCCGCCGCCGGGCGCAGCATCAACGTGATCTCGCTGTCCGGCGTCGCCTTCGCCATCGGCATGACGCTGGACAACAGCGTGGTCGCGCTGGACGCCATCGCCCGCCACCTGCGCATGGGCAAGTCGAAGGCCGCCGCGACCGAGGACGGCATCGCCGAAGTGTGGCCGGCAATCCTGTCCTCCACCCTCACCACCGTCCTGGTCTTCCTGCCGGTGCTGTTCATCACGGCGGAGGCCGGGCAGCTCTATTCCGACATCGCCATCGCCATCACCGGCGCCGTCATCATGTCGATGGTCGCCGCCCTGATCCTGGTCCCCGTGGTCGCCGGGCGCTGGTCGGTGGCGTCCCCGGCAGCAAAGGCGCCAAAGGAAGGCGCGTTGGGCGCCGCGGTGCGCTGGATGTTGCGCAGCGCCCGGCGGGAGCTGGCGATCCTCGCCGTCTCCGCCGCGGCCATGGCGGCCGTCATGCTCACCATGGTGCCGCCCGCCGAATATCTGCCGGAGGGCGAGGAGGCCACCGTCTTCAGCTTCATGGCGGCTCCGCCCGGCTACAACATGGAGTCGATGCTGGAGGTCTGGCGCCAGATCGACCCGCTGCTGAGCCGTCAGGTGGGCGCCGTGGACACCGACGCCGAGACCGGCATTCCGCCGCTGCGCGTCAATCTGAGCTTCATCCGGCCCGGCTTCATCCGTTTCGTGACGGAGCCGATGAACCCCGCTGACACCGACGCGCTGATCGCCAACGTCACCAAGCGGATGCGGGCGATTCCCGGCATGCGCGGCTTCGCCGCGCGCGGGTCGATCTTCTCCGGCAACAGCGGCGGCGCCCGCGCCATCCGGCTGGAGCTGAGCGGCGGCGACCTGACCACGCTCTACGCCACGGCGCTGACGGTGCTCGACCGCGCGGGCGACCTGTTCCCCGACGGGCAGGTCAACAGCGATCCCTCCCCGCCCACGCTAGCCATGTCGCAGCCCTTCCTGGAGCTGCACCCGAATTGGGAGCGCGCCGCCGAGATGGGCATTGGGCTGGCCGAGTTGGGCTACACGCTGCGCGCCTATTCCGACGGCGCCTTCGCCGACGAGTATCTGCTGAACGACGAGACGCTGGACATCTATCTGCGGGTGGCTGGGGGCCTGGGCCACGACCGCCAAGGCTTCGCCGATCTGGTCCTCCACACCGGCCGCGGCGCCCCTGTGCCGCTGTCCAGCCTCGCCGAACTGCGGGAAACCGTGGGCTCCTCCAGCATCGCGCGGATCGACGGGTTCCGGACCGTCACCCTGACCATCATCCCGCCACGGTCGGTGGCGCTGGAATCCGGCATCGCCGCGGTGCGGACCGATCTGGTGGACCGGCTGCGCGCCGAGGGCGTGATTCCCGACGGGATGAGCACCCGCATCACCGGGGCCGGCGGATCGCTGGACGAGTTGCGCTCCGCCCTGACCGGCGGGTTCCTGCTGGCGCTCGCCATCACCTATCTGGTTCTGGTCGCCGTCTTCTCGCACTGGGGCTATCCGCTGATCATCATGGCGGTGGTACCCGCGGGGATCGGCGGCGGGCTGGTCGGGCTGTGGCTCTACAACCTCGTCGCCGGCCTGCCCGGAGGCTTCGGCCCGCCGCAGCCCTTCGACGTGCTGACCATGATGGGCTTCCTGGTGCTGGTCGGGACGGTGGTGAACAACCCCATCCTGATCGTCGAACAGGCCGCCGTGAACCGCCGGACGCACGGCATGTCCGGGGCGGAGGCCATCGCCGACGCCTTGCAGAGCCGGATGCGCCCCATCCTGATCACCACGGTGACGACCATCGCCGGCCTGATCCCGATGGTGGCGGTGTCCAGCGCCGGGACGGAGCTGTACCGCGGGCTGGGGCTGGTCGTGCTGTGCGGATTGTTGATCTCCAGCCTGGTGACGGTGACGGTCCTGCCCGTGGTGCTGTCGCTGGTCTTCCGCCTGTCCGACCGGCTGGGCGCTTCGGCGCACGACCGGAGGGTGGCCGAAGCGGGCGACTAATTCCGAGAGCGAAAAATCCCGCGTCGGTTGCAGAAAGCGCTTGCATGGAGTTGGACATATCCCTATATTGCGAATGAGAATCATTCGCATTTATATGTATGCGGACACCGCTCATGGCCCTGGCAGAACGCCGGTGGTGATTCCCGCGCCCACACGGACCGATGGCGGCGCACTTTTTCCGAACATGTCAACGTCGTCCGCCCTGGCGGATGGACAGTGGAGGCTCGTGTTTCCATGGACGTTCTACCCCTGCCCACCGGGGAGCGGCCGCCCGGCGGCCGTTCCGACCCGGATTTCGCCTTCGCCTCGCGCGGCCGCGTCCTGAAAGCCTACGGCGTGAATGAGCGGCTCGACGTCGCCCTCGACGACCGCAGCTTCGCCGATGGCCGGTGGGAGGAAGCGCTGGACCGCGCCTTCCGCCGCCGCAAGGCCCAGGGTGTCGAGAATCCCATTCTGGTCGGCACCGTCCCCTTCGACGGACGCCAGCACGCCCGCCTGTTCATCCCCGACCATTGCGATTACGAGGACGCCGGCCGCATGGCCGCCGACCCCGACCCCGTCGCTTTGAAAGCCATCGAGGAGACGGTGGGGCGCAACGCCTTCGAAGCGGCGGTGACCCAGGCCATCGGCCTGTTCCGCGACACCGCGTTGAAGAAGGTCGTTCTGTCGCGCCCGCTCGACGTGGAAGCGCGCGAGGCCTTCGCGCCGGGCCGCCTGCTGCGCGCCCTGCTGCGGCAGAATCCCGGCGCCCACGTCTTCGCGGCCCCGGTCGCCTACGGCCAGACCCTGGTGGGGGCAAGCCCGGAACTGCTGATCCGCAAGACCGGGCGGACCGTGGTCAGCAATCCGCTGGCCGGGTCCGCCCCACGCAGCCCGTCCGCCGAGGTGGAGCGCCAGCGCACCGCCGCCCTGCTCGCCTCCACGAAGGACCGGACGGAGCACCGCTACGTCGTCGATGCCGTGTGCGCGGCGCTCGCCGGCCATTGCAGCCCGTTGTCCGTTCCGGACGCGCCCAGCGTGATCCGCACCCCGACCATGCTGCATCTGTCCACCGAACTGACTGGTGAGCTGGTCGATCCCACGGTGTCGTCGCTGCGGCTCGCCCACGCGCTGCACCCGACGCCGGCGATCTGCGGCACGCCGACCGGCCTCGCCCGCGACGCCATCGACCGGCTGGAGGGCTACGCCCGCAACTGGTACGGCGGCATGGTCGGCTGGATGGACAGCCGGGGCAACGGCGAATGGGCGCTGTCCATCCGCTGCGGGCTGGTCCAGGGCCGGCATCTGCGCCTCTACGCCGGGGCCGGCGTCGTCGCGGACTCCGACCCGGCGGCGGAGTGGGAGGAGACGGCGGCCAAGCTGACCACCATGCTGAACCTGTTTGGCGTCGCGTCCGCCCAGCCCTCCAACACCGACCTTCCGGTGGAGTTGGCGTCGTGACCATTCCCTTCACGCCCTGGCCCGCCGCGTTCGCGGAGCACTACCGCGCCAAGGGCTACTGGACCGGCGACCCGCTGACCGACGTGATCGACCGCCACCGGGGTGCTGCGGCGGAGGCCACCGCGATCCTCTGCGGGGAGCGCCGGTTCCGCTACGCCGACCTGCAGAGCCTGTCGCTCCGTCTGGCCGCCGCCTTCCGCGCCCGTGGCCTGCGGCCCGGCGACACGGCGTTGGTCCGGCTGCCCAACCGCGCGGAGTTCTACTTGGTTTTCTTCGCCCTGCTGCGCTGCGGGGTGGTGCCGGTCAACGCGCTGAACAGCCACGGCGTCTATGAGCTGACCGCCTACGCGCGCCAGATCGAGCCGGCGCTGGCCGTGCTGCCGGCGGCGGAGCCGTCCCTGGTCGCCCTGATGGCGCAGATGGTCGGGCCGGAACGGCTGCTCCTGCTCGGCGCGCCGTCCGACGACGGGATCGGCGGCTTCGCCTGGGCCGATGGCGATGCGCCGGCGGAGGACGCCGCCGGGCCGGACCCGTCCGCCGACTTGGCCGCCGACCCGTCCGGCGTGGCCTTCTTCCAACTGTCCGGTGGCAGCACCGGCACGCCGAAGCTGATCCCACGCACCCACGACGACTATCTCTACAGCGTCCGCCGCAGCGTCGATGTCTGCGGGCTGGACGGGTCCTGCCGCTTCCTCTGCGCCCTGCCGGCGCCGCACAACTTCACGCTCAGCTCGCCCGGCGCGCTCGGCGTGTTCCATGCCGGCGGCACGGTGGTGATGGCCGGCGACCCCAGCCCCGCCACCTGTTTCCCGCTGATCGCGCGCCACCGGGTCACCTGGGCGGCGCTGGTCCCGCCGATGCTGTCGGTCTGGCTGGAGGCCGCCGGCGGCGCCGAGGACCTGTGGAGCCTGGAGGTCGTCCAGGTGGGCGGCGCCAAGCTCAGCCCCGCCGTCGCCGAGCGGGTGCCGGAGCGGCTGGGCTGCCGTCTCCAGCAGGTCTTTGGGATGGCGGAAGGGCTGGTGAACTACACGCGGCTCGACGACGATGCCTGGACGGTGGTCAACACCCAGGGCCGCCCGATGAGTCCCGACGACGAGATCCGCATCCTCGACGCCGCGGGCCACCCGGTCCCACCCGGCGCGGTGGGGGAACTGTGGACCCGTGGCCCCTACACCTTCCGCGGCTATTACAAGGCCGACGCGCACAACGCCCGCGTCTTCGACGCCGAGGGATTCTATTGCAGCGGCGATCTGGTCAGCCTGGCGCCGGGCGGCAACCTCGTCGTCTGCGGGCGCAACAAGGACCAGATCAACCGCGGCGGCGAGAAGATCGACGCGCAGGAGGTCGAAGACCTGCTGGCCGCCCACCCCGCGGTGGGCCACGCCGCCGTCGTCGCCATGCCCGACGCGCTGATGGGCGAGCGGTCCTGCGCCTTCGTGATCGCCCCGCCCGGCACCAAGCCGTCGGAGCTGCGCCGCTTCCTGCGCGGCCACGGGCTGGCCGACTTCAAGCTGCCCGACCGCTTCGTCTTCGTCCCGGACCTGCCCAAGACCGCCGTCGGCAAGGTCGACAAGCAGACCCTGCGCGAGCGTGCGCGCCAAGACAACGCATCCATGGAAACGACCGCATCATGACCATCCGATCCATCGCCCCCTACGCCCTGCCCACCGCGGCGGACCTGCCGCAGGACAAGGTGTCCTGGAGCGTCGACCCCGCCCGCGCGGTCCTGCTGATCCACGACATGCAGGACTATTTCGTCGGCTTCTACGGCGCGGCGAACCCGGCCATCGTCGGGTGCATCGACCGGATCGTCCGGCTGAAGCGCCATCTGAAGGCGCTGGGCGCGCCGGTCGTCTACACGGCCCAGCCGCCGGTGCAGTCCGACGCCGACCGCGGCCTGCTGAACGACATGTGGGGGCCGGGTCTGACGGCCAAGCCGGATCTGGCGGGCATCGTCGCCCCGCTGGCCCCGGACGCCGACGACCGTGTGCTGACCAAATGGCGCTACAGCGCCTTCTTCCGCGCGCCACTGGCCGAGATGATGGCGGAGTCCGGGCGCGACCAGCTCCTGATCTGCGGGATCTACGCGCACATCGGCGTGATGCAGACGGCGCTGGACGCCTTCATGCGCGGCATCAAGCCCTTCCTGATCGCCGACGCCATCGCCGACTTCTCGCGCGAGGATCACATGATGGCGCTGCGCTACGTCGCCCGCAACGCCGGGCGGACCATCCATTCCGACAGCCTGCTGGCCGCTCCCGCGGCGGTGCTGAGCAAGGAAGGGCTGCGGCGCATCCTGCTGGCTTCGCTCGACGACGTGCCGGGCGACGACGACAACCTGATGGACTTCGGCCTCGACTCCATCGCGGTGATGCAGGTGGTGGACCGCTGGAAGGCCGCGGGGGTCGAGATCGGCTTCGCCGAGCTGGCCGCGCAGCCGAGCATCAACGGCTGGTGGGCGCTGATCGAACCCCGTCTGGCCGCGTCCGGGCGCGTGGCGGCATGACGGACGTCGCGGGCCGGACCGTCTGGGTGACCGGCGCCGGGCAAGGGATCGGGCGGGCCGTGGCCGACCTGTTCCACGCCCGCGGCGCCATCGTCGTCGCCTTCGACCGCCACTGGCATGACGGCGGCGAGGATAGCGGCGAGCGGCCCTACCGCGCCGTGCCGCTGGACATCGCCGACGCCGGCGCGGTCGCCGGAACCTGCGAAGCGCTGTTCGCCGAGGGCACGCGGATCGACGTCCTGGCCAACGTCGCCGGCATCCTGCGCATGGGGCCGGTGGAGGCGATGACCGACGCCGACTGGCACGACAGCTTCGCCGTCAACGTGGCCGGTCCCTTCCACATGATGCGGGCGGTGATCCCGGCCTTCAAAAACGGCGGGAAGGGCGGCGCCATCGTCAGCGTGTCGTCCAACGCCGCCCATGTGCCGCGGATCGGCATGGCCGCCTACGGCGCGTCGAAGGCGGCGTTGACCAGCCTGACCATGGCGGTGGGGCTGGAGCTGGCGCCCCACGGCGTGCGCTGCAACGTCGTTTCCCCCGGCTCCACCGACACGCCCATGCAGCGTGCGCTGTGGAGCGGGCCGGACGGTGCGGCGCAGACCATCCGGGGCAATCCCGGCCAGCACAAGCTCGGCATCCCGCTCGGCAAGCTCGCCACGCCGCGCGACGTGGCGGAGACGGTCGTCTTCCTCGCCTCCCCCGCCGCCGGCCACATCACGCTCGCCGACCTTCTGGTGGACGGCGGGGCGACGCTGGGGCGCTAGCCTCTTCATTCCAGGGACATCCCCGATGACCAACGACCAGTATGTGAACCCCTTCGACGACGAGCGCCACGACTTCCTGGCGTTGGCGAACGCTGCCGGCCAGTTCAGCCTGTGGCCGTGCTTCGCCGCGGTGCCGGAGGGCTGGACCGCCGTCTTCGGCCCCGCCGGGCGCGCCGCCTGCCTCGACCACATCGAGGCCGCCTGGACCGACCTCACCCCCGCCGCCGCCTGACGGCTTTTCAAAGCACTCACGAGGACAGGGCCATGCGCATCATCCCCCTCCTGGGCACGCAACTGGGCATCTGGCTGGCGGATCAGGTCGCGGCCCGGAAGAACGCCTATGTCATCGCCCACGCCGTCGAGCTGAACGGCGCCATCGACGCCGTGCGCCTGTCGCGGGCCATCCGCGACGGGCTGGCGGAGGCCGACACGGTGACCGCGCGCTTCGCCGAGCTGGACGGCCGCGTCGTCCAGATTCTGGGCGGCGGCAACGCGGCGGCGGAGCCGGAGCGCATCGATCTGACCAGCGTTCCCGACCCGGAAGAGGCGGCGCGCGCCGTCATGGCCGACGATCTGGCCGACGACCTGCCCGCCGACGGCGACCGTCCTCTGTGCCGCCAGATCCTGTTCGACGTCACCGGGGCGGATGGAGCGCCGCGGTGGATCTGGTACCAGCGCTACCATCACATCATGCTGGACGGCTACAGCTTCAACGCGCTGACCCGCCGCATCGCCGATCTCTACGGCGCGGCTGTCGAGGGGCGGACGCCGGCCCCCTGCCCCTTCGTCTCCGTCGCCGCGGTGGCGGAGGAGGAAGCGGCCTATCTCGAGTCCGACGCGCTGGTCCGCGACCGCGCCTACTGGAGCGGGCTGTGCCGGGACTTTCCAGCGCCGCTGACCCTCTCCGTCCAAGGCGCCAAGCCGACCGAGCAGCAGGCGACGTCGGAGGTGGTGGCCCACGCCGCCGCCCTGCCCGACCCGCTGGCCCGCGCGCTTGGCAAGCTGGCGGAGACTTGCGGCGTGTCGGTCGCCGATCTGGCGATGGCCGGCATCGCCGTCTATCTGCACCGGCTGTCCGGCGATCCCCGCCCGGTGGTGGGCGTGCCCTTCATGCGGCGCATGGGCTCCGCCGCCGTCCATGCCATGGCGCCGGTGGTCAACGTCCTGCCGGTGCGCATCGACCTGACCGGCGCCGGCACGCTGGCCGAGGCCGCCGGTCGGGTGCGGGCCGCGCTGCGGGAAGCGCGCCGGCATCAGCGCTATGACGCGGAGCGCATCCCCCGCGACCTGGGGCAGGTCGGGTCGGGCAAGGCGCTCTACGGCCCGGTGGTCAATTACCGCCTGTTCGATTACGACCTGGACTTCGCGGGCGTGGAGGCGGTCACCCACCATCTGGCGACCGGCCCGGTGGACGACTTCGAATTCGGCCTGATGACCCGCGGCGGCAGCATCGCGCTGGAGCTGCGCGCCGACCGCACCCGCTACGCAGTGGGCGAACTGGCCCGCCACGCCCGGCGCCTGATCCGGCTGCTCGACGCCGCTGTGACCGGCGCCCCGTTGGACGCCTTGCCGGTGATGGATGCGGAGGAGGAAACGGCCATCGCCGGCTGGTCCAGCGGCCCCGTCTTCGCCGCGCCGGAGCGCCCGGAGACCCTGGTGGAGGTTCTGGACCGCCAGTCCGCCGAGACCCCGGAGGCCACGGCGCTGGTGTTCGGCGACACCCGCATCCCCTTCGCGGAGCTGTCGGGCGCGGTGTCGCGGCTGGCGCGCCTGTTGATCGCTCGCGGCGTCGGCCCCGGCGACGTGGTGGCGGTGGCGGTTCCGCGCTCCGCCGACGCGGTGGTCGCCATGCTGGCCGTGCTGGCGAGCGGCGCCACCCACCTGCCGCTGGACCTCGACTACCCCACCGAGCGGCTGGCGATGATGTGCGAGGATGCCGGGCCGCGCTGCGCGCTGACCTGGGCCTCGGTGGCCGGGCGCTTACCCGCCGGACTGGAGGCGCTGTGCCTGGACGACGCCGACCTGCTGGCCGCCTGCGCCGCCCTGCCCGGCGGCCCCATCGCGGCGGCGGAGCGCAAGGCGCCCCTGCGACCCGGCCACGTCGCCACCATCATCTTCACTTCCGGCTCCACCGGGCGCCCGAAGGGGGTGATGAACACCCACGGCGCACTGCTGAACCTGCTGCTGTCCCACACGGCGACGGTCTATGGCCCGGCGCTGGAGGCCGTCCGGCGCCGCCATGGGTCGCGCGTCCTCAGGGCCGCGCACACCCATTCCTTCGCCTTCGATTCCTCCTGGCTGCAGATTTTCTGGATGCTGCTGGGGCAGGAGCTTCACGTCTTCGACGAGGAGATGCGGCGCGACGCCCACGCGCTGGTGCGGGAGGTGCGGAGCCGGCGCATCGACGCCATGGATCTGCCGCCGTCCTTCTGCGCGCAGATGCTGGCTTGCGGCCTGATGGAGCCGGGCCATCACCAGCCGACGCTGATCCTGATCGGCGGCGAGGCGGCCTCCCCCGCCCTGTGGGCGGAGCTGCGCGGCCATGCCGACCTGATGGCGGTGAATCTCTACGGGCCGACCGAGAACACGGTGGACACGCTGCGCGCGCCCGTCACGGCGGCCGAGCGCCCGGTGGTCGGGCGGCCGGTCGGCAATGTGCGGGTCCATGTGCTGGACACCCGGCTGCGCCCGGTGCCGGTGGGCGCCGTGGGTGAGCTGTACATCGGCGGCGCCGGTCTGGCGGCGGGCTATGTGGGCCGTCCGGGACTGACCGCCCAGCGCTTCGTCGCCGATCCGTTCGGATCGGGTGGGCGGCTCTACCGCACCGGCGATCTGGTGCGCTGGACCGCCGACGGGCAGATCGACTTCATCGGGCGCGCCGACCACCAGATCAAGGTCCGCGGCTACCGCATCGAAATCCCGGAGGTGGAGGCCGCTCTGCACCGCCTGCCCGGCGTGTCGGGCGCGCTGGTGGTGGCGGAGGCGGTGAACGCCAGCCATCGGCTGATCGCCTACTGCACCCTGGCCGAGGGGGCGGATCGGACGTCCCGCGACCTGCTGCATGGACTGCGCGAGCGGTTGCCCGACTACATGGTGCCCTCGGCGCTGGTGGTGCTGGACGCCTTCCCGCTGACCGTCAACGGCAAGGTGGACCGGGCGCGCCTGCCCGCCCCGGCGGCGGAGAGCGGCGGTGCTGCCCCCGCCACCCCGGCGGAGGCTCTGCTCTGCCGCGCCATGGCGACGGTTCTGCAGTTGCCGTCGGTGGGCGCGGATGCCGATTTCTTCGCGCTTGGCGGCGACAGCATCAGCGCCATCGCGCTGGGCAGCGCCCTGCGCGTCCACGGGTTCGAGCTGCGCCCCCGCGACGTCTTCGCCGGGCGCGACCCGCGGCGCATGGCGCTCGCCCTGAAGGCGCTGGTTGTGGAAAGCCGGACCGCCACAGCGCCGTCCGCCGTCGATCGGACGGCGCTGGAGGTCCGTCACGGCCCGGTCGCCGCGGCGGTGCCGCTGCTGCCTTTGCAGAAGGGCATGCTGTTCCAGAGCCAGCTCGGCGGAAAGGCCAGCGCCTACAACGCCTTCACCGCTCTCGACCTCGACGGGCCGCTGGACGCGGAGCGGTTAGGGCGGGCCTTCGACGCGGTGCTGCGCCGTCACCCGCAGCTTGCCGGGCTGTTCGACCATGACGCCCACGGCGAGCCGCTGCTGGTCATCCCCACCCTGCCGGACGGCAGCGCCGGGCTGTGGCCCTTCGAGCGGCACGACCTGTCGGGCATGACACCGGAGGCCCGCGCCGCGGAACTGGCCCGCATCGAGGCCACGGCGGCGGAGCGCGCCAACCCGACGGACCGTTTCCTGGGTCTTGTGAAGGCCATCCTCGTCCGCACCGCGCCCGACCGTCATCGGCTGCTGATCGCCGTGCATCATCTGGTGGTCGATGGCTGGTCCACGCCGCTGCTGCTGCGCGACCTGTTGACCGCCTATGGACAGGGTCCCGACGCGCTGACGCCCCTGGCCATCGGCTATCCGGCGGTGGTCCACGGCCTGCTGGCCCGCGACCGGGCCGCGAGCCGGGACGCCTGGGGCGCTGCGCTGGCCGGGGCCACCCCGACCGTCCTGTTCGACCCGGCCCGGTCCGGCGGCGACACGCCGATGGAGGAGTCGGAGCTGGCCCTGCCGGCGGAGCTGACCGACGCCCTGCTCTACCGGCTGCGGGCGGAGGGGCTGACGCTGAACGCGCTGATGCAGGCGGTGTGGGCGCTTGTGCTGAGCAATCTGGCGGGGTGCGACGACGTGCTGTTCGGCACGCCGGTCTCCGGGCGCTCCGCCGCCGTTCCTGGCCTGGAGAAGCAAGTCGGCCTGTTCCTGAACACCTTGCCGGTGCGGGTGGCGCTGGACCCGGCGCGACCGCTGTGGCCGCAGCTTCCCGCCATTCAGGAACGCCACATCGCGCTGATGGAGCACGACGGCTTGGGCCTGTCGGAGCTTCAGGCGACGGCGGGCGGCGCCGCGCTGTTCGACACCCTGCTGGTCGTGGAGAATTACCCGGACAGCGGATACGAGGCCCTCGACCTCGGCGGCGTCCGCGTTTCCGGCGTCCACAACCGCGGCTACAGCCACTACCCGCTGGCCCTTCTGGTCCTGCCGGGTCGGGAACTGACCCTGCTGGTGGAGAACCGCGGCGCGGTCCCCGACGCGGCGGCGCTGGCGGAGCGGGTCCGCGGCCTGCTGACCACGCTGATCCGCCATCCCGGGACGCCCGTGGCCGCCCTGCCGACCCTGACGGAGGGGGAGCGGCGGCACCTTGCTGCGGTGAACGCCACCGCGCGGGCGGTGCCCCGGACCACGCTGCGCGACCTCCTCGTCGCGCAGGCGGCGCGCACGCCGGACGCCGTTGCGCTGGAGGATGAGCGGGAGAGCCTGACCTTCCGCGCGGTGCGGCGGCGGGTGACCGCTCTGGCCGGGCAACTGCGCACCCTGGGGGTGCGTCCTGGCGATGTGGTGGCGGTGGGCGTGCCGCGCTCCGCGTCCCTCAGCCTGTCGATCCTGGCGGTCATCGAGGCGGGAGCGGCCTATCTGCCGCTCGACCTCGGCTACCCGGCGGAGCGGCTGGCCTTCATGTTGTCCGACGCCCGCCCGCGGGTGCTGATGACCGATGCGGCCTCGCGCCCGCTGTTCGGCGACGCGGTGCCGGTGCTGTTCGTCGATGAGGACGGCGGGGCGGTGGCCCGCGTGGTGGATGAATCGCCTGTCCTTGCGGACGAGCTGACGCCGGAGCACCCGGCCTACATCATCTACACCAGCGGCACCACCGGACGGCCCAAGGGCGTGGCGGTGTCGCACGGCGCCATCGTCAACCGCATCCTATGGATGCAGAGCGAGTATCCCCTGGGGCCGGACGACGCGATCCTGCAAAAGACGCCCTGTGGCTTCGACGTGTCGGTGTGGGAGTTCTTCTGGTCCTTCCTGGTCGGGGCCCGGCTGGTCATGGCGCCGCCCGAGGCCCACCGCGACCCGGCGGCCCTGGTCTGGCTGATCGAGGATCACCGCATCACCACGATCCATTTCGTGCCGTCGATGCTGGCCCTGTTCACCGCCAGCGTGATCGAAAGCCACGGTCCCGACGCCCCCATGTGCACCAGCCTGACCCGCGTCTTCTGCAGCGGCGAGGCGCTGGGGCGGAGCCTGTCGCGCGCCTTCGCCGACCGCTTCGGCGCGGAGCTGCACAACCTCTACGGCCCGACCGAGGCGGCGGTGGACGTCACCTGTTGCCCGGCGTCAGGCGCCTGGATCGAGGGGGACGGCGGGGTTCCCATCGGCAAGCCGGTGTGGAACACGCAGCTCCGCATCCTCGACCACGCCCTGCGACCGGTGCCGCCGGGCGCGGTGGGGGAGCTGCATCTATGCGGCGACCAGCTCGCCATCGGCTATCTCGGGCGGCCCGGCCTGACCGCGTCGCGCTTCGTCGCCGATCCCTTCGATCCGGGTCGGCGCATGTACCGCACGGGCGACCTCGCCCGCTGGCTGCCGGACGGCTCGGTCGAATATCTGGGCCGCACCGACCATCAGGTGAAGATCCGCGGCCAGCGCATCGAGCTGGGCGAGATCGAAAGCGCGCTGGCCGCCCTGCCCGGCGTGGCCCAGGCGGTGGTGTCCGCCGTGGCGCTGGGCGACGGCGGGTCCGAGCCGGGCATGGACCGGCGCCAGCTCGTCGCCCATCTCGTCCCGGCGGCGGGGCAAACGGTGGACGAGGCCGCCATCCGCGCCGCCCTGCGGGACACACTGCCGCCGCACATGCTGCCCGCCGCCTATGTGACGCTGGCCGCCCTGCCCCTGTCGCCGAACGGCAAGCTGGACCGCAAGGCCCTGCCCCTCCCCGCGGCGGGCACCCAGGCGACCTTGTCGGGCCGTCCACCGGCGCCGGGGCTGGAAAGCCGTCTGGCGGTCCTCTTCGCCGAACTGCTGGAGTTGGAGCGGGTCGGCGCGGACGACGATTTCTTCGCCATCGGCGGCCATTCGCTGCTGGCGATGCGGCTGGCGGCGCGCATCCGCCGCGACCTGGGCCAGCCGGTGGCGGTCAGCCAGATCATGGTCGCCCCCACCGTCGCCCGGCTGGCCGCCCTGCTGGCCAAAACCCAACTGACGGAAGCGGGCGGGCGGGACGAACCGGCGAATCTCGGTTTCGCGCCGGTGATCCGCTTGCGCGACGGGTCGGGGCCGCCGCTGATCTGCCTCTATCCGGGCTCGGGCCTGTCCTGGCAGTACAGCGTGCTGTCGCGTTACCTGAGCGGCGACCGGCCCATCGTCGGCCTGCAATCGCCGCGCCCCAACGGCCCGCTGGCGCTCAGCGCCGACCTTGACGCGCTGTGCGACCGCCAGCTCGCCATCCTGCGCGAGGTGCAGCCGCATGGACCGTACCATCTGCTGGGCTATTCGCTGGGCGGAACGGTGGCCTACGGCCTGGCGGTGCGGCTGCGACGGATGGGCGAGCGGGTGGACTTCCTCGGCCTGCTCGACACCTACCCGGCGGAGGCCCACGACTGGAGCGGGCTGGGCCGCACCGACGCCGACCGGGCGGCCGAGCGCGAGCAGGAACAGTTCCTGGGCGACGCCCTGGCCGACGTGATGGACGAGGATCTGCGGCGGGAGAAGGTGGAGATGTTCGGCCACATCTTCGGCAACTACAAGGACGCCGTCCGGGTTCTCTCGAAGGCCCGCACCCCCGCTTACGACGGCGAACTGACGCTGTTCGTGGCCGAGAAGTCGATCCCGCCGGAAATCGACCCCGAGGGAAGCTGGACAGGCCGCGTCGGACACCTGTCCGTCCACCGCCTGCCCCATTGCTCGCATGAGGACATCATCGCGCCGGCCTCGCTTCGGATCGTCGGGCCCTTGCTCGACCGGGTGATCGCGACGACGGCCACTGACGCGGAACCGGCCCGTGCTGCGGTAGGCGGATGACGCGCCGGATGCTCATGGAACGCGTGAAACGCCTGATGGTCCTGGGAGTCGTGATGATGGTTCCGAACGGTTGCGCGGTGATGCCGGACCGCTCCCCGCTTGTCCTTGACGTTCCTGTCTCCGGGACGGAGCGCGATGCCGTCCATTCCCTGGAGCTCGATGATGGCGACTATGTGGAAGGCGTTCTCGATTCAGGAGCGGACGTTGCGGATCTGCGGCTGATCGACCAGGACGGACGCCCCATCCGTCTGCTGCTGAACGGCACGGCGGGGCGGGAGGTCTTCCGTTTCGTCACCAAGCCCGGCATGGCGGCGCTGCGCGTCACGCTGCCCGCGTCCGGCGGCTATCGGCTGACGCTGACCCGCCGCATCGCCGTGGCGGACCAGCATCCCGTCCGTCAGGGGCACCTGAGCCCGACCATCGCCGCTCTGGCGGAAACGGTGAAGCGCGGCGGCAGCACCGATGCCTTCTGGCAGGACGTGGCCCGGCGCGGCACGCCCTTGGTGGAACCATTGAAGGACGCGCCCGGATCGGGCCAGGTCGCAATGACCTTCCTGGCGCGGGGCGCCCGCCGCAACGTGCGCCTGCTCGGGGGGCCGACATCCAACCATGAAAATCTCGAACGGCTGGGCCAGAGCGACGTTTGGTTCAAGAGCTTCATCGTCCCCGTCTCCACCCGCCTGTCCTACCAGATCGCGCCCGACGTGCCGGACTTTCCCGGCACCTGCCGCGAATGCCGGATGGCGATCCTGGCGCAGCTTCAGGCCGATCCGTTGAATCACCGTCCCTGGCCGTCCGACGCCCCCGATCGCTACAATCAGGTTTCCCTGGTGGAGCTGCCCGACGCCCCGCTCCAGCCCGGACTGGAAAGCGTTTGGGCCGAACCGGCAGGACGGCTCATCGCGGAACGCTTCACCAGCCGCATTCTGGGCAACACGCGCAACGTTACGGTCTACGCACCGCCCGGTGTCGATCCGGCGGGCAAGGACACCATTCTGCTGCTGCTGTTCGACGGGCCGGACTATCTCGACCGGCGCGCGCCGGTTCCAACCATGCTCGACCGGCTGACCGGCGGTGGCCGTCTGCCGCCGACCGTCGCCGTTTTCATCGCCAACCCAACCGCCGAAGCGCGGGAACGCGAATTGCCAGCCAATCCCGCTTTCGCCACGATGCTCGCCGACGAGCTTCTTCCCTGGTTGAGGGAGCGGGCGAGCATCCGGTCCCGGCCCGACCGGACGGTTCTGGCCGGGTCCAGCTATGGCGGTCTGGCGGCGGTGTCCGCGGCGCTGGCCCGTCCGGACCGGTTTGGAAACGCGCTTTCCATGTCCGGCTCCTTCTGGTGGCATCCGGCCGATGCGCCGCCGGACCGTCCGGAGCATATGGCCGGTCTGGTGGCGTCGCGCGATCGCCGCCCGGTGCGTTTTTTCCTCAGCGCCGGCTTGTTCGAAGCCGGAGGCGACGGCGAGATCGGCATCCTTGAAACCTCCCGCCACCTGCGGGATGTGCTGGAGGCCAAAGGCTACGAGGTCGCCTACCGCGACTATGCCGCCGGGCACGACCTGTTCGCTTGGCGCGGTGCGCTGGGCGACGGTTTGCTGGCGCTGTTCGGGGACGGTTCGGGCGCTGTCCTCTACGGACACAGCGCCCAAGCGCCCGGCCTCAAGACTTCCCGCGCAGCAGATTGACGATGCCGGAGAAATCCTTGCCCCCGAAGCCGGCGTTGCAGAACAGCGCATACATCTGCGCAGCCTCGCCGCCGAGCGGCAGCGGGCTGCCGGTGCTCTGCCCGGCCTCTACCGCCAGCTTCAGGTCCTTCAGCATCAGCGCCGCGGCGAAGCCCGGCTGGTAGTCGCGGTTGGCCGGGGAGGTCGGGACCGGACCCGGCACCGGGCAATAGCTGGTCAGCGACCAGCACTGGCCCGACGACTTCGAGGCCACGTCGAAGAGCTTCTGCGAGTCCAGCCCCAGCTTCTCGGCAAGCGCGAAGGCTTCCGACACGCCGAGCATCGAGATGCCGAGGATCATGTTGTTGCAGATCTTCGCCGCTTGGCCGTTGCCCGGCCCGCCGGTGTGCACGATGGCCTTGCCCATCGCCGACAGGATCGGCTCGGCGCGGCGGAAGGCGGTGTCGCTGCCGCCGACCATGAAGGTCAGCGTCGCCGCCTCGGCCCCGCCGACGCCGCCCGACACCGGCGCGTCGACCATGGCGTGACCCGCCGCTTCCGCCGCCGCAGCGACGGCGCGGGCGCTGTCGACGTCCACGGTGGAGCTGTCGATGAACAGGCTGCCCGGCTTGGCCTTGGCGATGATGCCGTCCGGCGCCGTGTAGACCTCGCGCACATGCTTGCCGGCGGGCAGCATGGTCACGACCACTTCGGCCTCCCCCGCCGCGGCGCCGGGGCCGGTGGCGATGGTTGCGCCGGCGTCGCGCGCGGCGGTGCAGGCGGCCTCCGACAGGTCGAAGGCCAGGACGGTGTGGCCGGCCTTCAGCAGGTTGCGCATCATCGGCGCACCCATGTTGCCCAGCCCGATAAAGGCGATCGTCGCCATTGCGTTTCCCCTCGTCTTTTTGATGCCGTCTTATTGCGCTGCCGTCAGCCGCCGGTCAGATGGCGGGCGATGATGACGCGCATGATTTCGTTGGTGCCTTCGAGAATCTGGTGAACCCGCAGGTCGCGGAAAATCCGCTCGATCGGGTACTCCTTGATGTAGCCGTAGCCGCCGTGAAGCTGCAGCGCCTCGTTCACCACCTGGAACCCCGCGTCGGTGGCGAAGCGCTTGGCCATGGCGCAATGGGCGGTGGCCTCCGGCGATCCGGCGTCGAGGCTGGCGGCGGCGCGGTGCAGCATCAGCCGGGCGGCGTCCAGCTCCGTCGCCATGTCGGCCAGCTTGAACTGAAGCGCCTGGAAGGCGTTCAGCGGCTTGCCGAACTGCTTGCGCTCCGTGGTGTAGGCGATGGCTTGCTCCAGGCAGAAGCGCGCTCCGCCGACCGAGCAGGCGGCGATGTTCAGGCGGCCGCCGTCCAGCCCCTTCATGGCGATGCGGAAGCCCTCCCCCTCCTCGCCGATGCGGTTGGCGACAGGGACGCGGCAGTTCTCGAAGATGACCGCCGAGGTCGGCTGGCTCTTCCAGCCGAGCTTGTGCTCCTGCTTTCCGAAGGACAGGCCGGGCGTGCCTTTTTCCACGACGATGCAGGAGATGCCCTTGGGGCCGGGCTCGCCGGTGCGGACCATGCAGACATAGACGTCCGACGTGCCGCCGCCGGAGATGAAGGCCTTCGAGCCGTTCAGCACGTAATGGTCGCCGTCCCGCTCCGCCCGCGTGCGCAGCGAGGCCGCGTCGGACCCCGCCCCCGGCTCGGTCAGGCAATAGCTGGCGAAACGCTCCATGCTGGTCAGCCCCGGCAGGAAGCGCTCACGCTGCTCCGCGTTGCCGAAGCGGTCGATCATCCAGGAGGCCATGTTGTGGATGGAGATGTAGGCCGCCGTGGACGGGCAGGCCGCCGACAACTCCTCGAAGATCAGCGCCGCGTCCAGCCGCCCGAGTCCGGAGCCGCCGAACTCCTCCCCCACATAGATCCCGGCGAAGCCGAGTGCGGCGGCCTGCCGCAGGGTGTCGACGGGAAAGACGCTGTTTTCATCCCAGTGCGCGGCGTTCGGCGCCATTTCCTGCTGCGCGAAGTCGCGCGCCGTGTCGCGGAACGCCTGCTGCTCCTCTGAAAGCGCAAAATCCATGCGCATCCTCCCCAGAACCGCAGTGGCCCGGAGTCCAAGGCGGATCTCCGGTTCTCATTGTTGGGTGGAAGGACTATCATGCTGGATACCCGCTGTCCATCTCTTGTATACAGAGACAGGGGCGGCGGAAGGCCGCGGACGAGGAAGGGGACACGCTCGGGATGAGCGACCGGATTGCCGCCGGCAAGACCGCCGACAAAAGCGCCACCCGCGCCGACGAGGTGCGGCTCGCCATCGAAGAGGACATCTTCCTGGGCCGGCTGCGCCCCGGAACCCGGCTGGACGAGGAAAGCCTCGCCCAGCGCTTCAACATCTCCCGCACCCCGATCCGCGAGGCGATCCTCCAGCTCGTCCACGCCGGGCTGGTGGAGAAGCAGCCGCGCCAGGGGGCGGTGGTGGCGCCGCTGAAGCTGCACCGCATGGTCCAGATGTTCGAGGTGATGTCGGAAATCGAGGGACTCTGCGCCCGCTTCGCCGCCCGCCGCATGTCGGAGGAGGAAAAGGAGGCCCTGAAGCGCCTGCACGACACCTCGAAGGCGCATATGGAGGCGCGGGAGCTGGACGCCTACTACGCGGTCAACCGCTCCTTCCACGAGGCGGTGCAGGCCGGCAGCCACAACGAGCCGCTGCAGGAGATCGCGCGGGGGCTGTTCGCCCGGCTGGCCCCCTACCGCCGCTACCAGCTCAACCACCCCAACCGCGTCAAGGACAGCTTCACGGAGCATGATGACGTGGTGGAGGCGATCCTGGCCGGCGAGCCGGAGGCCGCCTACGCCGCCATGCGGCGGCATGTGACCATCCAGATCGACATCTTCACCGAATTCGTGTCCATCATGGGCGGAAACGAAATACAATAGCCCGTCCTTACGTATACAAAGCTGTGGCCGGCGGCATGCGCCTGTGCTAAAGCCTGGACACCGGATCACCGGGTGCATGGAGGGAAAAACGATGTCCGAAGCGGGTGGCAATCTGGTGGGTGGCAATCTGTTCGAGCTGTTCCGCTCCCGTTTTCCGGCGGACCGCAGCCGCCCCTTCGCCGAGACCGAGCCCGGCACCGACAAGGCGCGCACCGTCACCTACGGCGACCTTGAAGCCCTGACCGGCCGCTACGCCAACCTGCTCGCTGACCTCGGCCTGAAGAAGGGCGATCGGGTCGCCGTGCAGGTGGAGAAGTCGGTCGAGAACATCATCCTCTACCTCGCCACCGTGCGGGCGGGCGGCGTCTTCCTGCCGCTGAACCCGGCCTACACGAAGGCGGAGGTCGAGTATTTCCTGACCGACGCGGAGCCGCACGTCTTCGTCGCCCGACCCGAATCCGCCGACGCGCTGCGCGAGGTCGCCGACAAGGCCAAGGTCGCCCATCTGCTGACGCTCGGCACCCACGGCGAGGGCACGCTGCCGGAGCAGGCCGCCGGCAAGGGCGCGGACTTCGCGACCGTCCCGGCCGAGGCCGACGATCTCGCCGCGATCCTCTACACCTCCGGCACCACCGGGCGGTCGAAGGGCGCGATGATGAGCCACCGCAACCTCGGCTCCAACGCGCTGACGCTGCACAAATACTGGGGTTTCCAGCCGGACGACGTGCTGCTGCACGCCCTGCCGATCTTCCACACGCACGGCCTGTTCGTGGCGACCAACTGCGTGCTGCTGAACGGCTCCTCCATGCTGTTCCTGCCGAAATTCGACGCCGAGCAAGTGATGGGGCTGCTGCCGCGCGCCACGGTGATGATGGGCGTGCCGACCTTCTACACCCGCCTGCTCGCCCATCCCGGCCTGACGCGCGAGGCCACGGCGCACATGCGACTGTTCGTCTCCGGCTCGGCGCCGCTGCTGGCCGACACGCACAAGGAGTTCTCCGCCCGCACCGGCCACGCCATCCTGGAGCGCTACGGCATGACGGAGACCGGCATGCTGACCTCCAACCCGCTGGACGGCGACCGCATCCCCGGCACGGTCGGCTTCCCGCTGCCCGAGGTCTCGGTGCGCGTCGTCAACCCGGAGACCGGTGCCAGCCTCGGCACCGACGACATCGGCATCATCGAGGTGGCTGGGCCGAACGTCTTCTCCGGCTATTGGCGGATGCCCGAAAAGACGAAGCAGGAGATCAAGCCGGACGGCTTCTTCATCACCGGCGACGTCGGCAAGGTGGACGGGCGCGGCTATGTGCACATCGTCGGGCGGGCCAAGGACCTCATCATCTCCGGCGGCTTCAACGTCTACCCGAAGGAGGTCGAGACGGTGATCGACGGCATCGACGGCGTGGTCGAATCGGCGGTGGTCGGCCTACCTCACCCCGACTTCGGCGAGGCGGTGACCGCCGTCGTCCTGCGCAAGCCCGGCAGCGCCACCCCGGACGAGGCGGCGGTGATCGCCGTCTGCAAGGAGCAGCTCGCCAACTTCAAGGTGCCCAAGCGCGTCTTCTTCATGGACGAGCTGCCGCGCAACGCCATGGGCAAGGTGCAGAAGAACCTGTTGCGCGACGCCCACAAGGAGCTGTTTATCGCGGCAAAGGCGCGCTGAGGCGCGCCTGGCTTTCCTTCTCCGGCCACATCCGGATAAGGTCCGGCACTGTTTCCACCCGGCGGATTCTGGACAGGCCAACGGCGAATCGATACGCTGCCGTATGGTCTCCGGAGTGTTGCCGATGGAAGCGAAGACGCTGAACCGTGAATCCTGGCTGTCCGCCGCCTTTTCCGCCCTGGCGGAGGGCGGCGTCGAGCAGGTGCGGGTCGAGCTTCTGGCCAAGCGGCTGAAGGTGACCAAGGGCAGCTTCTACTGGCACTTCCGCGACCGGATGGAGCTGGTGGAGGCGATGCTGGAAGGCTGGAAGACCGGCCGCATCGAGGCGATCAAGGCGCAGACCCGGCTGGACGGCCGCACGCCCGCCGAGGGCTTGCGCTACGTGCTGTCGCTGTACGGCGGCAGCAACAACCCGCGCGGCATCGCCATAGAGTTGGCGATGCGCGACTGGGCGCGCCGCGACCCCCGCGCGTCCGAGATCGTGGCGGAGGTCGACCGCGAACGCCTGCGCTGCGTGTCGGAGCTGTTCGCTGGCATGGGGTTGGATTCCGACGACGCCTTCGCGCGGGCGTATCTCTTCTACTCGTTCATCTTTGGAGAGGGACTGCTGGCACGCTCCGCCGCGCCGGACCGCTTCGAGAAGGCGCGGGACATTTGCGGGAAGGTGCTGGTGCCGGAGGGGGTTATCTAGCGAGGCCCCCACCCTTCCCACGGCTTCGCCGCGGGCCCCTTCCCTCCCCCGCCCAGCGGAGGAGGGTCAGGGTGGGGGCAAGCGTCGCCCCATCCGCACCCTCACGTCCCCGTCCCGCGCACCGGCGCGAAGGGCAAGCCCGCCTGATCCAGCGCGCGGTCGATCACCTCGTCCGACGCGCCGTCGAAGAGCTGCAACAGCAACTCGTCCACCGCCCACTCGTTGGTCGGGGTCAGGGCGGCGAACAGGTCGGCCATGACCTCCGCCTGGAAATCGTCGCGGCGGTTGTCGCTGCCCTCGTAGCCCATGCGTTTGGCCGTGGCGATCGCCACCTGGAAAGGCGGCACCAGGACCGGCGCGACCGACGCCTTCTTCAGCACCGCCCGCAGCCCCAGCGCCCCGTCGTCCCAGGCCAGCTTGCGGGCGTTCTCCGCCGGGATGCCGGCCTTCGCTCCCAGCCCCGCCGCGAACAGCGCCACGTCGCCCGCGCACAGCACGCGGAACAGCAGCGCCGCGGTGAAGCGTCCGTTGGCGTGCAGCCAGCGGGCCACCGCCTCCACATCCTCCGAGCCGCGGAGCGCCGGGCGCAGCAGCCGCAGCGTCGCCGACTCGCGCCCGCGGTTGGCCAGCCGGTCCACCAGATCCTTGGACAGGCCATGGCTGTGGGCCAGCGTGGCGCGCACCGCGTCGGAGACGAAGGCGACCAGCCGCTCCACCACGGCCAGCGGCAGGCCGGGACGGGTCGCCGCCGCCTCGCTGACCATGCGCACGCGGCCGAAGCGGTCCAAGGCCCGGTGCAGCGCCGGTTCCGCCAGCTCCGCGCCGGGGTTGCGCAGCAGCGCGGTCACCACCGCGACGTTGCCGGTCTCGACGACCGCCCCAGCCACCCGCGCCGACACGGTGTGGCGGTTGGCGACGGCCATGTGCTTGCCGGCGTCGGGGTCGGCCAACACGTCGAGCAGCAGCTCGTCGCTGAGGCTCCCGGCGTCGCGCAGGATCGGAAAGGCCACGCGGGCCACGTCCTTCACCAGCCGCTCGGCCAGTTCCGCGGTCAGCATGGCGTTGTTGCGGATCTGCCAGGCCACGGCCTCGCGCACCGCCACCTGGGCGTCAGCGGCGAAGCAGTGCATGACCTCCAGCGCCAGCGACCGTTCGGCGTCGGTCAGCCCGCCTTTCTCCAGATCGCCGGCCAGCTTCTGCATCGTGTCGATGCGGGCCTCCGCCGACGAGGATTCGAGCAGGCGCTCGACGTCGCGGATGGACAGGGATGAGTCGGTCATGTGCGGATGCCTGCGGATGAAAGATGCATAGGACGGTTCAATCGAGCCACTCAATCGAGGCCCTGGCCGGCGTAGCGGACCATGTCGCCCCAGATGCGGTCGAGCCGGCGCAGCGTGCGGTAGGCGGCCTTCAGATCGGCCGCCTCCGCCTCGTTGCGGACCAGGGCGGTGGCCTGCACCTGCTCCAGATTGAACAGCTCGTCGCGCAGCGTGCGACCCTTGTCGGTCAGGCGCAGACGGGCCGTGCGGCGGTCGCGCTGGCTGGCGCCGCGGTCGATGTAGCCAGCCTCGACCAGGATCTTCAGGCTGTAGGAGGCGTTGGACCCCAGGTAATAGCCGCGCTCCATCAGGTCGCGGACCGACGGCTCGTCGTCGCCGATCAGCATCACCATCAGCGCCTGGACCGGCCCGATGTCGTCGATACCCTGCCGCAGCAGGCCGGCCCGCACGACGTCGAGGAAGCGGCGGTGCATCCGCTCGATCAGCCGGGCGAGCCCGTGATACTCGGCCAGTTCCGCCGCGTCGATGGCATCCGATTTGGCTTCGGCCGGCTTGGCTTCGCCGCCCGCCCGGCGCTGCGTGCTCATCCCTCGTTTCTCCGTCACTCGGCGGCCTGCGCCACGGCCGGGCCGCGGTAGCCGCCCGGATGGCGGCGGCGCCATTCCCACGCGCTGCCGATGATGCTGTCCAGATCGGGGAAGCGCGGGGACCAGCCCAGCTCGCCCCGGATGCGCTCCGACGAGGCGATCAGCACCGCCGGATCGCCGGCGCGGCGCGGCCCGACCCTGACCGGGACCGTCAAGCCGGTGACCCGCTCCGTCGCCGCGATCACCTCGCGGACGCTGTAGCCCGTGCCGTTGCCCAGGTTGAAGCGGACGCTGCGCGTCTCCAGCGCCGGCAGCACCCGCAGATGCGCGTCGGCGAGGTCGCAGACATGGATGTAGTCGCGCACGCAGGTGCCGTCCGCCGTCGGGTAGTCGTCGCCGAAGATCTCGATGTGCGAGCGCCGGCCGCTGGCCGCGTCGAGCACCAGCGGGATCAGGTGGGTTTCCGGGGCGTGGTCCTCGCCCAGCGTGCCGTTCGGGTGCGCGCCGGCGGCGTTGAAGTAGCGCAGGCAGGCGGAACGCAGGCCGTGGCAGCGGTCCGCCCAATGCAGCGCGCGCTCGATGAAGAATTTGGATTCGCCGTAGGGGCTGCCCGGATCGATGGTGGTCTCCTCGTCGATCGGCAGACGCTCCGGCGTGCCGAACAGGTTGGCGGTCGAGGAGAAGACCATCTTGCGCACGCCCGCCGTGGTCGCCGCACGGATCAGGTTCAGCGAGTTGACGGTGTTGCCGTGCAGATAGAGATGCGGGTCGCGCATCGATTCACCGACCAGCGAGAGGGCGGCGAAATGGAACACCGCGTCGAATCGCCATTCGGCAAAGACGCGGGTCAGCGCGTCCATGTCGGCAAGGTCGGCTTCAACGAAGGCGGCGTCGGACGGCACGGCGGCGCGGTGGCCCTGGCGCAGGTTGTCGAGCACGACGACCCGGAAGCCGCGGTCGAGCAGTTCGGCCACGCAATGACTGCCAACATAGCCGGCACCGCCGGTTACGAGTACGGTGTGGGGCGTGTTCATCGTAAATATTCCTTGGATTTTAGAAATATTCGTCAGTCCAGACACCCGCCGGCATCAAAGGATCGTACATCCCCCGGTGGCAAGTGCAAGAGTTCCGCGATGCACCATGCCGTCAATTCAGACGGAAGACCAGTTGACGAAAAAGAGACACGGGCGCCTTGAAATGCTTGGCGCATGATCGGAAAAATGTTTTAAAACAATATTTTACAGCGCTGCAAATACCTCTTTCGATCAATGTCGGACGGGGTAAGGGCTCAAAGTTGTCACACGCCGCAGCGCAGCGTCGGACGTAAGCGGAAATGGAGCGGGACCAGTCTTCCCGCTATGGGCGGCCTTTGTCCGGACTTCGTCTCAAAAGGAGTTCATGCGACGCGGCCGCATCTCAACATTTCGTTAACCATGAAACCCTTTGCATGGCCGGCTTCATGGCCCGCCCCCAAACCTGAGAACGCAGGACTCCGGAACGCGGCCGGAACGCGGGACGCAAGAAAAGGAACTGGCATGAGCGGTACGGATCGGACCCTGCTGACCCAAGCCTACCGAAAGATCGGACGCGGCCTGCTGCTGGCCGGCACCCTCACCTTCTTCGTCAACATCCTGATGCTGGTGGTGCCGCTCTACACGATGCAGGTCTACGATCGCGTGATGAGCAGCCGCAGCCTGGAGACGCTGACGATGCTCGCGGTGATCTCCGTGGGCGGGCTGGTGCTGTACGGCGTGCTGGATTTCATCCGGGCTCGCGCCTTCCTGGTCTGCGGGGCGGTGATCGCGCACCGCTTCAATGTGCCGGCGCTGCAGGCGGCGATCGTGGACGCTCTGGGCGGCGGGACGCGCAACGCCGGCCAGACGATGCGCGACCTGAACGACCTGCGGAACTTCATGACCAGCAACGCCGTGGTGGTGCCGCTGGACCTGCTGTGGACGCCGATCTTCCTGGTCATCCTGTTCATCCTGCACCCGATCTACGGCTGGATCGCGGTGGGGTCGGCGCTGCTGCTGCTGACCATGAACGCGCTGACCGACGCGCTGACCCGCCGCCCCATCGCCGACGCGAACGAGGCGTCGGCCAAGGTCTTCGCCGACGTCGCCAGCACCGTCCGTCACGCCGAGGCCATCGAGGCCATGGGCATGCTGCCGCCGCTGGCCCGGCGCTGGCAGATGGCGCAGATCGGCTCGGCCTCGCTGATCGACCGGGGCGTGGTGCTGTCGCGCGGCATGGCCTCGGCTTCCCGCTCGCTGCGCCTGATCCTGCAGATCGCCACCATCTCCGCAGGCGCGGCGCTGGTCATCCGGAACGAGGCGTCGCCGGGCAGCATGATCGCCACCGGCATCATCATGGCCCGCCTGCTCCAGCCCTTCGAGCATCTGGTGGAGAACTGGCGGCAGTGGATCGTCGCCCAGACGGCCCACAAGCGCATCCGCGAGCTTCTGAACGGCGAGGGCGCGCGGCGCAGCACCATGCCGTTGCCCCGCCCCGACGGGCGCCTGACCGTCGACCGCGTCAGCCATGTGCCGAAGGGCCTGCAGCGCCCGGTGCTGCGCGGCGTCTCCTTCGCGCTGGAGCCGGGGGAGGTGCTGGGGATCATCGGCCCGTCGGGGGCCGGCAAGTCGACCCTCGCCCGCCTGCTCGTCGGCATCTGGGAACCCACCGCCGGGGGCATCTACCTCGACGGCACCAGCACCTTCCTGTGGGAGCGCGAGAGCTTCGGCCAGTATGTCGGCTACGTCCCGCAATCGGTGGCGCTGCTCGACGGCACCATCGGCGAGAACATCGCCCGCATGGCCCAGGCCGACCCGGCGGAGATCGTGCGCGCCGCCCGGCTGGCCGGAGTCCACGACATGATCGGGCGCCTGCCCTTCGGCTACGACACGCCGGTCGGCGAGAATGCCTTCGCCCTGTCCGGCGGGCAGCGGCAGCGCATCGCGCTGGCCCGCGCGCTGTTCGGCAAGCCCCGCCTGATCGTGCTGGACGAGCCCAACTCCAACCTCGACCATGAGGGCGAGCAGGCGCTGCTGACCGCGATCAACCACGCGCGGCGCGACGGCGCCACCATCGTGATGGTCGCGCACCGCCCCTCCATCGTGTCGGTCGCCGACAAGCTGCTCGTCCTCAAGGACGGCATGGTCGAGCATTTCGGCGAACGCACCGACGTGCTGAAGATGGTCCAGCCCGGCGGCGCCGTGAAGGTGGCCCGGCTGGTCCGGACGGGAGAATCCGCATGACCGACACGACGCTTTCCCAGCCCGCGAACGCGCCTTCCCCCCTCACCGCCGCCTGGGCGCCGGTCATCGACGTGACGCCGCACGAACCGACGCTGCGCGGCACCGCGCTGGCGGGTGCGCTGGCCGTCGCCATCGGCTTCGGCGGCTTCTTCGGCTGGGCCTTCACCGCCAGCCTGGACAGCGCGGCCATCGCGCCCGGCACCATCATGGTGGAAAGCCACCGCAAGACCGTCTCCCACCTGGAGGGCGGCATCCTCAGCGAACTGCTGGTCAAGGACGGCGACATGGTCACGGCCGGGCAGGTCCTGCTGCGGCTCGACACCACGCAGAGCGGCGCCGTGGTCGCCCAGCTTCACGGGCAGTACTGGACCTCGCTGGCCCGGCTTGCCCGGCTGCGCGCCGAGCAGACCGACGCCAAGACCCCGGTCTACGCCGACGAGCTGGTGGCCGCCGCCAAGACCAGCTCCGTCGCCGCCGAGGCGCTGGCCGCCGAACAGCGCCTGTTCGAATCGCGGCGCGACGCCTATCAGGGGCAGATCTCCATCCAGCGCAAGCGCATCGGCCAACTCCGCGACGAGTTGGTGGCGCTCGAGTCGCAGCGCGTGGCCGCCAACGACCGGCTGCGCTACACCCAGGACGAGCTGCGGATCGTCGAGACGCTGCTCGCCAAGGGCTACGAGCGCAAGCCGCGCATGCTGGAGCTTCAGCGCAACGTCGCCGACACCAGGGGCCGGCTGGGCGAGATCCAGGCCGACAAGTCGAAGGCCGAGCAGGGAATCGCCGCGGCGGAGCTGGAGATCATCAACCTCGGCAACACCCGCCGGTCGGAGGTCGGGAATGAGCTTCAGACCATCCAAGCCACCGTCTCCGACTTGTCGGAGCGGCTGCGCAGCGCCGGCGACGTGCTGAAGCGCCAGGAACTCGTCGCCCCCCAAGCGGGCCGGGTCACCAACTTGCGCTTCTACACGCCGGGCGGCGTCATACCGACGGGCCAGGGCATCCTCGACATCGTCCCGCAGGACGATGGGTTGATCGTCGAGGCCCGCGTCGCCCCTGCCGACGTGCAGAACATCGACGTGGGCGGCAGCGCCATGGTGCGGCTGGTCGGCTACCGTCAGCGGCTGGTCCCGCCAGTCCAGGGCAAGGTGCTCACCCTATCCGCCGACCAGCTTGAGGACGAGCGGACCGGGCAGGCCTATTTCCTCGCGCGGATCAGTCTCGACGCCGCGGCGCTGAAGGCGCTGCCAAACGTGGACCTGCATCCCGGCATGCCGACCGAGGTGATGATCCATGGGCACACCCGCAAGGCCATCGAGTATTTCCTGACGCCGTTGACCGACGGCATGAACCGCGCCTTCCGCGAGAACTGACCGCGCCGCCGCGCTGGATCATTTCGCACGCTCCCCCGTTGCCCAGCAGGCAAGAAAAGGAGCGTGCGAGCATGACCACACAGTGGGACCGGAACACCCTGAAGCGCGTCGCCGACGCCATCGGCGACGTCCATCTCTACGACAAGCACCACACCGGCGAGTTCATCGCCATGCGTCTGCGCGATTCGCTGGCCGACAACCCCGGCTATGATCAGGCGGCGGTCGACGACAAGCTGATGCAGTTGGCGCGGGTCGCGTTGGATGCCGCCGAGGCCGGAAAAGTCTGATCCGGCCCGCATGCCGAACAGACGCAAGTAAAAAAATTTTGCCCTTTCGGGGGCGTTGCCACAGCCATCCGGCGGCGTTCCGCTCGACATCGGCGGGCTGCCGGAGTGGCTTGGACATCGGGCAGCGCCTGTTCGGGTGGCCTGACGGAGCGCGTTTCGCACACCGCGCACCCCCAAGCGGCCCGCACCGCTCAGCCACCGCTTTCAAATTCCGACTTTCAAAACCGCCTGCTTTCTTCGATGGATTTTTAAAAGCCAGTGTTTTGAATGCCCCGCAGCATCGTCGGATACCCCCGAAGAGCAATGATCAACGGCGTAATCCTAAGCCAAACGCATAGGACTTGCGGGTCATTTCAAGGCATTTCGTCAAATTTCGACAAAACCGTCTTCCGGGCTTCTTTAAAAGTATTTCGAGCAAACAATTCCGCCACTTCCGCTGATCATGAGTCTTTATCTTGGGTGGAGACCGTAAAGCCACTGATACGCCACGACGTCCAAAATTAGATGTTTAGATTTTCGAAGGGCTTTGAAGACAAGGTGACAGGAATGACGTAATGAACGTTGATGATTATTGTGTTTTGACTCTATGAACTCAACATTTGCCTGGGTTTGACCTTAGTTTTGTCACAGCCCCGCCGAACGGTATTTGGGTAAAGGCTTAGGGGTACCTCGCCATTTCGGGGTAGGAAATCCCCCACCCCACCGAATCCCATCGTTAAGGAGTATCATTCATGGCCACCCTTCCTGGCGGCAACTATGACGACGTCATCACCGGCACCAACGGCAACGACTTCATCGACGGCGGTAAGGGCGATGACATCCTGATGGGTGGCAACGGCCACGACACCATCCTGGGCGGCGACGGCCGTGACGCCCTGTTCGGCGGGAACGGCAACGACCTGCTGAGCGGCGGCAGCGGGGCCGACGTCCTCGACGGCGGCAACGGCAACGACACGCTGGATGGCGGGGACGGCGACGATTACCTGTCCGGCGGCAACGGCGACGATGTGCTGATCGGCGGCCGCGGCAACGACATCCTCGACGGCGGCAACGGCGACGACGTCCTGAACGGCGGCGACGGCGCCGACATTCTGAAGGGCGGCAACGGTGACGACGTCCTGATGGGCGGCGGCCACAACGATTACCTGGACGGTGGCGCCGGCAACGACATCCTGATGGGCGGCACCGGTGACGACATCCTGAAGGGTGGCGAGGGCGACGATTACCTGGATGGCGGTGCGGGCAACGACATCCTGGAAGGCGGTGCGGGCAACGACATCCTCGTCGGCGGCGCCGGCAACGACATCTTCGTCTTCTCCGGCGGCGGCGGCCAGGACGTCGTTCTCGACTTCCGCGCCGGCGAGGACGTCCTCCAGATCGAGCGCAACATCAACGGCCTGGAGATCAACGACGCCTCCGATCTGGCGGCCCGCGTCACCGACATGGGCGGCAACGCCGTCATCGATCTCGGCAACGGCGACAGCATCATGCTGAAGGGCGTTTCGGCCGACGAAGTTCACAACAACCCGAACGACTTCTTCGTCATTCACTAAAGCCGTAACCCCCCCAGGGACCGGACCGGCGGCGTGCTGAAGCCACGCCGCCGATGGGTCCGGCTAAGGAACGCATGACCGTGCTCGCCGTCCTGCCGGCCTCCGCCTCCATCGCGTCCGCCCAGCTCCATGCGCTCGGCGACGACTTCGTGCTCGCTTCGTGGGAGAGCGACGGACCGGAGCCCTCCGGCCGCGTCGTTCCCACCCTCGACGGCGAGGAGGTCCGGCCCCCCTACACCACCTTGTCCGTCCGGACGAGCTGGGGTGGGCAGCGGGTGCTGTCGATCCTGCGGGCGCCCCGGACCTCCGGTGCGCCCGTCCGTTTCGTGGCCCAGGGCCGCGTCGTCGCGGAGGCCCTGGCCGAACCGCAGGTTCCCGATCCCGACCCCGCCTTCCTGCTCGGCAGCCTCGACGCGCCGTCGCGGCTGCGCGTGGTCCGTTTCCTCTTCGATTTCGCGCGCTCCACCCCGGCGCTGCGCAGCGACGCCGGCTTCGCCGCGGTGTGCCGCCGCATGGTGCTGGAGCTGTCGCCCACCCCCTCCCCGCTGGTCGCCCGCGCCCTGGCCACCGACGAGCTTCTGCTCTGCGGCGGGTCGCTGTCGTCGGGCTTCGGCGAGGTGACGGGGGCGGTCATCATCACTTCGGGCGCCGTCGGCCCCTCTCCCTTTGACGTCTGCGTCGGCTCCGCCCTGGACCGGCGCGGGCGCGCCGCCATGTCGCTGCTGGTCGACAAGGCGCTGTGCGCGCCGGGCAACCTGCTGGTGGTTCTCGGCCGCAATGGGCTGGCCTGCCGCGCCTTCTCGGCCGTGGCGCCCAACCTGCCGAGCCTGACCGAGCGGCTGTCCACCCGCCGCGACACGCCGCTGGAGCTGCGCCAGTACATCCTGAACGCGCTCGCCCAGCGCGGGCGGTCGGACGCCACGGCCGCGGCGGCGGTGCGCGAGCTCCAGGTGCTCGCCCCGCTGCCCAAGCGGCAGGTCGCCGACGCCAAGCGCTCCATCGGCGCCGCCCTCGACCTCGCCGTTCCGACCGGCGACGGCGGGCTGTTCCTGGCCGGCTGGGTGCACGATCCGCACGGCCTGTCCGGCGGCCTCACCGTGCACACGCCCTTCGGCGGCGAGCGCCGGCTGGAGGTTCTGGAGCACCGCTTCCCGCGCGAGGACGTGGCGAAGCTGTTCGGCACCGCCCCCTCCACCGACCGCAGCGGCTTCGTCGCCTATCTGCCCGGCGCGCCGGAGCCCGCCGCGGCGCTTCAGGTCCATGCGGAGCTTCGCCTCGGCTCCGGCGGGTCGATCCGGCTGGTGCCGCCGCTGCGCCCGCTGTCGCCGGCCGACGCCCGCGCCGCGGTGCTCGGCAGCCTGCCGCCGCAGCACGCGACCCCGCTGGTTCTGGAAACGGTGATCGCCCCGGCCGTGGCACCGCTCCACGCCGCCCACATGGCCAGCCGCAGCGAGCCGGAAACCGTCAGCTTCGGGCGCATCCCGGAGACGCCGGCCGTCTCGGTCATCATCCCGCTCTACAAGGCGCTGGAGTTCCTGCGCTTCCAGCTCTCCAGCTTCGCCACCGATCCCGGCATGGCCGGGGCGGAGCTGATCTTCGTGCTCGACAGCCCGGAGCAGCGCGACGAGCTGGTGCACATGCTGCACGGCTTCCACGCGCTCTACGACCTGCCGATGCGGGTGCTGGTGCAGCCGGCCAACTACGGCTACTCGGCGGCCAACAACGCCGGCGTCGCGGCCTCCAGCGGGCGGACGCTGCTGTTCCTGAATTCCGATGTGATCCCCGACCAGCCCGGCTGGCTGCCCGTCCTGCTCGCCGCGCTGGAGCGCGCGCCGGGGGCCGGGGCGGTCGGGCCGAAGCTGCTGTTCGACGACGACAGCCTGCAGCACGCCGGCCTCTACTTCGACCGCGACGTCCGTGGGCGCTGGTACAACCATCACTTCTTCAAGGGCTTGCCGCGCGACTTCCTTCCCGCCCGGCGCGAGCGCAGCGTGCCCGGCGTGACCGGCGCCTGCCTGATGATGACCCGCGAGACCTTCGACGCCGTGGGCGGCTTCTGCGAGGACTACGTCATCGGCGACTACGAGGACTCCGACCTCTGCCTGCGCGTCCGCAAGGCCGGGCTGGACATCCGCTACGTCCCCTCGGTCGAGCTGTACCATCTGGAGCGCCGCTCGATCAGCCGGCACCAGGGTTACACCCGCGGCGTCGCCTCCGAATACAACGGCTGGCTCCACGCCCGCCGCTGGGCCGCGATGATGGAGGAGCTGACCGCCCGCGACTGGAGCGCGTTGCCGCCGCCGCCCGCGCTGGAGGACAGCCTGATGCGCCCCCTGTCGGCGGCCCCCCCCACGGACACCGCCCTTCCCGTTGCCGTTCCGGGCAAATCCCGCCTGTTCGGGCGCGCGAACCGGAACCGGAGCTGACCTGATGAACGAGATCCTCACCGGGCGCCGCCTCGCCGTCCTGCGCCGCAACACCGACCCGCGGCTGGAGTGGCTGTGCGCGCAGATCGCCCGCAACCGCTTCCTGCCCGTGCCGCCGCCGGACCGCGTGTTCATCGGCGACGGCGATTTCCGGGCCATCGGGGCGGAGTTCCTGCGCCATTTCGTGCGCGTCGGCGGGCTGAAGCCGAAGCACCGCGTGCTGGAGATCGGCTGCGGCATCGGGCGCATGGCCGTGCCGCTGACCCAGTACCTCGATTCCAGCTACGACGGCGTGGACATCGTCGAGGACGGCATCCGCTGGTGCGCGGAGACGATCACCCCGGCCTATCCGGAGTTCCGCTTCCGGACGCTCGACGTGGCGAACGCGCTCTACAACCCCGGCGGGGCGGAGGACGCGGCGCAGACCCGCCTGCCCTTCCCCGACGGCGGGCACGACTTCGTGATCCTGACCTCGGTCATCACCCATCTGCGGACGGCGGAGACGGTGCGCTACGCGGCGGAGATCGCCCGCGTGCTGAAGCCGGGCGGGCGCTGCTTCCTCAGCCTGTTCCTGGTGGACGCCCGCGCGCGGGACGGCATCGCGAAGAAGACC
The DNA here is from genome assembly GCF_001315015.1 of Azospirillum brasilense. NCBI lineage: Bacteria > Pseudomonadati > Pseudomonadota > Alphaproteobacteria > Rhodospirillales > Azospirillaceae > Azospirillum > Azospirillum brasilense. The sequence continues at coordinate 349,409 of NZ_CP012916.1, read as the reverse complement.
GCCCGCCCGGCCTTCCTCGACGCCGCCGGGCCGGAGTTCATCGCCGACGAGGCCAACCCCAACGCCGCCGTCGCCTACAGCGAATCCTTCCTGCTCGGCACCTTCGCGGAACAGGGGCTGCGCCCGGCGCGCCCGGTTCTGCGCGGCCATTGGAGCGGGCAGCGCAACGCCGAGAACTTCCAGGATCTCCTGGTTCTGGAAAAGGAGGCCGCGCGATGAGCCTGCCCCGTGTCCTGGTCGTCGCCCACAACCACCCGAGCCTGCACCCCGGCGGCACGGAGATCTTCGCGCACGAGCTGTTCGGCAGCCTGAAGGCCAAGGGGGCGGAGGCCCTGTTCCTCGCCTGCACCAACGGCGTCCACCGCGACCGCAAGCCCGGCACCAACCTCCAGACGCTCGGCCGCAGCGCCGACGAGGTGGTGCTGTGGGCCGGGCATTTCGATCACTTCTTCCAGAGCCAGATCGACCTGCACGGCATCGTGCCCGACCTGTCGAACCTGCTGCGCGCCTTCCAGCCGGACATCGTCCACATCCACCACACGCTGCTGCTGGGCGTGGAGATGCTATTCCTGATCCGCCGCGTCTGCCCGCGGGCGCGGATCGTCTACACGCTGCACGACTACTACCCGATCTGCGCCAACGACGGGCAGATGGTGACGACGGGAAGTCACGCGCTGTGCCGCATGGCTTCGCCCGACGCCTGCCACCGCTGCTTCCCCGACCGGCCGGCCGACCAGTTCGTGCTGCGCGAGAAGCACATCAAGGCGATGTTCGGGCTGGTCGACCATTTCCTGGCGCCCAGCGCCTTCCTGCGCGACCGTTACATCGCCTGGGGCATCGACCCCGACAGCATCTCCGTCATGGAGAACGGGCGACCGGCGGTCCGTCCGGCGCCGCACCGGCCGCTGTCTTCGGGCGCCCCGCGCAACGCCTTCGCCTATTTCGGCAACCTGAATCCCTTCAAGGGAATCACCGTCGCGCTGGACGCCGCCGCCCGGCTGGAGAAGCAGGGGCAGGACCTGACACTGGCGGTCCATGGCGGCGCGCCGTTCCAGACCGACGCCTTCAAGGACAAGGTCGAGCAGGGCTTCAAGAACGCCCGCGGCACAGCCGTCCGCCACGGTCCCTACCGGCGCGAGGAGATGCCCGAGCTGATGGCCGCCGCCGACTGGGTGGTGATGCCGTCGATCTGGTGGGAGAACGCGCCCCTGGTCATCCGTGAAGCCTTCCAGCACCGCCGCCCGGTCATCTGCAGCGGCATCGGCGGCATGGCGGAATCGGTGACCGACGGGGTGGACGGGCTGCATTTCCGGGCGGGGGACGCCGCGGATCTGGCGCGCGTGATGACGCGCGCGATGACCGAGCCGGGGCTTTGGGACCGGCTCGTCTCCAACATGCCGGCGGTCCCGACGACCGAAGAGTCCGCCGAAAAACACGTCATTCTCTATGACGACATAATGAATGGTCCGGGGGGATCGCATGGGCAGGGTTCGATTGCGGGGAGCATCGCGGGATGAGGGAACCGATCACCAAGGCCGACATCACGGCGGCCATTCTTCTTGACGACGACACGCTCGTCCTGTTCGGCGCCATCGACCGGGCGCTGCCCGCCCAGGGCGCCGTTCATCTCGACGGGTCGGTGGAGGGCCGCTACGCCGGACGCTCCTGGGCCGACGCGGAGGGCGAGCGCTGGTTCCTCGGCGGCATCCGCGTGCCGGGGCTGGCCCAGATGCGCCCGTCGCGCGTCGAGCTGGCGGACGAGAAGGGGGAACGCCTCGTCCTGCCGCGGCTGTCCAACGTCCGCACCAACCCGTCGCACCTCGTCTCGGCGCTGAAGGGCTTCCAGCCCGGCGCGCTGGCCGTGGCGCTGGATTTCACGATCCAGCTCGCCGCGTCTTCGGACGGCGAATCCGACCGCATTGGGCGCCTGCTCTCGGGCCTCGCCCAGGAGGTGTCGCAGCCGGACGGCTTCGCCGAGGTGTTCGGGCGCTTCCGCGACGGCAGCCTGATGCTCCAGGGCTGGGCGCGCAGCTTCCGCAACGGCGCCCAGAAGATCCTGATCGAGGCGGAGGAAACCGCCGCTTACCGCGCCACCGCCGGGTCCTTCGCCCGTCCCGACCTGCCGCCGGAGGCGTCGGGCGTGATGGCGGTGCTGACCGACCAGACCCCGCTTCCCACCGCCATCCGCCGCATCCACTACCGCGCCGCCGAGGGCTGGCGCCATCTGGAGATCTTCGAGCACCGCACCATCCTGCCCGATGGCGTGGCCTCCGCCCATGTGCGCGACATGCTGGGCAACATCCAGGACGCCGAGACACGCCAGAAGATGTCCCGCATCGCCGCGTCGCGCTACGACGGTGCGGAAACGGTGTCGCGGCTCGACATCCCGGTGCGGACCGGGCTGGACATGGCGCTGCGCGTGCCGGGGGCCGGGCTGTTCGTCGCCGGCTGGCTGCTCGACCCGACGCGGCAGGTCCGCGCCGTCACGCTGAAGGGGCCCGGCGTCGCCGTCCGGCTCGACGAGGGCTGGTCGCGGCTGGCCCGCCGCGACGTGACGGAAGCCTTCCAGCATGACGGTCTGTTCGCCGGGCGCATGATCCCCGGCCAGGACCAGCACGGCTTCACCGCCTTCGCCGCCGAGCCGTCGGGCCTGCCCCTGGGCGCCGAATTCCATCTGGAGCTGGAACTGGCCGACGACCGCTTCGCCTTCCTGCCGCTGAGCTGCCTGCCGCCGGCTCCGGAAGCGCTGCGCCGGATGCTGTCGCTGGTCAATCTGGACAGCCCGTCCATCGACACGCTGATCGCGCGTCATGTCGGCCCGATGCTGCGCACCGCCCGCGCCCGCTCCGGCGCGCTGCCGTCGACCGGCGTGCACCCGATGGGCCGTCCGGTGAAGGCGCCGCGCGTCTCGGTGATCCTGCCGGTGACCGACGCGCGGGAGGATGTGGACCTCAACATCGCCCGCCTTGCCATCGACCCGGACTTCGCCGAGACCGAGCTGCTGGTGGTCGCCGCCGCCGGCACGCACGAGCGGCTGGGCGGTGCCGTCCGTCAGGCCGCCGCCTTCTACCGCATGGCCGTCACCTTCGTCGCCGCACCCGACGCCACCGACGCCTTCGAGGCGATGGCCGCCGCCCTGCCCCATGCCCGCGGCGACCGGGTGCTGACGCTTTCCCCCTCCGTCCTGCCGACAGAGAAGGGCTGGCTGGCGGCGCTGGAGCGGGTGTCGCGCAAGTCCGGCGGGCCGGTGATGGTCAGCCCGACGCTGCTCTACGAGGACCATTCGATCCGCTTCGCCGGCATCATGGCGGTGGAGGATTCGGACGGGGCCAAGACCTTCGAGCGCCGCTTCGCCGGCTACCCGCGCGACTGGCTGAAGGAGCAGGACGCGGCGACGGTGGACGCCGCCGCCCCGGAATGCGCGTTGCTGCCCAAGGACGCGCTGGTCCGGGCGCTGGCGACGATGGGCTCCTACATGGGGGCCGACCACAAGGGGCTGGATCTCTGCCTGCGCCTGCGCGCGTTGGGCGGGGCCTGCGTCTGGCTGCCCCGCGTCACCCTGGTGGCGCTGGACGAGCAGCCGCGCGACGCGCACGCCGACCGCTGGCGCCGTGCCGGCGCCATGGTGGACCGCTGGAGCTTCGAGGACATCTGGTCCGCCCGCGCCGCCGCCTGACCCCAGCAGCCCCAATTGAGATCGGCCCGACCATGAGCAACAAGCGCGTCCTGATCATCAGCCACGGCCATCCCGCCTTCTCGCTGGGCGGCGCGGAGGTGGCCTCCTACAACCTGCACCAGGGGCTGCACGACCTGCCCGGCTGGGAAAGCCATTACCTGGCCCGCACCTCCCCGCCGGTCACGCCGCACGGCAGCTCCGCCCTGATGGCGCTGCGCCAGAAGGAGCGGGAGGTCCTCTACCACGCCAACGACTACGACCATTTCCGGCTGTCGAACCGCAACCTGCCGGGGCTGGAGAAGGACTTCGTCCGCTACGTCCGCGACCTCCAACCGGACGTGGTGAACTTCCATCATTTCCTGGGTCTGGGCATCGAGACGATCCAGGCGATCCGGCAGGCGCTGCCCCGCGTGCCCATCGTGGTGACCTTCCACGAGTATCTGTCCATCTGCCACCACCACGGCCAGATGGTGAAGACCAGCCGCAACGCGCTGTGCTACCGCGCCAGCCCGGCGGACTGCGCCGGCTGCTTCCCGCACATCGGCGAGGCGCAGTTCTTCAAGCGCGAGCTGTTCCTGAAGACCTTCCTGGAGCAGGCGGACTTCTACGTCAGCCCGTCGAACTTCCTGATCGACCGCTACGTCGACTGGGGCCTGCCGCGCGAGAAGTTCCGCATGATCGAGAACGGCCTGACGGTCGAGGGCATCGCCCCGCCCCGCCCGCTGGCCCGCGGCGGCAAGCGCAACCGCTTCGCCTTCTTCGGCCAGCTGACCGAGTTCAAGGGCGCCCATGTGCTGGTCGAGGCGATCGGCCGCGTCTCCGAGAAGGCGTGGGGCGAGGACGGCGCGCTGATGATCTTCGGCGGCAACCTGGAGCGCCAGCCCGAGGCCTACCAGAAGAAATTCAACGAGGCGGTGGAGCGCGCCGGCGACCGCGTGCGCTTCTACGGCAGCTACCGCTCCGCCGAACTCCCCGGCCTGATGAAGGACGTGGACTGGGTGGTGATGCCGTCCATCTGGTGGGAGAACTCGCCGGTGGTGATCCAGGAGGCCTTCCTGCACGGCCGCCCGATCATCTCCAGCAACATCGGCGGCATGGGCGAGAAGGTCACCCACGGCGTGGATGGCCTGCATTTCCGCAACGCCAGCGTCGAGGATCTGGTGGACCGCCTGACCGAGGCGCTGACCACGCCGGACCTGTGGGACCGTCTGCGCATGCGCATCCGCCGGCCCATCGACCGCGCGGAATGCGCCCGCCGCCACGCCGACGTGTTCGACGCGCTGATCGCGAACGCGGGCGGTGGTGCCGTGTCAATGCCCGAGCGGGCGGTGGCGCAGAAGCCGTGATGGGAATGTTCGGGAGACGGGCCCCCACCCTAACCCTCCCCCGCTCCGCAGGGGAGGGGATTAAAGGCCCTCCCCTGCGGAGCGGGGGAGGGAGGGGACCCACGAAGTGGGGAGGGTGGGGGCAATACGCCCTCATGGCCTGTACGCTCCTCGCCACCCCGGCCCACGCCGCCGACCTCCGCGTCAGCGTCCCGGCTGGCGCGGCGCTGGAGACCGTCTACGACCACCGCACCCAGGCCTGCGAAGACTGGGACGTGCCGGACGCCCCGGCGCGCGCCTGGAAGGCGGCGGACGGCAGCGTCCGGCTGCTCGCCGCGCACACCCGCGCCCGCATCCTCAGCGGCCCGTCGCTGAACGAGCTGCACCACGCCTGCCGCATCGTCTTCCAGTCGGCCAAGCGCGACGACCCCGCGCGCTTCGACGACATGGGCTGGTTGACCTCGCCCTACACGTTGGATGGGACGACCGTCTACGGGCTGATCCACAACGAATACCACGGCCACAAGCGCCGCGACCTCTGCCCCACCGGCGACTACATGGCCTGCTGGTGGAACGCGCTGACCCTCACCGTCTCGCATGACGGCGGGCAGAGTTTCGGGCCGGCGCGCTACGTCGCCGGGGTGCCCTACCGCTTCCGCGGCGATCTGGGGAAGCGGGCCGGGCTGTTCGCGCCGAGCAACATCGTCGAGCGCGACGGCTGGTATTACGCCATGGCCTTCGCCGAGGGCATCGGCGCACAGAAGCGCGGCGTCTGCCTGATGCGCACCCGCGACCTCGCCGATCCGGCCTCCTGGCGGGCCTGGGACGGGCGGGACTTCACCGTCCGCTTCCGCGACCCCTACACCGAGGGTGAGGCCGATCCCGGGGCGTCGGTCTGCGCGCCGCTGCCGCCCGACCGCCTGCCCTTCACCGTCACCAGCCTCGTCCGCCACGCGCCGAGCGGCCTCTACGTCGCGGTGATGGCCGGGCGGCGGGCGGAACGCAAAGGCGCGGAGCCGGTGTCCGGCGTGTGGGTGTCGACCTCCGCCGACCTGATCGGCTGGTCAGCCCCCCGCCTCGCCTGGGCGGCACCGCTGCTCACCGACAAGAATTGCGCCGTGGACGAGACCTTCTACTACCCGGCCATTCTCGATCCGGACGCCAGAAGCCGGAATTTCGAGGACACGGATGGAAACGCCTGGCTCTACCTGACCCGGCTTGCCCAGAAAAACTGCAAGCCGACCAGGGATCGCGATCTGGTCCGAATAATGATCCGGGTTGAGCCGTCCCAAAGCGGCTAGAATTCATCAAGACAAAGCCCGAACCTTGCAACCCTCCACCACCCCGACCCCAGGAGAATTAAATTGGCTAACATCCTAGTCATGATTCCCTCCGGCGAAGTCTATGACCATGACTGCGTGCGGTGGTACAGCTACCAGAACATTCAGCGTAGCATCAATCATTACCACAACATCGGCGACGCCTTCGTCTACGATTCCTCGCTGAAGCTGCTGACCTTCGACCGTCTCGACGTGGTGGAGATCCGCGAGTTCAAGCAGGAGGTGGTGGACCGGGCCAACGCCGAATACGATTACGTCTTCCTGCGCGGGTCGAACTACATCCACGACCACATGACCTGGCCGGAGGGCACCGAGCAGGTGCTGTCCAAGCTGCGCATCCCGGTCATCGCCTTCGGCGTCGGCGCCCAGGCCCCGGCCACCGGCAAGCTGACCCTGTCGGACGAGAGCAAGCGCATCTGGCAGATGTTCGCCGACAAGTCCACGACGCTGGGCGTGCGCGGCACCTACACCGCCGAAGTGCTGTGGGACCTCGGCATCAAGAACGTGCGCATCGTCGGCTGCCCGACCGCCTTCCGCAACCGCGATCCGGAGCTGCGCATTGACCTGCCCTCCCTGGACAGCGTGCGCAACGTCGGCATCACCATGCGCCGCGAGGTGTCCAGCCACTATTCGCCGGACGTGAAGACCTACCTCACCCGCCACCGCGACTTCGTCAAGGACATGAGCCGCCGCTTCGACACGGTCCTGATGATGCAGGGCGAGGTCGAGGAGAAGAAGCTGCTCTGGGGCACCGACGAGCAGAAGGCCGAGGCCTGGGACGAGCTGCACAACAACAACTGGCTGAAGAGCTGGTATTTCGACGAGGAACTGGACGAGCTGTACCGCTCGCGCCTGTGGTACTCGGACGTCGTCGCCGACTATGAGAACATCGTACGCTCGAAGGACCTTGTGCTGGGCTACCGCCTGCACGGCAACCTGATGGCGCTGTCGAACGGCACGCCGTCGGTCTATTTCAGCTACGACAGCCGCACGGCGGAATTCGCGGAGACCTTCGCGATCCCCTGCTATGACGTCTATTCCGACAAGCCCTTCGTCCTGGAGGAATACTGGGACCAGAGCCTGTTCGAGAAGTTCAACCGCACTTTCTACCAGCGCTACCGCGACATGCGGGAGTTCCTGGACGAGAACTACATCCCGCACCGCATGCCCAGCCCGACCGCGCGCAAGACCCCGCAGCGCAAGGCGGCCTGACGGCGGCTGCCGCAATGAGGGGCGCCGGTCACGGGGAGTATTCTCCGGGACCGGCGCCCCGTTCCCGTTCCTTCCTCCGCTTACTCGCGAGTGCCCGCCATGCCCGACGTCGCCACGCCCGACACCCTGTCCTCCACCCCCGTCGCGGCGGAGCCTGCGGCGTCCGTCATCGAAGGTCGGGTGGACGCTGTCCAGGCCGGACGGATCTACGGCTGGGCCTGGGACCGCTCCTACCCCACCGACCGCCTGACGGTGGAGTTCCGCGCCGAGATGCCGGACGGCCGCAGCGTGGTCCTGGGGCGTGCGCTGGCCGATCGCCCGCGCGAGGATCTCGTGGGCGGCAACTTCGGCGACGGGCACCACGCCTTCGAGGCTGACCTTGAAATTCCGGCTGGGCTCGACCCCACGCGCGTCGTCGCCGTGGCCGCCGCCCCGAGCACCGGCACCATCGCCACCTTCGCCCAGCCGAGCGCCGAGGAGAAGCTGCTGGAGCGCACCCTCGCCCCGCATCTGGTGCGCATCGGCGCCGGGCTGGACGCCGCCCGCCGCGACCACCAGCAGATCGCCGCCGGCCAGCAGGGCATCGCCCGGCTGCTGCGCGAGACGCAGGAGCGCATCGCCGCCGGCCAGGCCGGAGCCGGCGCCGCCGCGGCGCAGCAGGCCGCCCTGTCGGACGCGCTCCACGGCCTTCAGGAACGGGTGGCCGGGCTGGAGGTCTTCCTTGTCCGCATGGACACGACGCTGCGCGGCTTCGACGATGCGCTGAAGGTGAAGTCGGCCAAGTCGCACGCCCCCACCATCATCGCCGCCCTGGCCTCGGCCGTGGGCGCCTTCGCCGCGACGGTGATCGGGCTGGCGATCTTCGGATAACGGCCGCCCTCCCGGCTCCCGCTCCAAGACTCCGTTTCATCATCCCCAGGCGCTTCAGCCGCCGCCGACCCCGGCGGCGGCTTTGCCGTGCGCCGGTGGTGGACGCGCCGCCGCTCCGCGTGCCACCCTGCGCGACGCGATGCGGCGTTCAGGACGTCCCTGAAACGAACCGCATTCCGAACCGACAAGGCCAGCGGCCTTCTACCGGGAGGCATGCGACATGCCCGCAGATGGTCCTGTCACCCCTCCGACCTCCCCGCTTGGTGGCGACCTCATCACGCACAGGGATCTCCACGCGATCACCGAAGTGCAGGAGAAGGCGCGCCTGAAAGAGGCGCAGGATCTCGCGAAGAAGAAGCAGGAAGAGCAGACCGCGATCCACGAAGCCTTCATGCACCAGCACATCCGCCCCGACGCCAAGGAGCGCTTCACCCGCGCCGTGCGCACGGCGGCGGAACGCGGGGAGACCGAAATCGAGATCGTGCGTTTTCCCAGCAGCTACTGCAGCGATGGCGGCCGGGCGATCAACAATTTCGAGCCCGATTGGCCGGACAGCCTCACCGGCTTCGCGCGGGAGGTCTACGACAATTACGACCGGTAACTGCGCCCGACCGACTACAAGCTGCGCGCCCAGATTCTGAGCTATCCCGGCGGCATGCCGGGCGATGTCGGCGTCTTCCTGCATTGGTGATCGCCGGCATCCGAACGCACCGACGCCCGGCCAAGGAATGGCCGGGCGCGGTCGTCGCCGAAAGGTTGGAGAGGGAACCCGCCCTTACGCGGTCGGGCTGGCCTTGGAGACCGAGGAGATGGTGTTGTTGACGACGTTCTGGCTGATGTTGTCGGCGATGGACACCGCGGAACGGCCGTTGTTGTTGTTGAAGATGTTGTCCTGCACGTCGAGCGTGATCGACCCGGCGCCCTTCAGGTGCTCCATGATGCCGCCGTTGTTGTTGAAGATCTCGTTGCCGTGGATCTTGTAGGTAACGCTGGTGCCCTGGTTCTGGCCGACCGAGATGCCGACGTTGGCGTTGCCGTAGATCGTGTTGTCGTAGATCTCGGTGCTCGACTTGGCGAGGATGCCGGCGCCGCGCGGGTTGTCGTAGATCGTGTTGCCGTGGATCTTCAGCGTGCTGTTGGCCTGGCTGTGGTCGTGGTACAGCCCGTGCGACCGGCCGTCGCCACCGCCGGCGCCGTTGTTGAAGATCGTGTTGTCGGCGATCTCGCCGCTCAGGATGCGGCCGTTCCAGCCCGAATACACGCCGTCGGTCCGCCAGCCGTTGTCGCTGATGGTGTTGTTGGTGAAATACTGGTCGGCGTTGTCGGCGGAGTAATGCACGATGCCGTAGGCGCCGTTGCCGTCGATGGTGGAATGGTCGATCCGCAGCCCGTGCGAGGTGCCGCTGATGACGACGCCCGAGCCGTGGTTGTCGATGATCTGCGAGTTGGTGACCTTCACGTTGTCGGCGCCGCCGTTGAGCAGCAGGCCGGCGTCGCCCGAACCCTTCATGGTCAGGCTGTCGAAGGTGATGTTGTCCTTGTTGTTCAGGCTGACGGCGTAGCTGGAGCCGCTGGCCGCCTCGATCACCGGGTTGGCGCCGGTGCCGTAGGCGCCGTAGACGATCGGCTTGTCGGAGGTGCCGGAAGTGGAGGCCAGCAGGCTGTCGTGCCAGGTCTCGCCACGCTCGAACAGGACCAGCGAGCCGGCGGCGAAGTTGGTCGAGTTCACCTTGTCCAGCGACTTCCAGGCCTGGTTCGCGTCATGGCCGGAGTTGCTGTCGCTGCCGTTGGTCGCATCGACGTAGTAGATCTGCGAGGCCGGGGTGGACGGGTAGTCCGACGTGCCGGAGGTCGGCGCCGTGGGGGCGGCCGGGGCCGCCGCGGCGGTCGTCGCGAAGAACTCCTTCGGCGCGGCGACGGCCAGCGTGCCGTTCCACCACATGTTGGCCTGACCCGGCACGACGTCCTGGCCGTCCAGCGCGCCCTTGTCATAGGTGACGGACGGATCGGTCGGGGCGACCTTGTGGCCGTTGATGGAGATGGCGTTGACCGTCAGGTTGCGGTCCTGCCCATCGACGGCGCCGTCGTTGTCGTACTGGATCTGAACCTTGTGCGCCTGATCGGCGGCCACGTTGGCGTCGAAGGAGAAATCCTTGGCGTCGCTGCCCGCGGTGCCTTCGCCGACCACGGCGCCGTCCACCAGCAGTTTGAAATGGGGCGAGACGCCGCCCGCGGCCGTGCCGGCGGCGTTCACGACGATCTTGGCGGTGGCGGCCAGCGCCGTGGCGTCGGCCAGCGCCAGAGGCTGCGCGGTGGTCTGGAGTGCCTGGAGATGGAGAATTGAGTCCGGCGTCGCGGCGCTGTCGGCGGTCACCGGGGTGATGCTGTCGACAACAGCCTGAAACGGATCGGCACCAGAATCGCTGACAAAACCGGTCGTGTCGGCGTGGTTCTGATGATCAAGCTCAATGGCCATATGTTCCATGGTCTTTCACTCTTTCCTTTTTTACAGCGCCACGTTTGTGGCGGTGGGCGGGAATGTGCGCGGATCGCGCCGTCCCGCTTGCTGTGTGCTCAATCGTTTTCGACAGGACCGGAGCCTAGCCAGCTCGGTGTGGCCTTAAATGGTTCGATTTTAGGATAATTAGTTTTTGAAATGCGCCAAATCCGTCACAGGAATTCCCCTAACGAAAGGGGTAGTTCCCCGAATTTAAGCGCTAGCACGAAAGGGCTAACTCTTTTGGAAGTTTCTTGAATTTGCTGTGAAGTACAAGAATTTAGCCGCCGATTACCGATGGATTCTTGCGCCGCACCCAATGATTGGGGCCGGCCGTCTTGTGACATTCCTGTTGAAGAAAGCTGGGATGCCACATACCATACGCCACACGGATAGTTTACTGAACAAACAATCCGTCTCGCCAGAAAATCCAAAAATGATGAGCCGTGCCGACGGAAGCCCGGCCACCCATAAAGGGAAGGAATGAGGCATGAAGGACGTACAGCGCCCGCGCTGCGCGCGGAAGACCCCTTTTGACTCCTTCGCTTTTAAAAACACGCCAAGAAGAACGCTCGCCGGCGGAACGGCCCTGGCCGGCGCGCTCGGCCTTCTGCTGATCCCAAACGCCGCCCAGGCCGCCTGGGAGCCGACCAAATCGGTCGAATTCGTCGTCCCGGCGGGAACCGGCGGCGGCGCCGACCAGATGGCGCGGATGATCCAGGGCATCATTCAGAAGAACAACCTGATGGGCCAGCCCATCGTCGTCATCAACAAGTCGGGCGGCGCCGGTGCGGAAGGCTTCCTCGACGTCAAATCGTCGAACCGCAACCCGCACAAGATCATCATCACCCTGTCCAACCTGTTCACCACGCCCCTGGCGACCGGCGTTCCCTTCTCCTGGAAGGACATGACCCCGGTGGCGATGCTGGCGCTGGACAACTTCGTCCTGTGGGTGAACAGCGAGGCCGCGCAGAAATCGCCCAAGGAGTTCGTCGAGGCCGCCAAGGAGGGCGGCGCCAACCGCTTCAAGATGGGCGGCACCGGCTCCAAGCAGGAGGACCAGATCATCACCGCCGCCATCGAGCAGTCGGCGGGGGTCACCTTCACCTATGTCCCCTACAAGGGCGGCGGCGACGTGGCGGCGCAGCTCGTCGGCAACCACATCAACGCCAGCGTCAACAACCCGATCGAGGCGGTGTCGCAATGGCGGGCCGGCGCGCTGCGGCCCTTGTGCGTCTTCGACAAGGAGCGCATCCCGCTGAAGGAACCGGTGGCCGACGGCAAGTCGTGGAACACCATCCCGACCTGCAAGGAATCCGGGCTGGACGTGGAATACACTATGCTGCGCGGCATCTTCATGGGGCCGGGCGTCACGCCGGAGCAGATCGCCTACTACGTGGACCTCTTCAAGAAGGTCCGCGAGACGGAGGAGTGGAAGGACTTCATGGCGAAGGGGGCCTTCAACGTCAGCTTCAAGACCGGTGACGAGTTCAAGACCTGGCTGACCGCGGCGGAAACCCAGCACAAGACCCTGATGGACAAGGCGGGCTTCACCAAGCAATAGCCCCTTTCGTCCCAAGCGCGGCCCCCGGGGCATCGCGCCCCGGGCGCCCTCCCCCACCTTTCGGGTTTTCGTGGGAGTGAGCCATGGAGCATGGAACGCAGAACAGTGATCCGGTCGTCTCGAACCGGACCATGGAGATCGTCGTCGCCGGGCTGTTCGCCCTGGTCGCCATCGTGGTGATGGCCGACAGCGTCCGCGTCGGCAACGGCTGGGGGTCCGACGGGCCGAAGGCCGGCTACTTCCCCTTCTATGTCGGCCTGATCATGCTGGTCAGCAGTCTGGCCACGCTGGCCGTCAACATCTGGCGCCACAGCGGCGAACGCACCGCCTTCGTCGAGAAGCACCAGCTCGCCCTGGTTCTCCAGGTGCTGGTCCCCAGCGCCGTCTTCGTGGCCTTGACCGCCTTCCTGGGCATCTATCTGTCGGCGGTGCTGTTCATCGCCTTCTTCATGCATTGGGTCGGCAAATATCCGCTCAAGACGATCCTGCCCGTCGCCATCCTCGTGCCCGCGGGCCTCTTCGTGATGTTCGAGATCTGGTTCCTGGTTCCGCTTCCCAAGGGGCCGGTGGAGACGATGTTCGGGTTCTGACGAAGCCAGTTCTTACCAGTCCAGTTTTTTAAAAGCCGGGGCGGCCGCGGGAACGGCCGCGCACACCGAAGCAGCGGCAGGCATCCGCGACGAACCAGCCCATGCGGCGGGGACGAACCCCGCCCTGCGCGCTCAAGACGCGACGCTTCCAGACGGAACGGGCGCGGATGCCGGAAAGGGAGGGAAACTTGGAAGCGCTCGGGTCACTCATACACGGGTTCGGCGTGCTCGCCGATCCCATGAACATCGCCTACATGTTCATCGGCATCACGCTGGGCGTCCTGATCGGCGTGCTGCCGGGGCTGGGCGGAGCGAACGGGGTGGCGATCCTGCTGCCCCTGACCTTCAGCATGTCGCCGACCTCCGCCATCATCATGCTCTCCTGCATCTATTGGGGGGCGTTGTTCGGCGGGGCCATCACCTCGGTCCTGTTCAACATACCGGGCGAACCCTGGTCGGTGGCGACCACCTTCGACGGCCACCCCATGGCGCAGAAGGGCCACGCGGGCGAGGCGCTGACGGCGGCCTTCACCTCGTCCTTCTTCGGGGCGTTCGTGGCGGTCCTGCTCATCACCTTCCTGGCCCCGGTGATCGCCGGCTTCGCCCTGCGCTTCGGCCCGGCGGAGTTCTTCGCGGTCCAGCTTCTGACATTTTGCAGTTTCGTCGGCATGGGCAGCGAATCCCCCTTCAAGGTGCTGTGCGCCATGATGCTGGGCTTCGCGCTGGCCGCGGTCGGGCTGGACAGCGTGACCGGCGAGCTGCGCATGACCTTCGGGTCTGTGGAGCTGCTGCGCGGCTTCGACTTCCTGATCGCGGTCATCGGCCTGTTCGGCATCGGCGAAATCCTCCTGACCATGGAGGAGGGGCTGGCCTTCAAGGGCAAGAGCGCGAAGATCAACGCCAAGGTCGTCTGGGAGACCTGGAAGAGCCTGCCCCGCTATTGGGTGACCGCCATCCGCGGCTCCATCGTCGGCTGCTGGATGGGCATCACGCCCGGCGGCGCCACCCCCGCCTCCTTCATGAGCTACGGCCTCGCCAAGCGCTTCTCGAAGAACCGCCAGAATTTCGGCAACGGCGAGGTGGAGGGCGTGGTCGCTCCGGAGACCGCGGCCCATGCCGCCGGCACCAGCGCGCTGCTGCCCATGCTGACGCTGGGCATCCCCGGCTCGCCCACCGCGGCGGTGCTGCTGGGCGGCCTGCTGATCTGGGGGCTCCAGCCCGGCCCGCTGCTGTTCGTCGAGCAGAAGGAGTTCGTCTGGGGCCTGATCGCCAGCATGTATCTGGGCAACATCGCCGGCCTGATCGTCGTGCTGACCACGGTGCCGGTCTTCGCCTCGATCCTGCGCATCCCCTTCAGCATCATCGCGCCGGTCATCGTGGTGATCTGCGCGGTCGGCGCCTACACCGTGCACAACGCCTTCCTCGACATCGTCATGATGCTGGTGTTCGGCGTCGTCGGCTACGTCTTCAAGAAGCTGTCCTACCCGCTGGCTCCGCTGGTTCTGGCGCTGGTGCTGGGCGACATGGCGGAAAGCTCCTTCCGGCAGGCCATGCTGGTGTCGCAGGGCGATCTGGCGATCTTCTGGTCCAACCCGCTGGTCGGCAGCATCGTCACCCTGGCGCTGGTCATGCTGTTCTGGCCGGTGATCTCCGCCCTGCTGCGCAAGCGCCAGTCCCGGCAGGACGGCGGGACCGAGGTCATCCCCGTGAAGTAGGGCACCCCCGCAAACCAGCTCCACCCACTCCCCCGCCGGCCTCCGGGACGGGACGACCGGCGGGGGGATTTCTTCTCACATCGGGGGGTTCGGGACGATGGACACGTCCGATTTCATGATCGCTCTGCTCCAGATCATCTGGATCGACATCCTGCTGAGCGGCGACAACGCGCTCGTCATTGCGCTGGCCTGCCGCTCGCTGCCGCCGAAGCAACAGAAGATCGGCGTCTTCCTGGGCACCGGGGCGGCCATCGTGCTGCGCGTGCTGTTCGCCGTCATCATCGCCTATCTGCTGGCCATCCCGTACCTGAAGATCATCGGCGGGGTGCTGCTGTTCTGGATCGCCATCAAGCTGATGCTGCCCACCGAGGAGGAGGAGCAGGCGGAGCATGCCGGCACCTCCGCCGGGCTGTGGGGGGTGGTCCGCACCATCGTGATCGCCGACGCGGTGATGAGCCTGGACAACGTCATCGCCATCGCCGCCGCCTCGCACGGCAACACGGTCCTGCTGATCCTCGGGCTGGCCATCAGCATTCCGCTGATCGTCTTCGGCAGCACGCTGATCCTGAAGGCCATCGAACGGCTGCCGGCCCTGGTCTATGCGGGCGCCGGGCTGCTCGGCTACATCGCGGCGGAGGTCATCCTCACCGACCCGAGCATCCATTCCCATGTGACGGAAAGCCTGCCGGTGCTGACCGGGACGGCGCCCTTCGTCGCGGCGCTGGGGGTGATGACGGCCGGCTTCCTGATGGCCCGCAGCATCAACCGCCGCCGCGCCGTGGTGGAGACCGATCCGGCCTGAGAAGCCGTCAGATGGAGGACGGGCGACGGGGCTCGCGGCAGCGGTCGCCCCGGACCGCCCGGAGCCGGCCCGGCAGGGCCATGGCGCGCACGTCGCTGGTGATCTCGGAGATGAGGCCCGGATCGTTCCGCAAAATCTCGGTCACCACGGCGGCTAACCCGGCCAGGGCGAACACGATAGCAAGACTCTCCAACATCGGGAACTCCGGACTCTGACCACACTCATGCTGCGTTGCAGCAGAGATGCCGCAAAGTCCGTTGGGGAGCAAGGGACAAGAAACACAGCACTTCGTATACCAGACACGCAGCAGGAGCCGGACACAGGCTCCGCACCGCCAGTTCAGGGAGGAACGTCGAGATGCAAGCGAAGGATGTCATGACATCGCCGGTCATCACGGTGGCGCTGGACACCCCCGTACCGGACATCGCGGAATTGCTTTTGACCCATCGGATCAGCGGTTTGCCGGTGGTGGACCAGGACGGCCGCGCGGTCGGCATCATCAGCGAGGGGGACCTGCTGCGCCGGGTGGAGACGGGGACCGACCGCCCGCGCGCCCGCTGGCTGGAGATGCTGGTGGGCCGCAACGTGCAGGCCGCCGACTTCCTGAAGACCCATGGGCGCTGCGCGCGCGACGTCATGTCGCGCCCGGTCCACGGCGTCGCGCCCGACGCGGAAATCGCCGAGATCGCCGACCTGATGGAGGACAAGCGGATCAAGCGCGCCCCCGTCCTGGTCGACGGCCGCCCGGTCGGAATCATCAGCCGGGCCAACCTGCTGCACGGACTGCTCCGCAACCGGCGCGGTGCCGCCGGTTTCGGCGTGTCCGGCGACGAGGCGATCCGCGCCGCCCTGCTGGAGGCGTTGGACGGACAGTCCTGGGTGGACCTCGATCGGATCAACATCGTCGTCAACGACGGGGTCGTGCAGCTTTGGGGCATGGTCGACAGCGAGGAGCAGCGCCGCGCCCTGCACACCGCGGCGAGCGGCGTGAGCGGCGTGAAGCGCATCGAGGAGCATTTGAACCGGAACCGCTTCGTCGGGTGATTTCCGCCCATCCGCCCCATCGAAGGAGCAGCCCGATGCCGCCACCCGAACTGTCCGTCCAGCCCCTGGATTCCGGCGCCACCTTCCGCAACCAGGTTTATCGACGATTGAAGCAGGCCATCATCCAGATGGACATCTACGACCACCCCGGCGACGTCCGGCTGGACGAACGCCAGCTCAGCGGCCTGCTGGGCGTCAGCCGGACCCCGATCCGCGAGGCCCTGACCCTGCTGGAGCAGGAGGGGCTGGTGCGGCTGGAGCCGCGGCGGGGGATCTACATCGTCCGCAAGACCAAGACAGAGATCATCGAGATGATCATCGCCTGGGCGGCGCTGGAGAGCATGGCGACCCGCCTCGCCGCCGAGCGCGCCACCGCGGAGGACATCGGCACGCTGTGGGATATCTTCCGCAGCTTCGAGGAGCAGGCCCCCTCCGACAACATCCAGGAATATTCCGACGCCAACATCGAGTTCCACAAGGCGATCATCCGCCTCAGCCGGGCGCGCATCCTGGAAACGCTGACCGACAACCTGTTCATCCACATGCGGGCCATCCGCAAGCTGTCGATCCGGCAGGACAACCGGGCCGAACAGTCGATGCACGAGCACCGCGACATCATCCGGGCGCTGGAGCGGCGCGACGGCGAACTGGCCGAGCGTCTGGCACGCGAACACACGCTGGGTCTGGCCGCCCATGTCGAGCGGCACGGCGATTTCCTTGACTGGCTGCGTCTGGCCGAGGTGCGGGGCGCCGACGTGAAGGCCGCGTTCAAGGACGGTCTGCCGCTGATGTAGCCGCTTAGCCCTCTCCCCTCCGGGGAGAGGGTGGCCCGGAGGGCCGGTGAGGGGGTTGCGCTTGTGCCGGACGCGCCGCCATGCGCAACCCCCTCACCCTAACCCTCTCCCCGAAGGGGAGAGGGGATTTACCTGTCCCTCACTTCATCGACGGGAAGGAGAACTGCGCGCCTTCGCGCACCCCACCCGTCGGCCAGCGCTGGGTGATCGTCTTGCGTCGGGTGTAAAAGCGCACGCCGTCTGGCCCGTAGGCCGCCAGATCGCCGAATAGCGACCGCTTCCAGCCGCCGAAGCTGTGGTAGGACACCGGCACCGGCAGCGGCACGTTCACGCCGACCATGCCCACCTTGATCGCGTCGGTGAAGTAGCGCGCGGCCTCGCCGTCGCGGGTGAACAGGCAGGTGCCGTTGCCGTATTCGTGGGCGTCGATCAGGTCCATGCCCTCCTGCATCGTCTGCACGCGCACGACGCAGAGGACCGGGCCGAAAATCTCCTCCCGGTAGACGCTCATGTCCGGCGTCACCCGGTCGAACAGGCAGCCGCCGAGGAAGAAGCCGCCCTCGTGCCCCGGCACCACCAGCCCGCGGCCGTCGACCACCAGTTCCGCCCCTTCGGCGACGCCCTGGTCGACCAAGCCCTTCACCTTCTCGAAATGGGCGCGGGTGACCAGCGGACCCATGTCGCAGCCGGTGCCGGTCCCCGCCCCGACCTTGAGGGCGCGCACCTGCTCCGCCAGCATCGCCACCACGCGGTCGGCGGTCGCGTCGCCCACCGCGACGACCACGGAGATCGCCATGCAGCGCTCCCCGCAGGAGCCATAGGCCGCCCCCATGATTGCGCTGACCGCGTTGTCGAGGTCGGCGTCGGGCATGACGATGGCGTGATTCTTGGCCCCGCCCAGCGCCTGCACCCGTTTCCCATGGGCGGTGCCGGTGGCGTAGACGTATTCGGCGACCGGCGTGGACCCGACAAAGCTGACCGCCTGGACGCGCCGGTCGGTCAGCAGCGTGTCCACCGCCTCCTTGTCGCCGTGGACAACGTTCAGCACCCCCGGCGGCAGCCCTGCCTCCTGGGCCAGTTGTGCGACGAGCAGAGAGGCGCTGGGGTCGCGCTCCGACGGCTTCAGGATGAAGCTGTTGCCGCAGGCCACGGCGACCGGAAACATCCACAGCGGGACCATGGCCGGAAAATTGAAGGGCGTGATGCCCGCCACGACGCCCAGCGGCTGGAATTCCGACCAGCTGTCGATGCCCGGCCCGACATTCTTGGAATGCTCGCCCTTCAGCAGGTCGGCGATGCCGCAGGCGTATTCGACGTTCTCGATGCCGCGGGTCAACTCGCCGCGGGCGTCTTCCAGCGTCTTGCCGTGCTCCCGCGTGATCGCTTCGCAGATGCGGTCGGCGTTGTCCTCCAGCAGTTGCCGGAAGCGGAACATCACCCGCGCCCGCTTGGCCGGCGGCGTCGCCCGCCACGCCGGGGAGGCGGCCTCAGCCGCGGCGATGGCCGATTCCACGGTGGCGCGGCTGGCGAGCGGGACGCGGCCGACGGTTTCGCCCGTCGCCGGATTCATGATGTTGGCGCTGCGGCTGTCGGCGGGGGCGTCGGCCACGCCACCGATGAGGTGCGGAACGAGGGTCATGGCGTTCTCCATCCTCAAGCGGTTGCCTGGATGGCATCGGAAACAGCGTTCATCAGCCGGTCGAGGTCGTTGCGCTCGCTGATGAAATGCGGGCCGAACTGCAGCGTGTCGCCGCCGAAGCGGACGTAGAAGCCCGCCTTCCAGCACTGCATGGCGATCTCGTAGGGCCGGCGGGCTGGCTCGCCCGGCAGGGCCGCGATCTGCACCGCGCCGCACAGCCCGTAGTTGCGGATGTCGGTGACGTGCTTCAGCCCCTTCAGTCCGTGCAGCACCGTCTCGAAATGCGGGGCGAGCGCCGCCGCCTTTTCGGCCAGCTTGTCCCGCTCGAACAGCTCCAGCGCGGCGAGGCCGGCGGCGCAGGCGACGGGGTGGGCGGAGTAAGTGTAGCCGTGCGGGAACTCGACCATGTAGTCGGCGCCGCCGTTGTCCATGAAGGTCTGGTAGATCTCATGGCTGGCGACGACGGCGCCCATCGGCACCGCGCCGTTGGTCAGGCCCTTGGCGACGTTCATGATGTCGGGGACCACGCCGAAGGCGTCGGCGCCGAAGGCGGCGCCCATGCGGCCGAAGCCGGTGATGACCTCGTCGAAGATCAGCAGGATGTTGTGTTTGTCGCACAGCTCCCGCAGCCGCTTCAGATAGCCCTTGGGCGGCGGCAGCACGCCCGCCGATCCAGCCAGCGGCTCCACGATCACCGCGGCGATGTTGGAGGCGTCGTGCAGGGCGACCAGTTCCTCCAGCGCGTCGGCCAGTTCGGCGCCCTGCTCCGGCAGGCCCTTGGTGAAGGCGTTCTGCGGCAGCAGCGTGTGCGGCAGATGGTCGGCCTCGACGCCGGAGCCGAACAGCTTGCGGTTGCCGCCGATGCCGCCCAGGCTGATGCCGCCGAAATTGACGCCGTGATAGCCCTTGGACCGGCCGATCAGCTTGGTCTTGGTCGGCTGGCCCTTCAGCCGCCAATAGGCCCGCGCCATCTTCAGCGACGTGTCGGTCGCCTCCGACCCGGAGTTGACGAAGAACACATGGTCCAGCCCGGCCGGCGTCATCGAGGCCAGCTTGTGCGCCAGCTTGAAGGCGGCGGGGTGGCCGAACTGGAAGGCCGGGCTGTAGTCCAGCTCCCCGATCTGGCGGGCCACCGCCTCGCTGATCTCGCGGCGGCTGTGGCCGGCGCCGCAGCACCACAGGCCGGACAGGCTGTCGTAGATCTTCCGCCCCTCGGCGTCCCAGTACCAAGCGCCCTCGGCGCGGGCGATCAGGCGCGGGTTCGCCTTGAACTCGCGGTTCGCCGTGAAGGGCATCCAGTGGGCGTCCAGCTCCGCGCGCGTCAGCCCGGCGGACGGGGCGGTTCCGGCTTTCTGGCTCTCGTCCAACGGCGGCATCGGGCTGCACTCCTGCTGGCTGGGGTGGGCGTCGGGGATCGTCTCGGAAAACAGTGTGCGCGGAGGCTTGGTTGCGGTTAAATCCAAACCATTCAAACCTTACGCAAGCATCCGCTTACCTATCCATGACCAAGCCCGCCCGCCCCCTGAGCGGCCTCAACGACGCCGACCTGCGGCTACTGCGCGTCTTCACGACGGTGGTGGAGTGCGGCGGCTTTTCCGCGGCGGAGGTGGAGTTGAACATCAGCCGCGCCGCCATCAGCCTGCACATGGCCGATCTGGAACGGCGGCTGGGGCTGCGGCTGTGCCGGCGCGGGCGGGCGGGCTTCCTGCTCACTGATGAGGGGCGCATGGCCTACGAGGCGGCGCTGCGCCTGTTCGCCGGCCTGGAGAGCTTCCGTAGCGAGATCAACGCCGCGCATGGGCGCCTGCGCGGCGAATTGAACATCGGCATCACCGACAACCTCGTCACCATGCCGAAGATGCGCGTGACCAACGCCCTGCGCGGACTGAAGCAGCAGGGGCCGGAGGTGCGGGTGAATATCCGCATGATCCCGCCCAACGAGATCGAGCGCGGCGTGCTGGACGGGCGGCTGCAGGTCGGCGTGGTGCCGGCGCGGCGCGCCCTGCCCGGCCTGGACCGCTACCCCCTGTACCAGGAGGAATCGCGTCTCTATTGCGGGCGCGGCCACCCGCTGTTCGATGCGGAGACGGTGTCGGACGCGGCGGTGGAGGCAGCCGACGCCGTCGCCCCGACCGAGGCGCAGCAGGTGCCGGAGGCGGCAGGGGTGCAGCGGGCGCTGACCGCCACCGCCACGGCGACCGACCGCGAGGGCGTGGCCTTCCTCATCCTGACCGGCTGCTACGTGGGCTTCCTGCCCACCCATTACGCGCGGCAATGGGTCGAACGCGGGGCGATGCGCGCCCTGCTGCCGGTGCGCTTCCACTACACCCAGGAGTTCCAGGCGGTCACCAAGAAGGGGGCACGGCCCAACCTCGTATTGGAGCGGTTTCTCGACCTGCTGCAGCGGACAGGGTTGGAGGGGTGAGGGAGGCCGCCGAAAACAGGGGTATTTTCCATTGACGCCGGCCCCTGCACGCCCCACCGTAATTGAGGGGAACACGAACAAAAAACCGGTGGGGGAGCGCAGCCATGGTGATGCTGACCGAACAGTTCGTCATCGACTATCTGCTGTTCGCCGCCGTCCTGCTCACCGTCACCTGTTCCCTGCTCGGCAGTTTCTTTCTTAGCGCGCTCAGCCGCCAGACGGGGGCCCTGTCCCGCCTGCTGCTGTGGGGCGTTCCGGCGACCCTGCTGAGCACCGCCCTGTGGTCCCTCGCCATGCCCGCGAACCAGGCGCTGGTCGTCGGCGTGGCCACCGCCGGGGCGACGCTCATCGGTCAGCATCTCCTGCCCTTCGGCCCGGTCGGCCAAGCCGGATCCTGGTCATGGGAGGCGTTGCTGTTCCGCGGCCTGTCCTGGACCGGGCGCACCGCCCTGATGCTCGCCCCCGCCGTGTGGCTCGGCGGCATGCCGTCCTGGATCCTGTGGTTCGCCCTGGCCGGTCCCATGAACGCGGCCATCTTCGCCCTGTGCCAGTTGCGCGGCACCAACCCGGCGCTGCGCCGGTCGGTGGAACAGGGCGACGTCCTGTGGGGCGGGGCCCAGGGGGCGGTTCTGGGCGGCCTGCCGGCCTTCCTGATGCTTTTGTGACCGGTCTGCAAAAACCGGGGATGAATCCACCGTACTCATACGAAAATACAACGGGTGGGTCTTGCGCGGGTGGGACGACCGGGCCATCTGTGCGGGACTGGCTCCGGGCCCCTCTGGCGGTCCACTTGGTACGGACCGCGATGTCGGAGCCCTTCACTTGAGCGGACGGTGCAGCCGTCCCCTTCTGGAGGGTCCGTATGACCACTACCTCTTTTTCTTCTTTCCGTTACGGTTCCGCCTACGGCGAGACCGCGCATTTCGCGGCGCGCCAGCGGCTGGAATGGCTGGCGCGGATGATGGACAGCGCCATCCGCGTGCCGGGCACCAAAATCACCTTCGGCGCCGACGCGGTGCTGGGTCTCGTGCCCGGCTTCGGCAACCTCGCCACCACGGCGGTGTCCGGCTATCTCATCCGCGAGGCCTGGAGGCTTGGCGTGCCGCGCGGCAAGCTGCTGCGCATGGTCGGCAACGTGGCGATGGACAGCCTGATCAGCGCCGTCCCGGTCGCCGGCAACATCGCCGATGTGTTCTGGAAGGCCAACCGCAAGAACATGGCGATCCTGGCCGAGCATCTGGACGGCCCTCCCCCGCAAGGCGGCCGGACGCACCGTCGTCGCCGCTCGGCGCCCTACACCATCGACGGCGAGTGGCGCCGGACGCGGTGACCCCGGACGCGGAGGAGGGGCGCGTTACTCCCCACCGAACCTGATGCGGTGGTTTTCCACCATCAGCTCGTCCAGCCGGCGGCCGGCGGTGAAGCCCGCCAGCCCCGGCGGGACGGGTGTGCCGGCGGGCAACCGCGGGCAAGGCTCAGCGGCGCCGATCACCTGAACCACCGGGTAGCGGGCGGTGTAGATGGGCAGGTCCATGTCCTCCCCCTCGTCGGACAGGCCCTTGCCCCGGACCTTGGCGCTCGCCTCCTCGATCTCCATGCCGACCACCATGGTCGCCTTGATCTCCTGCGCCGTGCTGGTCCGCAGCTCGGCGCTGCGCCCCGGATAGAAGCGGTCGACCATGGCGTCGAGCGCGCGGGCCTTGGCCTGCGGCTCCTCGACGATGCGCGCGGTGCCGAAGCACATGGCGGACCGGTAATCCGCCGAATGGTTGAACCCGCTGCGGGCGAGCACGAGGCTGTCGAGATGCGTGACGGTCAGGCAGACCGGCAGGCCGTCGCGCTGCGCCCGCAGCATCCGGCTGGCCGCGGAGCCATGCCAATAGAGATGCTCGCCCTCCCGCCAGAAGGCCGTGGGGGTGCAGTAGGGCTGCCCGTCGATCACGTAGGCGATGTGCGCGATCATCGCGCCGTCGAGAATGGCGTGGACCGATTCCCAGTCGTAACGCCCCCGCTCGTGCAGGCGCTTGACCCGGTTGCGGTCGGTGACGGGATAGTGGTCGGACGGAACGGCCTCGGACATCGCGGAACTCTCTTCGCGGCGGTGGACAACGGCGCCATTAGAGCTTAGCCATTGGTCCGGCGTGAGAGCCAATTACGATCTTATCGACTGGACCAATCCGATGCCCGCCGATCTGTCCGACCTGATGCTCCTCCCCATCGACCGGACGGGCGGGGAGCCGCTGCTGCGGCAGGTCTATCGGGAACTGCGTCGGGCCATCCTGTCCGGCGCCCTGCCGCCCGGCGCGAAGCTGCCGCCGACTCGCGCGCTCGCCGAACGGCTCGGCGTCGCCCGCAACACGGTGGTCGCCGCCTATGAGCAGCTTCTGGCCGAAGGCTTCATCGAGGGGCGCGTCGGGGCGGGCAGCTTCGTATCCCGCGACCTGCCGGACGGGCTGGAGAGTCCGCCGCCGGAGCCGCCCCGCCGCGTCCCATCCCCGTCGCCATCGGCCACCCCCTTCGGCACCCTCCCGTTCAGCACAGGACGTTGCGCGCTGGACGAGCGCAGCTTGCGGATCTGGCGCAGCCTGACCCTGCGGCATCTGCAACGGCCCGACCCGGAGATGCTCGGCTATGGCGAGCCCGGCGGGCCGGCGGCGCTGCGGGAGGCCATCGCCCGTTATCTCCAGAGCGCGCGGGCGGTGCGCTGCGCGCCCGAGCAGGTGGTAATCACCGCCGGCGCCCAGCAGGCCATCGACCTTGTGCTGCGGGTGCTGCTGCGGCCGGGTGATCCGGTGTGGCTCGAAGACCCCTGCTACCCCGCGGTGCGCGCCGCGCTGGAGGCGGCACGGGCGCGCGTCGTGCCGGTGCCCGTCGATGGGCAGGGCATGGCGGTGGCGGCGGGCGTCGCCGCGGCGCCGGACGCCCGGCTGGCCTACGTCACCCCGTCCTCCCATTACCCGCTGGGAGTCGTGCTGTCGATGGCGCGGCGGATGGAGCTTCTGGCCTGGGCGCGCACGGCGGGCGCCTGGGTGCTGGAGGACGATTACGACAGCGAGTTCCGCTACGCCGGCCGTCCGCTCGCCTCGCTCCAGGGGATCGACGGCGCCGGGCGGGTCATCTATGTCGGCACCTTTAGCAAGGTCCTGTTTCCCGGCCTGCGGCTCGGCTACGCCGTCCTGCCGCCCGAACTTCTGGACCCGGTGCTCGCCATGCGCCGCCTGACCGACTGGCACCCGGCGACGCTCTACACGGGCGTGGTGACGGATTTCCTGAGCGACGGTCATTTCGGCCCGCACCTGCGCCGCATGCGCCGCCGCTACACGGCCGCGCGGGACGCTCTGGCCGACGCCATCGGCGCCCATCTCTCCCCCTGGATGGAGGCGGAAGTGCCGGAGCAGGGCATGAAGCTGATCGCCCGGCTGCGCCCCGGCCTGTCGGACCGCGCCGTGGAGGCGGTGGCTGCCCGGCGCGGTATCGCCGTCCGCCCGGTCAGCCCGATGCACATCGCCGCTCCGCCGTTGCAGGCGCTGATGCTGGGCTTCACCGGCCACGAGCCGGGCGCCCTGCGCCATGCCGCCCGCGAACTCGGCGCCGCGTTGGCGGCTGCCCGATTAGACGTCTAATCCTCATTTTTTAGCGCAAACGAGTTAATCCAGAAAAGTCCATTTCCACCAATGCGCTTTGGTGCGCCGCACCCCCTGGCTTTCTCCGGCCGCGCGGCGATCCCGGCCCTATGGGGTAACCCTGATACCCCGTTTTCGCCCCGCTCCCCTCCGGTCGTTCGGCGCGCCCTACCCCCGATACCCTGTGCAAGGCAGGGCCCAACCTTGCGACGATCAAGCTGCACGCCTGTTGAGGGGTGGCGCCGGTCCTTCGCCGTTTCCTGGCGTTTTTTGCCGGCGTCCAGTCCATTCGAATACGGAGATATTTCTTACAATGTGCGGCATCAGCGGGGAAATCCGCTTCGATTCTCGCCCGGCCTCCGCGTCCGCGGTCGGCTCGATGACCAAAGCCCTGGCGTTGCGCGGCCCCGACGGGCAAGGCGTCTTCGCCCATGGCCGGATGGCCTTCGGCCACCGGCGGCTGAGCATCATCGACCTGTCCGAAGCGGCGCAGCAGCCGATGACCGATCCGGAACTTGGCCTCGGCATCGTCTTCAACGGCTGCATCTACAATTACCCGGAACTGCGGGCGGAGCTGGAGGCCAAGGGCTACCGCTTCTTCTCGCACGGCGACACCGAAGTCCTGCTGAAAGCCTATCACGCCTGGGGCCGCCGCTTCGTCGAGCGGCTCTACGGCATGTTCGCCTTCGCCATCTGGGAGCGCGACAGCGGGCGCGTCACGCTGGGCCGCGACCGGCTGGGCATCAAGCCGCTCTACCTGTCCGAGACGGCGGGGCGGCTGCGCTTCGCCTCGACCCTGCCCGCCCTGCTGGCCGGCGGCGACGTCGACACCGCCATCGACCCGGTCGGGCTCTACCAGTATATGAGCTTCCACGCCGTCGTGCCGGCGCCGGGGACCATCCTGAAGGGCGTGCGCAAGCTGCCGCCGGCCACCCTGCTGACGCTGGAGCCGGACGGGCGCCGCATCGAGGAAACCTATTGGGAGCCGGTCTTCGGCCCGCAGCCCGGTGACGAGCGGATGTCGGAAGGCGACTGGCAGGACGCCGTGCTGTCCACGCTGCGCAAGGCGGTGGAGCGGCGACTGGTCGCCGACGTGCCGGTCGGCGTGCTGCTGTCGGGCGGGCTGGACAGCTCCGTCATCGTCGCCCTGTTGGCGGAGGCCGGGCAGACTGGCCTGCAGACCTTCTCCATCGGCTTCGAGACCGTGGGACAGGAGAAGGGCGACGAGTTCCAGTACTCCGACCTGATCGCCCAGCGCTTCCAGACCGACCACCACAAGCTGTTCATCGACAGCAGCCGCGCCCTGCCCGCCCTTCAGGACTGCGTGCGGGCGATGTCGGAGCCGATGGTCAGCCACGACGCCATCGGCTTCTTCCTGCTGTCGCAGGAGGTTGCCAAGCATGTGAAGGTGGTGCAGAGCGGCCAGGGCGCCGACGAGATCTTCGCGGGCTACCACTGGTACCCGCCGATGATGGACGCGGCCGACCCGCTGTCCACCTACGCCAAGGTCTTCTTCGACCGCAACCGCGCGGAGATGGCCGAGGCATTGAACCCGCAATACCTCGCCGACGAGGACGCCGCGAGCGCCTTCGTCGCCGCCCATTTCGCCCGGCCCGGCGCCGACCGCCCGGTGGACAAGGCGCTGCGCCTCGACACCACGGTCATGCTGGTCGACGACCCAGTCAAGCGGGTCGACAACATGACCATGGCCTGGGGGCTGGAGGGACGCGTGCCCTTCCTCGACCACGATCTGGTCGAGCTGGCCGCCCGCGTCCCCCCGGAGCTGAAGGTGCGCGACGGCGGCAAATACGTGCTGAAGGAGGCGGCGCGCAAGGTCGTCCCCTCCGAGGTCATCGACCGGCCCAAAGGCTATTTCCCCGTTCCGGCGCTGAAGTACCTGCGCGGTCCCTATCTGGAGCTGGTGCGCGACGTGCTGAACCAGCCCGCCGCGCGGGAGCGTGCTTTGTTCCAGCCGGCCTATCTCGACCGGCTGTTCAGCGATCCGGAAACCCACATCACACCGCTTCGCGGTTCGAAGCTCTGGCAGGCTGCCCTGCTGGAGTTCTGGCTGCAAACCCACGGGATCTGAACACCGCATGATGACGATGCAGAATCGCACCCAGACGCCTTTCCGGATCGAACGCGCCCTGGTCTCCGCCCTGATGGACGAGGACTCGCCGCGTCCGAACCGCCGGACGGGGGCCGGGCATCCCGGAGCGGAAAAGGGGCCGACGCCGCGCGCGGTGGTGAATTGCGGCTGGGGCCGCCTGCTCTTCGCCAACACCTTTCCCGACGTCGGCGAACTGATCGAGGCGATGCGCCAGGAGGGGCCGGGGCGGCGCGACATCGCGCTGTATCTGGAGGACCCGCATGTGGCGCTGTCCCAGGCGCCGACCGAGCTGTTCCTCGACCCCTCCCACACCTACCGCCTGCGGCTGGCCGGCTTCCGGCCGGGCGGCGAGACGCGCGGCTTCGCCATCGAGAAGCTGCGCGGCCGCCAGGACGTCGATGCCGTGAACCGCATCTACGGCGCCCGCGGCATGGTCACCATGGACCCGGAATTCTGCTGGTCGGAGCGCGACAGCCGCGTGTTGACCCATCTGATCGCGACCGATCCGGTCAGCGGGGCGGTCATCGGCTCGGTCACCGGGGTGGACCATGCCCGCGCCTTCAAGGACCCGCAGAACGGCTCCTCCCTGTGGTGTCTGGCGGTCGATCCGCAGGCGGCCTATCCCGGCATCGGCGAGGCGCTGGTCCGTGCGCTGGCCGAGCATTTCAAGGAACGTGGGCGCAGCTTCATGGACCTGTCGGTCCTGCACGACAACGCCAACGCCATCGCGCTCTACGAGAAGCTGGGCTTCCGGCGGGTGCCGGTCTTCGCGCTGAAGACCAAGAACCCGATCAACGAGAAGCTGTTCGCCGGCCCGGCCGTGGAGGCCAGCCTCAACCCCTACGCCATGATCATCATCAACGAGGCCCGGCGCCGCGGCATCGGGGTGGAGGTGGTGGACGCGGAGTCCAACCTGTTCCGCCTCAGCTTCGGCGGGCGCAGCATCCTGTGCCGCGAAAGCCTCAGCGAGCTGACCTCGGCGGTGGCCCTGTTCCGCTGCGACGACAAGGCGGTGACCCGGCGCACGCTGCTGCGGGCCGGCCTGTCGGTGCCCGACCAGATGACCGCCGACGGCATGGACGACAACGCCGCCTTCCTGGAGCGCCACGGCAGCGTCGTGGTGAAGCCCGCCCGCGGCGAGCAGGGCCAGGGCATCACGGTGGACGTGCGCGACGCGGAGACGCTGTCCTGGGCGGTGTCCAAGGCGAAGAAGATCTGCGACACGGTCCTGCTGGAGCAGTTCGTGCAGGGCCAGGACGTGCGCATCCTGGTCATCGACTACCGCGTGGTCGCGGCCGCGGTGCGCCGCCCGGCGGAGATCGTCGGCACCGGCGAGCGGACGATCGCGCAGCTGATCGAGGCGCAGAGCCGCCGCCGCGCCGCCGCCACCGGCGGGGAAAGCCGCATTCCGATGGACGAGGAGACGGAACGTTGCGTGCGCGACGCCGGTTTCTCCATGGACTCGGTCCTTCCGGAGGGGCAGACGCTGGCCGTTCGCAAGACGGCCAACCTGCACACGGGCGGCACGCTGCACGACATCACCGACCGCCTGCACCACCGCGTGGTGGAGGCGGCGGTGGAGGCGGCGCGCGCGCTCGACATTCCGGTGGTCGGCCTGGATCTGCTGATCCCCGACCTGCTGGGGTCCGACTACGCGATCATCGAGGCGAACGAGCGGCCCGGTCTTGCCAACCACGAACCGCAGCCGACCGCCGAACGCTTCCTCGATCTTCTCTTCCCCTACTCCGCGGTCGATCCGCGGGCGTGACCGTTCAGGAGGTGGTATGGAGCAGGCAGCCTTGACGCGGACCGGAATCGTCCGTCCGGTCATCGACATGGACTATCTGACGGGCCTTCTCCGCCGCCTGCTGGAGATCCCGAGCCCGACCGGATACACCGACCAGATCGTGCATTTCTGCGGCGACGAGCTGCACCGTCTGGGCATCCCCTTCGAGCTGACCCGGCGCGGCGCGATCCGCGCCGATCTGGCGGGGCGGCAGTACAGCCCCGACCGCGCCGTGGTCGCCCATCTCGACACGCTGGGCGCCCAGGTGAAGATGCTGAAAGCCAACGGCCGGTTGGAGGTCGTGCCCATCGGCACCTGGTCGGCGCGCTTCGCCGAGGGGGCGCGCTGCACCGTCTACACCGACAAGGGCAGCTACCGCGGCACCATCCTGCCGCTGAAGGCGTCCGGCCACACCTTCAACGAGGAGATCGACACCCAGCCGGTGGCCTGGACCAATCTGGAGATCCGGGTGGACGCCCGCTGCGAAACCCTGGCGGAATTGCAGTTCCACGGCTTCAACGTCGGCGACTTCGTGGCCATCGACCCGCAGGCCGAGTTCGACGCCAGCGGCTTCATCAACTCCCGCCATCTCGACGACAAGGCGGGTGTGGCGGTGATCTTCGCCGCCGCCAAGGCGGTGCTGGACGCCAAGCTGCCGCTGCCGGTGGACTGCCACCTGCTGCTGACCATCTCCGAGGAGGTCGGCTCCGGCGCTTCCTCGGTCCTGCACAAGGACGTGGCGGAGATGGTGACCATCGACAACGGCACCACCGCCATGGGCCAGAACAGCCGCGAGTTCGGCGTGACCGTCGCCATGGCCGACAGCACCGGCCCCTTCGACTATCACCTGACGCACAAGCTGCTGTCGCTGTGTCAGCAGCATGAGATCGAGCACCAGCGCGACGTCTTCCGCTATTACCGCTGCGACAGCGCCGCCGCCATCGAGGCCGGCAACGACATCCGCACGGCGCTGGTCTGCTTCGGCATCGACAGCTCCCACGGCTACGAGCGCATCCACACGGACTCGCTGCGCTCTCTGGCCGAGTTGATCGCGCTCTACATGCAGAGCGACGTGGCGATTCCGCGCGACCGCGTCGGCATGGGCCCGATGGGCGCCTTCCCCTGGCAACCCACAACACCGGCGAAGGTCGAGGAATGACCCCATTCCTTCTCCCCTCCGCTCACGCGCAATCGACGTTTGCGCTGACGCGACAGGCGGACCTTCGGTCCGCCGAAAGCGGGGAGAAAGTCAGGATGAGGGGGCGCCGAAGGCGATCCGCGTCGCTGATCGATGGTTTTCCTCCGCCCTGCCGGGCGTAAATCCCCCTCACCCAAACCCTCTCCCCAGGGGGGAGAGGGCTTCACACCGCAAATCTCCTCACTCCCCCGCCGCCAATTCCGGCCGGGGCGGCCCCACGGGGTCGAGCGGGGTGACCGTCGGCGTCGTCTGTGGCAGCGGGCGGAAGCTGGCCTGCGCCTCGGCGGGCGGCGGCGGACGCATGCGCGTGCGCCACAGTCCGTAGAGCGTCGCCGAGCCCGCCCCCGCCGCGATGAAGCCGAACAGCGCCTCTGGTCCCGCGAAACCCATGGCGGCCGAGGCCAGCGGCGGGCCGATAATCGCCCCCACCGAGTTGGCGAGGATCAGTCCGCCGCTGACCGACACCACGTTGTTCGGCCCGGCATGGTCGTTGGTATGGGCGGCGCAGACCGGGTAGAGCGTGAAGGCCAGCCCGCCGAAGAACGGCGCCACCAGCAGCAGCGTTTCCTGCCGGCCGCTGCCGTCCGCCAGGATCATGCCGACACTCACCAGAGCCAGCGCCGCCGACAGGCCGATGATGACGGCGCGCCGGTCGAAGCGGTCGGACAGCCGCCCCAGCGGCCATTGCAGCGCCACCCCGCCCAGGATCAGGGTGCTCATGAACAGCGCCGTCCCCGACACCCCGAAGCCGGAGGCCGCGCCGAACACCGGGGCGAGGCCGTAGATGGAGCCGGTCACCGTCCCGCTGATGAAGACGCCGACCACGCCCAGCGGCGACGCCTTGTACAATCGCCGCAATCCGTAGGACTCGACGTTGGGCAAGGTCGGCGGTGTGGTGCGGGTCAGCGCCACCGGCACCAGGGCGAGCGTCAGCAGGATGGCGATCAGCATGAAGATGCGCACGCCCGCCGCGTCGTCCAGCTGCAACAGCTGCTGGCCCACCGCCGAGGCGGCGTAGAGCGTGACCATGTAGAGCGACAGGATCTGCCCGCGAGTCTCGTTGTTGGCGGTGCCGTTCAGCCAGCTCTCGATGCAGATGTAGAGGCCGGCCATGCAGAAGCCCTCGGCCAGCCGCAGCACGGTCCACAGCGGCACCGCGGCGAACAGGGCGTGCGACAGCGCCGCCGCCGACAGGACGGAGGCGAAGGCGGCGAAGGCGCGGATGTGGCCGACCCGCGTGATGACGCGGTGGGCGAACAGCGAGCCGCCGGTCAGCCCGGTGTAGAAGGCCGCGGTGATCAGGCCCACCGCGACCGCGCCAGATTCCGTGCCGGCCAGCCGCAGGCCGATGAGCGTGCTGAGCGCCCCGTTGCCCAGCATCAGGAATGCGACCCCGAGCAGGAGCGAAAGTACCGACCGTGCAACCTGCGGCATGTGTCCGACCACCCGTTCCTTTCATGAAAAACCGGCGCCGCAGCCCGGAGGCCACGGCGCCGGCCCTTGGATGGCACCCGCCGGATGGCGAATCAACCCTTGTAATTCGCGGATTCGGTGGCGTCCCAGCCATTCCACAGAAATGCAGAAGAGGTACCGCTGGGGGAGCAGCGATACCTCTTCCGGTTGAGCGCTTGATCGTCTCCGAGCGGCTTGCCCGGTGTCCGGCTATTCCGCCGGGGTGGCGATCAGCGTCTCAGGCAGGGTGTCCTTGCGGATGCGCAGGAGTTCCTTCCACTTCTTGAGGGCGGCGATCAGGATCACGAAGCCAAGCGACAGCATGATGATCGAGATGCCGGCGTTGAAGACGTTGTAGCCCTTGGCCAGCGGGTTCAGATAGACGTTGGTGATCATCCAGTAGCCGGCGTAGTTCACCGTCACGAACAGGTAGGCCAGCGGGACGAGGCAGGTCAGCATGTAGACCCGTTTCTGGCCCAGCCGCAGGATGATCGTGGCGCCGATGATCAGGCCGACCGAGGCCATGAGCTGGTTCGACACCCCGAACAGCGCCCACACCGAGTTGATGTCGCCCGACGTCAGCAGGTAGCCCCAGGCCACGCAGGCCAGCACGCTCGCGGCGATCGAACCGGGCACCCAGTCGAGACGCTTCAGCGGGGCATAGAGGTCGCCGCCCAGATCCTGGATCAGATAGCGGGCCACGCGGGTGCCGCTGTCCACCGCGGTCAGGATGAAGACCGCCTCGAACATCACGACGAACTGGAAGAAGTAGGAGGCCAGCGTGCCGAACCACGGGATGCGGGTGAAGATTTCCGTCATGCCGACGGCCAGGGTCACAGCGCCGCCGGTGCGGCCGTAGAGGTCGAGGCCGATTTCCTGGCTGAGCCGCGGCAGATCGACGACCTGCATGTTGAGGGCCTGGAAGGCGGCGGGCGAGGAGTTGATGGCGAAATAGTCGGCCGGGTGCAGGGAGGTGGCGGCGATCAGCGCCATGACGCCGACCACGCATTCGGCCAGCATGCCGCCGAAGGCCACGGTGCGGATGTCGCTCCATTTGTCGATCAGCTTCGGCGTGGTGCCCGAGCCGATGAAGGCGTGGAAGCCGGAGATGGCGCCGCAGGCGATGGTGATCGAGATGAACGGCCACACCGGGCCGGCCAGCACCGGGCCGCCGCCATGGATGAAGTCGGTGAGCGCGGGGAAGCGGATTTCCGGGTTGATGAAGACGACGCCGACGACGAGCGCGCCGAACACGCCGATCTTCATGAAGCTCGACAGGTAGCCGCGCGGAGTCAGCAGCATCCACACCGGCAGCGCCGTGGCGAAGAAGGCGTAGATCGGCAGGATCAGCGCGACCGTCTCGGCGTGCAGCGTCAGCCAGCTGCCCAGCACCGTGCCCTGGATGTAGGGGCCGGCGAAGACGGAGGCGGCGATGGCGGCGATGCCGACCTGGGTGGCGCCCTTGGACGAGCCGGTGATCTTCTCGTAGAGGCCCAGCGCCACGGCGATCGGGATCGTCATGAAGACCGCGAAGGCGCCCCAGGCGTTGCGCTCCAGCGCATGGACGACGACCATCGACAGGCCGGCCATGGTGATGGTGATGATGAACAGCATCGCCAGACCGGTGCACCAGCCGGCGACCGGGCCGAGTTCGGCCTTCGCGACCTCCGACAGGGACTGGCCCTTGTGCTTCATCGAGGCGAACAGCACGACCGTGTCGTGCACCGCGCCGCCGATGACGCAGCCGATCAGCAGCCACAGGAAGCTCGGCAGATAGCCGAACTGCGCGGCCAGCACGGGGCCGACCAGCGGGCCGGCGGCGGCGATCGCCGCGAAATGCTGGCCGGCGTTCACCCACTTCTTGGTGGGAACATAGTTTCGCCCGTCGGCCAGGATGTGGGACGGCGTCACCTCGGAATCATCGGCACGGAGCACCTTGCGCACAAAGAACACGCCGTAGAAGCGGTAGCAGAGGGCGAGGATGCAGAGTGTCGCGATCACAAATGTTAGGGCGTGATCCATGACAGCTCTCCTTGGAAGGAACTGCCGTCACGGTAGGCCGGGTTTCATCCTCCGTGTGGTGCCCTCCCCGGAGCGGCGCCATGGCGTGGCGAGCGGTCGGAAAGCGGGGGTGAGCGGTGGGGGCTGTCTTCCTAACCCTCTCCCCTCCGGGGAGAGGGTGGCCCGAAGGGCCGGTGAGGGGGTTGCGCATGGCGGTATGTCCGGCGCAAGCGCAACCCCCTCACCCTAACCCTCTCCCCAGAGGGGAGAGGGAACTTTTATGATTCACCCGATGCCCAGCCGCTCCTTCAGCGGGCCGAGGAAGCGGCGGCTGACCGGGATGCTCTGGCCGCCCAGCGTCTGGATTTCCGCCAGACCGTTGTCGATCAGGCGGATTTCCCGGATACGGTCGGGGTTGACCAGATATTGCCGGTGGCAGCGCACCAGCGGCGTGCGCTCCTGCAAGGTCAGCAGGGTCAACTCGGTGAAGCGCTCCTCGCCGTCGGCGCCGACGACGAAGACGCCGCTCGCCTTGGAGGCCACGCATTCCACCTCGTCCAGCTTCAGCAGGGAGATGCGGTTGTGGCCGGTGCAGGGGATCAGCCGCAGCGGGGCGGCGTCCTTCAGAACGGCGAGGTCCTGCGGCGCCCACTCGCGGCGCAGCCGTTGCAGCGTCTTGGCCAGCCGGGCCGGGTCCGCCGGCTTCAGCAGATAGTCGAAGGCGTGCTCCTCGAAGGCCTGGACGGCGTATTCGTCGTGGGCGGTCAGGAAGACGATGCGGGGCATCCGCTCCGGGTCGAGCATGCTCAGCATCTCCAGCCCGCTGACCCGCGGCATCTGGATGTCGAGGAAGACCACGTCGGGCGGCTGGCGGTTGATGGCGCCGATGGCCTCGATGGCGTTGGCGCATTCCCCGGCGACCTGAAGGTCGGGGAACTCCTCCAGAAGGCGCCGCAGTTCCTCGCGGGCCAGCGGCTCGTCGTCCACGATCAGGACGGTCATCATGGCGCGGTCTCCGCAACGGCAGGAATGTCCAGGGGAAGGCGCAGGGTGATGCGGGTGAAGACGTCCGCCTCGCAGGCGACGTCCACACCATAGCCGTTGCCAAAGCGGTTGCGGACGCGGCGGTCCACGATGGACATGCCCAGCCCGTCGCCACCCGCCTTCTCCTCGTAGAGGCCGGCGTTGTCCTCCACCGACAGCCGCAGGACCCCGCCCTCCCGCCGCGCCGCGATGCGGACATGGCCGGGGCCGAGGAGCTGCGAGGTGCCGTGCTTGATGGCGTTCTCGACCAACGGCTGGAGCAGGAAGGCCGGCAGCCGGGCGTGGCGCAGCGCGTCGGGCACGTCGATCTCCACCGACAGGCGCCCGGTGAAGCGCGCCAGCTCGATCTGGAGATAGGCGCTGACATGCTCCACCTCGTCGGCCACCGTGGCCTCCTGGCTGGGGCGCTTCAGGTTCTTGCGGAAGAAGACGGACAGGCTCTGCACGAGCTGGCGCGCCCGCTCCGGGTCGTTGCGGATGACCGCGGAGATGGTGTTCAGCGCGTTGAACAGGAAATGCGGGTTCACCTGCGCATGCAGCAGCTTGATCTCCGACTGGGCGAGCAGCGCCTTCTGCTGCTCGTAGCGCCCGGCGAGAATCTGGCTGGACAGCAGCCGGGCGATGCCCTCCCCCAGCGTGCGGTTGATGGTGGAGAACAGCTTGGTCTTCGGCTCGTACAGCTTCACGGTGCCGATCACCCGGTCGTCCTCTCCGACCAGCGGGATCACCAGCGAGGCGCCCAGCCGGCAGTTCGGGTGGATCGAGCATTTGTAGGAGACCAGATTGCCGTCGGCGTAAAGCACCTGGTTGTTGGCGATGGCCTGGTAGGTCTGGGGCGAGGTGATCGGTGTGCCCGGCAGATGGTGGTCGTCGCCGACGCCGATGAAGGCGAGCAGTTTCTCACGGTCGGTGATGGCGACGGCGCCGACGCCCGTCTCCTCGTAAATGATGCGGGCGACCCGCATGCTGTTCTCTTCGTTGAAGCCCTGGCGCAGCACGCCGTCGGCCCGCGCGGCGATCTTCAGCGCCTTGGCGGAGAAGGCGCTCGACTGCTTGTCGATCAAGGCGCGGCGGTCCATCAGGATGCGCATGAACAGCCCCGCCCCCAGCGTGTTGGCGACGATCATCGGCAGCGCCACCACCTCGACCAGATGGACCGCCGCCGGGAAGGGCTTGGCCACCAGCAGGATGATCAGCATCTGGGCGATTTCCGCCACGAGGGTGACGGCGCCGACGCGCAGCGGGTCGAACAGCGGCTCGATGCGGCCCTGGCGGACGAAGTGGCGGTGCACCAGACCGCCGATCAACCCCTCCGTCACCGTGGAGATGGCGCAGGCCACCGCCGACATGCCGCCCAGCGAGTAGCGGTGCAGCCCGCCGGTGAAGCCGACCGCCAGCCCCACCGACGGCCCGCCCAGGATGCCGCTCAGCACGGCCCCAATGGCGCGGGTGTTGGCGATGGAATCGTCGATCTGCAACCCGAAATAGGTCCCCATGACGCAGAACATGGAGAAGATGACGTAGCAGGCCAGCTTGTGCGGCCAGCGCACGGTGAGGTGCATCACCGGCAGGAACAGCGGCGTCCGGCTCAGCATGTAGGCGATGACCAGATACACGCACATCTGCTGGAGCAGCAGGAAGACGAGGCTGAGATGCTCGACGGTCATGGGGGCGGGCACGGGCAACGGGCGGCGGGATTGCCGGCCCGCAGGCTACCCCCGCCCGCCATGCCGCGGTATGATTCCAATCAATGGATGCGGCCGGAGTCCCCGGACCGCTTCGATGGGGCCTCAGGCAGCCAGCGCGGGGGCCTGCTGCACCGTGGCCGGCATGGTGCCGGTGTTGTTGGCGGGCGGCAGGCGCAGACGGCTCGCCAGCCCTTCCAAGGAGTCGTGCAGGCGGCGGCAGGGGGTGCCGTCCTCCCCCGGCTCGTAGATGCCGACGAAGGGCGCGCCCGGCTGGTTGGGGTCGAGATGCAGCTCGACGATGTGGGTGCGCGACGTGCAGCCGCGGACCAGCGGATCGGCGGGGATCACCGTCCAGCCGCGCCGCAGGCAGCGCTCGGCCAGCCCTTCCAGATAGAGCGAGGCGGACGGAACGCGCTTCAGCGCCTTCAACTCGGCGATGAGCTGGCGGACGTTGTCCACCTGCTCCAGGAACAGGCCGGCGGCGTGATGCGTGTCGCGGATCACGAGTTTCAGCATGGGTTGGAACCTCCTCTGTGCGCACGGCTCCGTCACCCGCGAAGGCACATCGGCGGCCTTCGCGGCGCCACGCCCGTTGGGCGGAAACCTGCGCGTTGTGCGTTTGGGTGGGAAGCGTCGGACGGGACGCGGTTCCGTTATTCGACCACGCCCAGATCCGTCGCGGTCAAATCGGGGTCGGGCCGTTCGGCCACCGTCACAGGCGGTTCGGACGCCGGTTTACGGTCGGGATAAAGCGCGGCCACCATCCGCTCCAACCGGTGCCGCAGCGAGCGGTTAGGCTGGTCGGAGGGCCGGGCTTCGACGCGCACGTTCACCACGCCGTCCTCGATCATGCCCAGTTCGCCGGCGGCCTTCCGGGACAGATCGATCACCCGCCCCTTCACGTAGGGGCCGCGGTCGTTGATCACGACCTCGACGCTGCGCCCGTTGTCGGCGTTGGTCACCGTCACCCGGCTGCCCAGGGGAAGCCGGCGGGACGCGGCGGTCAGCCGGTTCTGGCTGAATCGCTCCCCCGACGCCGTGGTCCGGCCGTGGAAGAAATCGGCGTAGTAGGACGCCTTCCCCTTGTGAACATAAACCGGTTCGATATCCGAAACGACCGGCGCTGCGTTTTCTTCAAAATCGGCAACCTGCAGCATTGAGTCCTGCGGCACTGGCGGGACGGAGGCAATCTGTGCACCAGTCGAGCAAGCCCCAACAGAAACAGCACAGATGGCGAGCGCAACACAGCCATACCGCACTCTTTTTCTCCCCCGTTGTTGTTCTGCGGCAACGGTCGCGGAATCTCTCGATCCTGTCAATCCGCCAATCCATACCTATGCTGTGACAGGATTGCGTCTTAATATTCTTTAACGATTTTACTTTGATCTTATCATGACAGGTGCGAGCCGGTTCATGCGTTTCATTTGCGGCGATTGAATTCTTATCCATTCTGGAAATCCCGCCAGACATCTTCAGCGTATAACCCGGCGTCACCGCCGGCCCGCGAATGCATGGAAGGAATTTCCCGGAACCTTCACAGGATACTGAAAATACGTTGGAAATTTTCCATTTCCCAACGCTGATGATGCCGTCTGATCCATTGAATGCGGACAAACGCCTCGTCATAAATATTGACTGATTGAAAGACGAGCTCCGATCGTTTTCACCAAACATCATCGAAATTCGGAACGAATTTAGCGAAACACCGGTCCACCCAAACGGAGTGCGCGGACATGAGTGAGTTTCGGATTCCCGGCCCTGGCGAAAATGGGGACGGGCTCGGCGATGATCGATCATCCCTCAATGATGTTTCGGGCTTCGATGACGTTCCAGGCCCGGCGATGGAAAAGGCCGGCTGGACGACGGGCGGCGTCGGCGACCCGCTGTTCGTCCGGGCGTTCGACAGCGGGCGCCGCTGGGGGGCACCGCCGGACGGTGCCGCGACGGCGCCCTACAGCCTGACCTACGGCTGGGTCGTGGATGCCGGCATCCGCTACGTGCCCGGCTTCCGCCCCCTCAACGACAGCCAGAAGGCCATGGCGGTGCAGGCGATGGGGGAGTGGAGCGCCGTCGCCAACCTTGCCTTCGTGGAAACGGCGGCGCCGATGACCGCCAACCTGCAATTCCACATGAGCCAGCTCGACGCCTTCGGCGCCTCCGGCATGGCCTACTACCCCAACCCGGCGGGTTCCTACATCTACCTTGACCCCGAATCGGCCGGTTACCGCACCTATGTGCACGAGATCGGCCACGCGCTGGGCCTGAAGCATCCCGGCGACTACAACGGCACGGGCAGCGGCACCCCGCCCTTCCTGCCGCCGGCCGAGGACAACCGAACCAACACGGTTATGTCCTATTACGGCGTCTGGCCCGGCGGGCTGGGCGTCTATGACGTCGCCGCGATCCAGCGCCTCTATGGCCCCAACCCCACCGTGCGCACCGGCGACGACCTGTATCTCCTGACGCCGGGTGCACCGGGGCGCTACCTCTGGGATGGCGGTGGCAACGACACCCTGTCCGCGGTGGGGTCGGATGTTCCCGTCACCATCGACCTGACGGGCGGCTGGGGATGGTTTTCCGCGCAGGCCCCGTCGATCCTGGCCCAGAACCAGTTTTTCGTCGGCTACGGCACCCGCATCGAGACCGTCATCGGAGGGACGGCGGGCGACCGGGTGACCGGCTCGGCCTTCGCCGACACGCTGATGGGCGCCGCCGGGGACGACACGCTGGCCGGCGGTGCGGGAAACGATCTTCTCGACGGCGGACCCGGCGGCGACACGGCGCTGTACGACTTCCCTTCCGCCAACGTCTTCGTGACCGTCGATCCGTTGGGAAGCGGAACGGATCTGACGGTCACAGGGGCCGGTGGCACCGACCGGCTCCGCGGCATCGAACGGCTGGTTTTTGCCGACCGCACGGTTACCCGGCAGGAGGCCGCGGCCGCCCTGCCCCGCGCCGCGCCGGACCAGCGCGCCATCGTTCAGGATGGCACCCTGAGTTACGAGGTGCGAATGGCCGCCTATTCCGGCCCGGTCGCCGGCCTGAAAAACCAATTCCTGGGAACGGCCGCCGGGGAGGCGGTCGTCGGCAGCGATCAGGGCGATTTCATGAATCTGCTCGACGGGAACGATGCCGCGCAGGGCGGCGGCGGAGACGATGTGCTGGACGGCGGCTCGGGCTCCAACTTCCTGACCGGCGGACCCGGCACGGACACCTTCAACGTCGATGGACGGGGCGAAGGCGTCACATGGTCCACCATCACCGATCTGCAACCGGCGGAATGGGCCGTGGCCTGGGGCTGGACGGACACCCTCTCCAAACTGAGCTGGGAGGATATGGCGGGCGCCGCCGGCTATCAGGGGGCCACCGCGCGAATCGACCTGGATGGCAATGGCGGCACCGACCTCAGCCTGACCTTCAGCGGACAGACCCCCGGCGGGTTGCTCGCCATGCCCGGACAGGTGGGGACCGACAGCTATCTTGCCTTCCGGATCGGCTGACCGCATTCCACCGTTCGAAAAAACGGCCGGATCGACTGCCGTGCAGCGCCGATCCTGGCGCATCCTCAGCGCAATCACCGAAACACGGAACGAGGAGGGCCCCACGACCATGAAGCAGGTGATGTTCGTCGAACTCGGCATGGGCGCCGATCTGCATGGGCAGGACGTAACCAAGGCCGCGGTGCGCGCCGTGCGCAACGCCATCGAGCGCAACTCCATGCCCGGCATGCGCGCGCTGGTCGATGGCGACACCAGCCGGATGCAGGTCCGCGTCCACCTCGCCGTCCCCGCGGACGCCGACCGCCTGGACCTGGAGGCTGTGCGGGCCGTCTTCCCCTACGGGCAGGTGTCGTTCAACGTGGTGTCCGGCGGCATGCTGGCGCCCAGCGGCATCTTCCTGGCCGACAAGAACGACCGCAACGAGATGATCTACATCGTCAACGCCGCGGTGGAAGTCGGGGTGTAAGGTTCGGCGTCTTGGCCGGATGCGGTTGCCCCCGCCCCTTTTTCGTGCCAGCGTCGGGGCATGAAGCGCGCTCTTCGAACCACCCTGATCGCCGTCGGCATCCTCGCCGGCGGCCTCGTCACCCTGACCGTGGGGGTGGTGGCCGCCCTGCCGGTGATCGCCGACCACATCCCCCTGGAACTGTCCCGAGTCGTGATGAGCGACGGGCGGCGGCAGGTGGAGATGCAGGGCATGGTCCATGTCGCCAAGCCGGATTTCTACAGCGGGATCGCCCGCCACATCGCACAGCGGCGGCAAGAAGGTTGGCTGGTCTTCTACGAGGAGGTCCGTCCCGACGATTCCTCCAACCCCGCCGGGGTGGCCGACGTGCTGCGCCGGCTGGGGGCGGACTGGAACCCGGACAGCAAGCAGCATCCCTACGAGATGATGGCGAGCCTGCTCGGCGACGGGCTGGTGCTTCAGGACAACCGCGCCCTGATCGGCCCGCCGGGACCGGACGCCCGCAACGTCGACGTCACCCTGTCGCAACTGCTGGCCGCCCTGCCCCCCGGCGATCCGGACGAGGCCGATCCGGAAACCATCGATCTGGCGCAGCTCCGGAACGAGTACGACACGCTGCCGGGCTGGGTGCAGCGGCGCGTCCAGGCCGCCATCCGCATCATGCTGGCGACCACCGCGTCGGGCTCCATGGTGCGCGACGCCCTGCCGCCCGCGCTGACCACCCTGCGCGAGGATAAGGTGGTGGCGGCCATCAAGGCCGAACCGGACCGCAACATCCTGATCCTCTACGGGCAGGTGCACATCGGGCATATCCAGACCATGCTGAAGGATGCCGACGCCCGGTGGCGGACGGTCTCCTTAAAGGCGATCCAGGCCTTCTGAACCGAGCGGGTCACCCGATGCGGATCACCAGATTTTGCGGGCCAGCTCCTCGCCGCGGGCGGTGAGTTCCTCGAAGCGGCGGCGGGCCACATCCTCGACGTTCCAGTCGCCGGGAGCGACGACGGCTTCGGCGGCGTCCGGACGGTCCGGCGCGCTGGGACGGTCGCCCGCCTCCCCGTGGAGACCGTAGATTTGGCCGTCACGCGCCTCGATCACGGCGTAGCAGCCGCCCCGCTCGACGAGCCGGAAACTGCCATGTTCCGATACGGTACGGACCTTGGGCATCGCAATCTTCCCTTGCGGTTCACATGTCACGCCGTGAACAACCGGCGTGCCGCCCATTTGTCGCATGGCAGCAATATAGCACTTTATGGGTGCAAATGAGAGTCGTTCGCACTATACAGGAAGGAAGTCAGCCGCAAAGAAGTTCGAACCGCCAATGTTCACAGCGCTTCACACCCGTTCCATCGCCGCGATGGCCGCCGCCGGCACCTTCCTGTCGAGCGGAGTTGGCTGGGCGCAGGGCACCCCCGCAACCAACGGCGGCGCTCCCGCGGCACCGGCCTCCACGGCAGCGCCCATGACGGCGCCTGTGACGGCGCCCGCCGCCGACGCTCTGGCCGCCCCGGACGCTGCGGCGGGAGCGGTCGAGCATCTGACCGCCGCGACGGCGACGCTGCCGCACGACCTGTCCCCCTGGGGCATGTTCATGGCGGCGAGCCCGGTGGTGCAGGCGGTGATGATCGGGTTGGCGCTGGCCTCGGTGGCGACCTGGACCATCTTCCTCGCCAAGTCGGTGGAGCTGTCGAAGGCCAAGCGCAAGGCGCGGGCCTCCCTGGCGGCGCTGGAGCAGGCGCGCTCGCTGACCCAGGCGGCCGAGAGCATCGGCTTCGAAAAGACCCCGGCCACCGCCTTCCTGCGCGCCGTGATCGCCGAGGCGCACCAGTCCGCCGACGCCCCCTCGCAAGAGGGTCTGAAGGAGCGCGCAGCCTCCCGCCTGGAGCGGATCGAGGCGGCGGAGGGGCGGCGTATGATGCGCGGCACCGGCATCCTCGCCAGCATCGGCTCCACGGCTCCCTTCGTCGGGCTGTTCGGCACGGTGTGGGGCATCATGGTCAGCTTCATCGGCATCGCCAAGTCGCAGACGACCAACCTCGCCGTGGTGGCGCCGGGCATCGCCGAAGCGCTGCTGGCGACGGCCATCGGCCTCGTCGCGGCCATCCCGGCGGTGGTGATCTACAACGGCTTCGCCCGCTCCATCGGCGGTTACCGCGCCCAGCTCGGCGACTCGTCGGCGGCGGTGCTG
Source organism: Azospirillum brasilense (assembly GCF_001315015.1). Lineage (NCBI taxonomy): Bacteria > Pseudomonadati > Pseudomonadota > Alphaproteobacteria > Rhodospirillales > Azospirillaceae > Azospirillum > Azospirillum brasilense. The sequence continues at coordinate 306,860 of NZ_CP012916.1, read as the reverse complement.
CGGCTGCTGAGCCGCGACATGGACCGCCGCGCCCTGCCGCGCGCCGTGTCCAAGGCGGCGGAGTAAGGCCATGGCGGCGCGTCTGGACGACGGCGACGATCTCACCGAGTCGCACGACATCAACGTCACGCCCTTCATCGACGTGATGCTCGTGCTGCTCATCATCTTCATGGTGGCGGCCCCGCTGGCGACGGTGGACGTGCCGGTGGACCTGCCGGCCTCGACCGCCCAGCCGCAGCCGCGGCCCGACAAGCCGCTGTTCCTGACCATCCAGGCGGACAACAGCCTGTCGGTGGGCGACACGCCGGTGGCGCGGGAAGCCCTGGCGGCGGCGCTGGACGGGGTGACGAACGGCGACAAGGGCGCGCGCGTCTTCTTGCGTGCCGACCGCAGCGTGGATTACGGCGCGCTGACCGAGGTGATGAACGCGTTGCGCGCCGCCGGCTATCTGAAGATCGCTCTGGTCGGGCTGGAAGGCGCGTCCGCGAAATGAGCGTGGCGACCTTCGATCCCAACGACCTTCCGGACGGCGAGGAGCGCACGGCACCTGCCCTGGCGCGCTGGGGCGGCAGTCTGGTGGTCGTGCTGGGCGCCCATGCGCTCATCGCGCTCGCCGCGCTGTCCTGGCATGTCGCGATGGAGGAAGCTCCGGCCGCGCCGCCTGCGGTGATGCTCGACCTACCGCCGATACCGGAAACGCCGGCCGCCGAGCCGCCGCCGACGCTGGAATCGATGCTTCCCGAACCGGAGCTGCCGCCCGAGCCCGTGATCGAGCCCGAACCGGAACCCGAGCCCATTCCCGAGATCGCCCCGGAGCCGCCCCCGCCCGTGCCGGCGGAGGTCGCCCTGCCGGAACCGCCGCCCAAGCCGAAGCCCAAGCCCAAGGAAGAGCCCAAGCCGAAGCCCAAGGCCGAACCGCCGAAGCCGCGTCCGCAGCCGCAGGCCCAGCCCAAGCCGGTGACCGAGGCCCCGGCCAACGCCGCCCCCGCCGCCGCCCCGCCCTCGGGCGCTCCGGCCCAGGCCGCGCCGGTGGTGCGCAACAGCAACGCATTGCCCACATGGCACGGCGCCGTGCTCGGCCATCTGGAACGTTACAAGCGCTACCCCCGCATCGCCCAGATGCGGCGCCAGCAGGGCGTTCCGCAGGTCCACATCACGCTCGACCGGCAAGGCCGCGTGCTGGCAGTACGGCTGCACAAGGGCTCTGGCTTCGAGGCGCTGGACGAGGAGACGATCGCCCTGGTCGAGCGCGCCTCCCCGCTCCCGGCCCCGCCGCCAGATGTGGCGCAGGACCGCATGGAGCTGGTGGTGCCGGTGCAGTACTTCCTGCGCTGAATTTGACCGCTCACGCATCGGTCACCTGGATGCGCATCACGGTATGTGCATCCACAGGCGCATGAGTTCCGGAACCGTGCGGATGTCGAGTTTGCTGAGAATGTTCGCCCGGTGGGTCTCCACCGTGCGAACGCCGATCCCGAGGCGGATCGCGATGGCTTTGTTGGCGCAACCCTCCACCATCAGCGCCGCGACATCCCGTTCGCGGGGGCTGAGCAGGGCCAGCTTCGCCAGGGCGGACTCCGCGGCGGAACGGTCCCGGCGCTGGTGGGCGTCGCGCTGCAAGGCCTCGTGGACGCGGCGCAGGAAGACGCCGTCGTCGAACGGCTTCTCCAGGAAATCGACCGCTCCGGACCGGAAGGCGGTGACGGCGGAACTCACCTCGCCATGGGCGGTGATGATGATGACCGGCAGGCCGCAGCCGCGCCGGGACAGCTCCTCCTGAAGCTCCAGCCCATCCATGAAGGGCATACGGAGGTCGGCCACCACGCAACCCGGCTGCTCCGGGCTGTAGCGGTGCAGGAACTCCAACGCGTTGACGAAGGTGCGCACGGACAGGCCGGCCACCTCGACCAGAACGGAGAGCGCGTCGCGGACCGCCTCGTCGTCGTCGATGATGAAGACGGTCGGTTCGCCGGTGGAGGTTTTATCGGTCTGGGTCATGGGACGGCCGGGTGTCTGAACGGGCTGCGGGCAGAAAGACCTGGAAAACGGAACCGGTCGGACCGGTGCGGCCGAGCCACAGCCTGCCGCCGTGGCTTTCGACGATCGAGCGGCAGATGGGCAGGCCGAGCCCCATGCCCGCCGGCTTCGTGGTGGCGAACGGCGAGTAGAGATGCTCAATCATGCCCGCTGACACGCCGGGACCGCTGTCCTCGACCTCGAAGGTCAGGCCGTCCGGCGGCGTGGCTTGGACACGCAGGACGACCTCGCGCAGCGGGCTGTCGGCCGCGGCGATGGCCTCGATGCTGTTGTGCACGAGGTTGAGGAGAACCTGCTCGATCTGGATGCGGTCGCACAGCACGAGGGGAAGCGGCTCGGCCATGTCCACCCGAAGCTGGACCCGGTTGTAGGCCGCGTCCCCGCGCACCAGGGTCAGCGTCTCGCGCAGGATCTCGCTGGCCGGTTCCGGCGCCAGTTGAAGCGACCCTTTGCTGAGGAAGGTGCGCAGCCCGCGGATGACCTCGCCTGCGCGTTCCGCCTGGATCACCGCCTTGTCGATGAGGTCGTGGGCGCGCGGCGGCGTGTCGTCGCCCTCCAGCAGGCGCTGGGCGGCCCGCGCGTAGCTGATGGCGGCCAGCAGCGGCTGGTTCAGCTCGTGGGCCAGGGCGGACGCCATCTCTCCAGTCACCGTGAGGCGGGAGAGATGGGCCAACTCGGCCTGGTGTTCGCGCAGCCGGGCCTCGACCTCGCGCCGCTCGCTGACGAGAGCGCCGAGGAACAGGGCGGTGATGGCCAGGGCCAGCATCAGCGTCTGGTGATAGACCACCGCGCCCAGGGGAAGGCCGATCGCCTGCAGCCCGGCGATCAAGCCGCTCTGGATGGCCAGGGCCGCCAGGACTGCGCCCGGCAGGCCGTGCGACACCGCCACCCAGACGAGGGGCAGGAACAGGACGTAGAACAGATTGAACTGACCGTCGCCGATGGGCAGGAAGACCAGCAGCAGGGCCGCGGCGATGGCGGCCGTCTGGGCGGCGGTGGGCGTGTTCGGCATGCTCCAGGCGGGCGTCTGGTCCGGCCGGTGCAGGAGGAGGACGAAGGGCGTGACCACGGCGATGCCGATGGCGTCGCCCAACCAGTATTGGAAGGCCAGCGTCGGCAGGTCGGCGGCGGGCAAGGCGCCGTCCAGGACGAACACGCCGACGAAGACGGGCGCCACGACGGCGGCGCTGAGGAAGGTGACGCCGACCAGCCAGCCGACATCGCGCACCCGGTTCAACGCCAGACCGATCCCCACCCGGTGGCGCAACACATGGGCTGCGGCCCCGTAGCCGGCGACGATGGCGAGATTCGAGAGCAGCAGCGAGGCGATCGAGGCGGGATGCCCCCGAACCACCAGATCGGCGAGGATCAGCGTGGCGTAGACCATCGGCAAGCCGCGCGCGCCGGTCCACAGCAGAAGCGCCATGTAGAGCCCGGCCGGCGGGTTCCACGGCGTGATGTTGAGGCTCGGGCGCGGGTGGATGAAGGTCAGCCAGTCGATGGGCAGATAGGCCGCCAGGAAGGCAAGGGACAGCAGGACCATGTCCCGGCCGGTCAGGATGGCCGGCGCTCCCGATGCACGGCTGGCGGATGGAAAAGGCATCTCAAAACAGTCTTTCGGGCTGCAAGGGCGGAACGGCGCGGGTGGACGAGGCACGGACTATACACGTCCCCCCGGCCCGTTCGCCCATCGCATGGACGCCCATGCGGTGGACGGGGAGCCCGGCGGGCCCCCGTCCCCGCGACGCACGGATCAGCCGACGAAGAACGGCTGCGTTCCGTGCGCGGCGATGGCGTTCGACAGCCGCTCCAGCGCGTGGGCGTAGGCCGCCGTGCGCATCGGGATGCGTCTGGCCGTGCCCATGTCCCAGACCCGGCGGCCCTCGGTCTCCATGATCACGCGAAGGCGCTCGTGAATCTCGTCGAGGCCCCAATAGTAGCCCTGGCGGTTCTGCACCCACTCGAAGTAGGACACCGTCACGCCGCCGGCGTTCGCCAGGATGTCGGGCAGGACGATGACGCCGGACTCGTTCAGGATGCGGTCGGCGTCCGGCGTGATCGGGCCGTTGGCGAGTTCCAGGACGACGCGGGCCTTGATGAGTCCGGCGTTGCCCTTGTGGATCTGATCCTCCAGCGCCGCGGGGACAAGGATCTCGCAATCGGTGCCCAGCAGCTCGTCGCTGGTCACCGCACGGGCGCCGTTTGCGGTGTAGGCGGTCACCGAGCCGCCGCGCTCCTTGGCCGTCTGCACGGCCTGCGGGTCCAGCCCGTCCTCGCAGACGATGGCGCCGCGGGAATCGGACAGGCCGACGATGCGGTAGCCGTCCGCGTGCAGCAGGCGGGCGATGTGGAAGCCGGCGTTGCCGTAACCCTGGATCACCACCCGGCGGGCCGATCCGGACAGGCGCAGATCCTCTTCCAGATGCTTGATGAGGTAGTAGCCGCCGCGCGCGGTCGCGTCGTCGCGCCCGAGCGAACCGCCGAGCGGCAGCGGCTTGCCGGTGATGACCGCCGGGCTCGGCTGGCGGACGATGGAGCTGTACTCGTCGGCCATCCACCCCATGATCATGGAGTTGGTGTAGACGTCCGGCGCCGGGATGTCGCGGTCGGGTCCGATCATGCCGGCGAAGGCCTGGACATAGGCCCGCGACAGACGCTCCAGCTCCGACTTGGACAGGCTGTGCGGATCGACCTTCACTGCGCCCTTGCCCCCGCCATAGGGCAGGTTCATCACCGCGCACTTGAAGGTCATCCAGAAGGCCAGCGTGGTCACTTCCTCCACGTTGGAACTCGGGTGGAAGCGGATGCCGCCCTTGGTCGGGCCGCGCGTGTCGTCGTAGCGGCACCGCCACGCCGGGAAGGAGCGCCGCGAACCGTCGTCCATGCGCACGGACAGGCGGACGCTCAGCGTCTCCTTGGCATATTTCAGTTTCTCGAGAACCTCGGAATCCACCTCGACGTGCTTGGCGGCTTCATCCAGGCGGCTCAGCGCCCCCGAAAGCAGATCGTCCATTCCTTTTCCCCATGGTTTCGGTCAGGAGCACCGAAGGTTGGCCGCATCTCCTTCCCGGAAGGTTCTGCTCACTTCCCCTTAGGCATATGACGGCCTTTTCTACTGGGGAATAACCCGGATCAAAATATCCGTATTACTACGGAAATCCCGTAACACGCTGCAAAACAACGATAAATTTTTTACAGGCCGATCTGCGCCTTGCGCTCCGTAATCATACGGATGGCCGCGGACAATGCCCGTGGGCGAGAGTTCATCCGGGATTTGAATCACGCCGCCGCGCAGTCGAGGACGCATCGATGACCGAGGGAACCGACCGGCCGCTGATCTGGATCGGACGCATGGAGTACGGCCGCCTGCTGCGGGCCATGGACCGGCTGGCCGTGCAGGCCCCGGAGGTCTCGGCGTTCCTGTCGCGGGAGTTGGAGCGGGCGATCGTCCGTCCGGAAGGCGACCTCCCGCGGACGATCGTGCGCATGGGCAGCCGGGTGCTGTTCCGCCGCGACGACGGCATGCCGCCCGAATGGGGTGAACTGGTCTACCCGGACCAATCGCCCAAGGACGACCAGATCACCGTCGCCTCGCCGCTGGGGGTGGCCTTGCTCGGTCTCCGGGAGGGGGCCCACATGCCGTACAGCGACGCGGACGGAATCACACGCCGGCTGATGATCGAGCGCATTCTCCCGGCCTGAGCCGCCTCCCCAGGAGCGAACCCGCGTCGCTCTTCATTTGCAAATGCGAATGAATCGCATTATTAGTGGAGCATGTTCCGCTCCACGGCCCCGCTTGGCTCCGGACGGAACCGGACACCCAACAGCCGAAGCCAATCGGGGGCGGAGACGATGTGTGAGCGTTGTCGGAAGACCGTGCCATCCTGCGTACTGGGACAGGCCAAGCGCCGGAAGCTGTGGACGATTCCCACGGAGTATCATTGCTCCATCGTGGGCACCTGCCTGTCGTCGGAGGACGTGGCGTGGCTGTGCCGGCGGCTGAAGCTGGTCCCCACGGCGGACGCCCGCCCCTACGACATCCACCGCTATTTCGTGGAGAAGGCCGCGGAGGACGGGCCGGAAGCCCGGCTGATGCACAAGCGGCTGGACGAGACCTTCGCCGTCGCGGTGAAGCGCTTTGCCCGCGAGACGACCGAAGAGGGCTGGATGGCCCTGTGGACCACCGCGGTGGCCTCGGGCGACGTCGCCGCCGCCTACTGGGGCGTGCTGAGCCACGGCGCCATGCCCGACGCCGTGCGGGTGCGCGCTTTCGCCGACGTGCACATGCTCTCCCACATCATGGGGGGTGAGAACCGGCGCCAATTGCGGGAGAACCGCGATCTGGTCCGGCGCTGCGAGGAGCTGACCGCCCGGCTGGCGAAGCAGGAACGCGCCGCCGGAGAACGCGTCGCCGAGAAGGATGCCCGTATTCGGGAGCTGGAGGCGCAGCTCGCCGCCCAGCGGGCCGCACCCGCGGTTCCGGAAACGCCCAACGCTCCGAAAACCCCGTCGGTCCGGGCGCCGGGCCAGGCGCGTCTGCTGCGCACCATGGACGCCCTGCACCGCCGCGTCGCCAGCGAGCGCATGCGCGCCCGCCACGCCGAGGCCGAAGTCGAGCGGCTGCGCCGCCTGCTCGACCCGCCGGCCGCGCAACTCCGCCGCACCGCCGCCGCCGGGACGAACGCCCCGACCGACCTCGGCGGGCGGGCCATCCTCTATGTGGGCGGACGGACCAAGAGCCTGCCCCACCTGCGGGCGGCGGTGGAGACCCGCAACGGCTGCCTGCTTCACCATGACGGCGGGTTCGAACAGACGACCCGCTGCCTGGAAGGGCTGGTCGAGCGCGCCGACGTGGTGGTCTGCCCGGTCGACTGCGTCAGCCACGACGCCTGCCTGCGGGTTAAGGGGCTGTGCCGCCGCATGGGCAAGCCCTTCGTTCCCATGCGCAGCGCCGGCGCCACCAGCTTCGCCCGCATCCTGCACAGCTTCGGTCAGGACGGCGCCGGGGAGGAGTCCGCCCACCACTGAGCAGCGTCAGGACATTCGGAGCGGTCAGGCGCTGCGGACGCCGGTGAGGAATTCGCCGACCTCGCCGGTCAGCCGCTCCGCCTGCTGCGACAGCTCCTGGGCCGCGCTCAGCACATGGGACGCCGCCGTACCGGTGTCGTTGGCCGCCTGCTGAACGCCGGCGATGTTGGACGCGACCTCCTGCGTGCCGACGGCCGCCTGCTGGACGTTGCGGGTGATCTCCTGGGTGGCGGCGCCCTGCTCTTCCACCGCGGCGGCGATGGCCGTGGCGATCTCGTTCACCTCGCCGATCACCCCGGCGATGTCCTGGATCGCCGCGACGGCGTCGCGCGTGACGGTCTGCACCTGGACGATCTGCGCCGCGATGTCGTCGGTCGCCTGGGCGGTCTGGCTCGCCAACGTCTTCACCTCATGCGCCACGACGGCGAAGCCCTTGCCGGCGTCGCCGGCGCGGGCGGCCTCGATGGTGGCGTTGAGCGCCAGCAGATTGGTCTGGCTGGAGATTGCCTGGATCAGCCCGACCACCTCGCCGATGCGCTGGGCGCAACCCGCCATCAGCCGCACCGTCTCGTCCGTCCGCCGGGCGTCCGCGACGGCCCGCGTCGTGATCGCCTGCGACTGGGCGGCGCGGTTGCCGATCTCCCGGATGGAGGCGGTGAGCTGTTCGGTTGCCGCCGCTACGGTCTGCACGTTGGTGGAGGCCTGTTCCGACGCCGCGGCCACGGCGAAGGACTGCTGGTTGGTCTGCTGAGCCGCCGTGGACATGGAGCCGGCGGTCGCCTCCATCTCCGTCGCGGCGGAGGACAGCGTGCCGACCAGCCCGCTCACCTTGGCTTCGAAGCCACGGGTCAGCCGGTCCAGCACGACCGCCCGCCGCTCGCGCGCCTCCAGCTCGCGCCGCTGCTCCGCCTCCAACCGCTCGCGTGCAACGGCGTGCTCCTGGAAGATTTCGACGGCCTGCGCCATGGCGCCGATCTCGTCACGGCGCCCGGTGCCGGGAATAGTCACCGCTAGGTCGCCGTCGGCCAGCCGCCGCATGGCCCCGGTCATTGCCGTCAGCGGTCGGACGACCCGCCGGATCACCAGCAGCGATCCCCCCACCCCCAGAAGCAAGCTGAGCGTGAAGACGGCGAGGCTGACGAGCAGGTCGGATCGCGCCTTCTCCGCGGTCCCCGCGACCGCCGCGTCGATGGCCGCACCCACCGTTCCGGCCAGTGTGAGGATGGAATCGATGCCCACCGTCGCCCGGCCCATCCATTCGTCGGAGGTCAGCGGGTAGCGGCCATCGGCACCGCCCTTCAGCACCTCCTGCCGGGTCTCGGCGAACGCTTGGAAATACGCGACCTCGACCCCATCGATGGCCCGCGCGAGGTCGGGCGTGATGTCCGGCCGGGTGCGCAGCGCGCGGATGCCATCCCACGCCTGTTCCAGCCGCCCGCGGGACTTCGCCAGGGCTTCGGCCTGATCGGGAGCGACCGGCCGGCTGCCGGCGACGAGGGCGCTGAACAGCGCGCGCTCCCGCCCGGCGTGTTCGGCCATGTCCGCCGCGTAGCCACGCAGCTGGACAAGTTGCAGCGTCTCCGGTTTCGGTGGAGGAGCGACCGCCTCCAGCAGCAGGCGCAGGGCGCCGACCCGTTCGATATGAGCGGTGATCGTGCCGCCGAAGCCCGACACCACGTCCGGCGTCCGCTCGCCGGCATCGCGGGCCAACGCCTCGTCCACCCCACGCCGATAGTTCCGGAAGGAGGCCAACGATGCCTCCACCTCGTTCAGTCGCGCACCATGCGGAACCATTTCAGGAATGGTGGGCAGTGCATCCAGCGCGGTGCGCAACGCAGCGTCGGCGGCATCGCGGCGCTGTTGCAGCCGGGCACGCCGTTCGGAAGGAATCGGAGTCGAGCCGTTCAGCGCTCCGTTGGTCGCGCCCCGTTCGAGGGCGAACTCGCCGGCGGCGGCGACCAAGCCGCCGGCCACCTGATTGACGTTCCGGTAGGCCGAAGCCGCCTCGACGCCGCGAAGGGCCGTGAACGCTGCGTCGCCCGCCATGAAAATTCCCAGGAGGGCAAGCCCACAGACAATCACCGGTAGAATGACCTTGATGGAAAATAATCGCACGATCCTGCCCTCGGAAACGGATAGCATTCATCCACTCATATCCAGGCGATGATACCTTTCCTTGATTTTGGTCAAAGGGACTGCAAACGCTTTGGCTAGGCGATCTTCTGAAGAAAATTCAAGATTTGGCTACAGGCATTGCGAATTTCCTTTTAGAAAATTTCCAAACGGCTTTCCGAAACGATCAGTTGACGCGCGGCTAAAGTTGCGAGGCACTGGTCCGCCCTGTGCTACAGTGCCGCCGGAAGGAGCCGTCATGCCGTCAGAACACCCGTCGCCCGAAGCCTCTCAACCCAGCCAGAATGCCCCCGAACCTCTCCTGAAGCTGGGCGACGCGCCCCGGCCGGCCGCCATGCCCGACAGTCTCGCAGCGGAGGTCGCGGGCTGGCGTTTCGTCCTGCGCAGCCCGGTGGCCCCCAGCTTCTATTCCAAGCCGGGAACACCGTGGCAGGCGCCGCCGGAGGGTTGCCTGCGAGCCAGCGACCGTTGGAATCTGGAGGGCGCCTTCCCCACCGACCAATCCGTCGAGAACGGCACGCAATGGGCTGTGGCACGCTTCGAGGGCGGCGTGTGGCGCGTGGAAAGCTGCGTTCCGGCCGCCCCACGCCCGGCGGTGCGCGACCTGCTGCGCCTGCGGGTGGAACGGCTGACCGCCGCCCGCCGCTGGACGCACGGTGACCTGGAACTTCTGCACAGCTTGCTGGACGGCGGAACGCAGGCAGAGGACACGCTGCTGGCTGGCGATGAGGGGCGGGCGCGCTCGCTGCGGTCGCTGAAGGCGCTGGGTCTCGCCGGAGCGGCCTCCGCGGACGACCCCGAGCTTCCCGACGAGGTGAAGACCCTGCTCGCGGATGGCGCGGGAAGCGTCGTCTGGCTTGATGTCGACGCACGGGAGATCGCGGACGGCATCCTGTCCTGGCACGCCAAGAAACAGGCGCGCGCAGCCGCGCGGGTGAGCCGGGGTGCCGAGGCGAAGCAGCGCGGCGACGACATCAAGGACGCACTCACCAAGGCGGTGCAACGGGCCTTCCCGCGCATTCCCAAGGAGGCCGCCGCCGCCGCCGCCGCCCGGCTGGCGCCCGGCGTGAAGAAGCTGGGCCGCATGCCGGCGCTTCAACCCATCGTTGACGCGGTCGCGGAAGTGCGGCTGGAGCGCTGGCGCCAAGCCGTGGCATCGGAGCCGGAGGTGGCCAAGCGCTTGGCCGCCATGGAGGCGCGCGGCGACGCGAACCGCGCGCTCAAGCGCTACCGCGACCAGCGGGCGGTCGAGCGCGCGGAGGCCGAGTTGAAGGAATGGCGCGGTGATCTCGGCCCCGTGCTGTCCCGCCGCCTGGGCTGGTGACGGCGGGAATGCCGGAGCGGCGTCAGCGGGCGCCGGGGAACCACTCGGTGTGGCTGTCGCCACTCCGGCCGTAATAGACGACCCGCCGGCCCAGGATGCTGACCGTCCAACCGGCGCAACCGGCACGCAGCACACGCTCGCAAAAGCCGCCGTAGCGGATCGTTCCGGCCTGAATGGCGCGGACGGCGGATTCCACGCTTTCCGCCGAGAAGTCCGTGGCCGGCGGCAGGGCGGCGGGCCGGGTTTCCACCCGCTCCGTCGTCCCGTCCGGGAAATAGTAGGTCGTCTCCGCCCGTACGAGGTCCGTGTGGTAACGCTCCACCCCCGCGACGGCCAGCGCCGCGACGACCTTGGGGAAGGTGATGCGCTCCTCGTCCGACGCGCGGCTGCACTCTTGCAGGATGGCTGTAATTTTGGAGTCCATGACGTTTTCTCCCTGCGAGCGTGAGCGTCGCGGTCAATCGATGGGAACGGAGCGCAGCCCCATCCGGCGGACGACGCCCTTCAATGTGTCCTCGACCCGCGCCCGTTCGGCGGGGTCCAGGTGCCCGAAGAACTCGGCGTCGTTGCGGTCCGCCAGGGCGGACAGGTCCGGCACCAGCGCCCGGCCTTCCGGGGTGAGAGCCAGCGTCTGGTAACGGCGGTCGTCAGGGTCGGCGGTCTGGGTCAGCAGCCCTTTGGCGGCGAGGCGGTCGGCCAGTTTCGAGATCGCACCCCGCGTCATGCCCAACCGGTCGGCGAGCAGGCTGGGCGCCATGCCGTCCTGGCCATAGAGGTCGCGCAACACGACCCATTCGGCGACGGTCACCCCTCGCCCCGCCAACTTCGCGGCAAAGGCATGGGACACATGGTTCGACACGAAGCGCAGCCAATAGCCGAGATGCGCGTCGAGCGGGCTGACGTTCGTTTCGGCCAACAGTTCCCCCTGTGGTTGCCTATAAACTGCACTGTATTGGTTTCCTAGTAAACTTATTAATCCTGCGACTGGTCACTGCGATCAAGCCACTTGGCGCCATGGTGTTCCGCATGGCGAGAACAGTGCGGTTCAGAATTGGAATGCACGGTCAGCAAGGAATCGACGGCTTGCTTGGTAATTTTCGTACCGCGGCCGTTCCATAAAAAAGCAAACACAACAGAGTCAATCCGTTCAGAATAGGGCAGTACATCCGGAGTTCAGGCTCATCCTGTAGGAGCGGCTGAACCGCGTCGACATCGGACGCGCGGTGAATGATGACCTCGGCCACATCACACGGGCCATCGCCGATTCCGCCGCGACCATCAGCGGCAATTTGGCCGGCATTGCCCGTGCCACCGAAAAATGCCGCGAAGTCGACTGGAAAGGTCAAGGCACTGACGCGCACCTTGGTGACCTGACGATCAACCGAAGGGGCGGAGCGGAGCCGGTCCCGAAGAACCGCGGCTGCACCGGCCACGGTGGTTCCAGATCACCGGCGAGGCGGGACAGCCTATGAGAATGGATGAATTTGAACCACTTAAAACGTTTTTTCAGACATATTTCCTATTTTCTACAACCATAAGATTTTCTTGCCGTACTGAACGAGATGAATATGATGGCTGTGTCTCGCCGTCATCAGCCGTCGATCCGGCGAGAGCAGTGTAAAACAACCGGGATGCGGCGTGGTCCAGGCCGTTGCAGCGCCGGATGATCGCTGCGCTTCATCCTTCCGCTTTGCTGAGGCAGCCCGTGATCCGCCTGACGCCGTTTCGTTCTTTGACGACCTTGTGGCTTGCCGGCCTGCTCAGCGTCTCGGCCCTGTCCGCCCGTGCGGACGAGATCTACCGGGTGCTCACCTGGAAGATGGCGCCATACGCGATGGTCGATGAACAGGGCAAGTTGACCGGCTTCGAGGTGGAGATCGCCCGCGCGCTCTGTGACACCATGGGCATCCGCTGCGAGATCACCGCCCTGCAATTTCCGGAAGTCCTGGATCTGCTTGACCGCAACGCCGCCGATTTTGCGGTTGCCAGCATCCTGAAGACGCCGGAGCGGACGAAGAAGTACCTTTTTACCGATCGCCACAAGCGCTCCAGCTCCAGCTACATCGGGCGGGCCGGCGAATGGACGGTGGGCATGGCGCCGGATCTGGCGGGGAAGCGCATCTCCGTCACCCGCGGGTCGAAACAGTACGACTATCTGACCGCCAGGAACATCGGCGGTACGGTCGTGATCTACGACGACCAGGCGGATGCGCTGCGCGCCGTTCTGGACGGACGGGTCGATCTGGCGCTGGCCCCGACCGCCGTCACCGTCCATCTGCTGACCAGCGCGGAAGGGGAAGCGCTGGAGGTCGTGGGCGACCCGTTGACCGAAAGCGGGCTGGGCGGCGAGTCGGCCATCGCCTTGCCCCTGGGGCGCGAGGAGTTGCGCGACCGCGTCAACATGGCCCTGCGCGCGATCCTCGCGGATGGGCGGTACGACGCCATCAGTTCCCGCTTCCTGCCCTTCCGGATGTACTGAGGCGGCGATGGGTATCCACATGGGCTTCGCCACCACTCAGGCCCTGTTGGCCGCCGCGGTCCTGCTGACTGGCTTGGCGCTTCCGCAGCCGATCCGGGCGGACGCACCGCCCCCGACCGACCGGCCGTTCCTGCGCGTCGTGGTCATCGACCACTCCCCACCGTTCAGCGACCGCGACGCCGCCGGCGCCCTGGTCGGCTTCAACATCGATTTCGGCCGCGAGCTGTGCCGCTCGCTGGGCGCGGTGTGCAGCTTCGACGCGGTCCCCTTCAAGCAGATCATCGAAGACGTCGCCGCGGGCCGCTTCGACATCGGTTTCGGCAACGTGCTGCGCACGCCCGACCGGGAGCAGCGGCTCCTGTTCTCGGTTCCCTATTGGCGGTCGAGCACCAGCCTGGTCGGGCGCCGGGGCATGCCGGAACTGAGCCTGGATGAGGCGATCCGCAGCCGGCGCATCGCCACCATCCGCGGCTCGCGGCAGCACGCGGCCTTGCTCCGTCTGGCCGAGGCCGACCCGACGCTGCACGCCAACCTGGTGCCCGTCCCAACACTCGACGACCTGTGGGACGCCATGCGCAACGGCCAATGCGACATGGCCATCGGCCCGACGCTGAACGTGGTGCACTTCCTGCTGTCCGACACCGGTGAGGGATTCGAGACCATTGGTACCCCGATGTCGGAGGACGGGCTGGGCGGGACCGTGCACATCGTCTTCCCTCCCGGTCAGCACGCGTTGAAGGCGGCGGTGGACCGAGCCCTGACTGTCTTGCGCAACGACGGCACCTACCAGCGGATCAACCGCAATTACTTCCCCTTCGACATCTACTGAACCGGAACCGGCCATGGCGTCCGCCCACGACCGCAGGCATCCCTGCGTACGGCTGCAACCGGCGATTCTCACCGGTGGCGCGATCCTGCTGGCGCTGATCGGCCTGCTCTTCCTCGGCATCGTCGGGGAGCAGGGCAAGATGGAGCGCCTGGCCGCCGACAGTCAGGATCGCATGGTGCCGCTGATTCTGGAACGCCAGCGCGCCGTCGTGAATCTGGAGCGGTTGAAGCAGTCGGGAGCGATCGTCCTTTCCGCCGACGACCCCCGCCGCCGCCGCGAGGCCCTGCTGGCCGCCCAAGCGCTGGCCTTCCACCCAACCTTCCAGTTCGATCCCTCCCTGAAGCGGCAGGTTACGGACGCCTACGCGGTCATCCGGCAGGTCTCCTCGGCAAAGGCGCGGCGGCTGGAGAGCGCCGCCACCGGAGATGCCGCTCCCCAATCCAAGGAGGAGAGCCTCACCGAGAAATGGGCGCAGACGCTGGTGGAACTGAACACGGTCGGTGACCGGCTGCTCGTCGACGTGACCGAACTGACGGCGGGACGTCTGGGCCAAATCCAGGAGCGCACCCGTCTGGTGTCCCAGGTCATCCAGTTCGCATTCGTCGCGGTGCTGGGAATATTCATCGCCGCGGGGCTGCTGATCCGCCGCCATGTGGTGCGGCCGCTGCTGTCCGCCGCCGACGGTCTGCGCCGCATCGGCGAAGGCGAGCGCGACATCCGGCTTCCCGGCGCCCGCACGCAGGAATTGGACAGCATCCTGAACGCCGTCGTCCGGTTGGGCACCCAGGCCGAGGAATTGCGCCTGACCCGTGACAGGGCGGAAGCGGCGTCCCAGGCGAAGGCCAGTTTCCTCGCCAACATGAGCCACGAGATCCGCACCCCGATGAATGCGGTGATCGGCCTGTCGCATCTGGCGCTGAAGACCGACCTGACGCCGCGCCAGCGCGACTATGTCCTCAAGATCAGCCAGTCCGGCCAGCATTTGCTGGGCATCATCAACGACATCCTGGATTTCTCGAAGATCGAGGCCGGGAAGCTGAGCGTCGAGCGCACCGGTTTCCATCTGGACAAGGTGCTGGGCACGCTCGCCGACCTGATCGCCGAGAAGGCCGCGGCCAAGGGACTGGAGCTGATCTTCGACGTCGCCCAGAACGTGCCGAGCGACCTGATCGGCGATCCGCTGCGCATCGGGCAGATCCTGGTCAACTATGCCAACAACGCGGTCAAATTCACCGAGCGCGGTGAAATCGCCATCATCGTCCGGCTGGAGGAGGAGGCCGGGAGCGACCTTCTGCTCCGCTTCGAGGTGCGCGACACCGGCATCGGCTTGAGCGATGAGCAGAGAAGTCAACTCTTCCAGAGCTTCCAGCAGGCCGACGCGTCGACCACCCGCAAGTACGGCGGAACCGGCCTCGGACTGGCGATCTCCAAGCGGCTGGCCGAGTTGATGGGCGGCGCGGTCGGGGTGGACAGCGCGCCGGGCCGCGGTTCCAGCTTTTGGTTCACCGCCCGGCTGGGCCGCGACAGGCCGCGCCGCGTGCTGCTGCCGCGGCCCGACCTGCGCGGCCTCCGCTGTCTGGTGGTGGACGACAACGAGAACGCCCGCGTGGTGCTGACCGACATGCTGTCGGCCATGTCCTTCACCGCCGAAGCCGTGGACTCCGGTCCGGCGGCCATCCAGGCGGCGCGGTATGCGGCGCGCGAGGGCCGGCCTTTCCGCGTCGTGCTGCTCGATTGGCAGATGCCCGGCATGGACGGGCTGGAAACTTCCTCCGGCATCGCCGCACTGGAACTGCCGCAGGCCCCCCATCACATCATGGTCACCTCCTATGGCCGGGAAGAGGTGCTGAGGGGGGCTGAGAACACGGCCATCGAAGAGGTGCTGTTCAAACCCGTCAACCCGTCGGCGCTGTTCGATGGGATCATGCGGGTCCTGGGTGCCGACGAGCAGCCCGCGGACGCCCTCCCGGTGCCGGCCGCCGCGCCCACCACCGACCTGTCGCGCCTGCGCGGCGCTCACATCCTGCTGGCTGAGGACAACGACCTGAACCAGCAGGTGGCCTGCGAGTTGCTGGGCGACGCCGGAATGGTGGTGGAAATCGCGGGAAACGGTGCCATCGCCGTCGACATGGTGCAGGCGGCTCACTACGACCTCGTGCTGATGGACATGCAGATGCCGGTCATGGACGGCGTCGCCGCGACCCTGGAAATCCGTCGGCTGGGCTTCGCCGACCTGCCCATCGTCGCCATGACCGCCAACGCCATGCAGGCCGACCGCGAGCGTTGCCTGGACGCGGGGATGAACGATTATCTGGCCAAGCCCATCGACCCGGATGCGCTGTGGCTCACCCTGCTGGCCTGGGTGACGCCCCGGCCTGGAATGGGCGCCGAGCTTCCGCCTCCCCTCCCCGCGCAGGCTGTGAAGGAGCCGGGCGACCTGCCCACCGGCGTTCCCGGGCTGGACATCGTCACCGGGCTGTCGCGCGTGCTCGGCAAGAAGCGCCTCTATCTCGACCTGTTGCGCAAGTTCACCTCCGGGCACCGCGGAGTGGTCGCCGCCATCCGTGGGGCGCTGGACGCTGGCGACCTCGCCGCGGCGGAACGCCATGCCCACACACTGAAGGGCACCGCCGGCAACATCGGCGCCCACCCCGTCCAGGACGCTGCCGCCGATTTGGAGGCCGTCATCCGCGACGCCCGACCACGTCTGGAGATCGATGCCCGGCTGGCCGCGTTGGAACCGCCGTTGGGCGCGCTCCTCGCCCATCTGGAGATGGCGCTGGCAGAGGAGGCCGCCGCGCCGTCCGGAACCGGGGCCGTCACGGTGGATGCGGACGAACTTCACGCCGTTTGCAATCGGCTCCGCCAGCTTCTGCTCGACAGCGACCCGGACGCGGAGGAGACGCTGACCGCGAACGCGGGCCTGCTGCAAGCCGCCTTCCCCAACCGCTTCAGTGCCATCGGCGATCAAATCCGCAACTTCGACTTCGACGAGGCCGCCGCCACGCTGGATGCGGCGGTGGCCGAACGCGGCGCGATCGCCCAAGCCTGAACAGACGCCGACTCCCCAATTCGGATCAACTCCATGAACATTGCATCGCCCGCACCGGCACCCGCCGTGCCAAAGGCCACGATCCTCATCGTGGACGACGCCCCGGATAACCTGAAGCTGCTGAGTGGCTTGCTGAAGGACAGCTACAAGGTCAAGGTCGCCAACAACGGGCGCAAGGCGCTGGAGATCGCCGCCGCGTCCCCGGCGCCCGACCTGATCCTGCTGGACGTGGTGATGCCGGAGATGGACGGCTATGAGGTCTGCGCCGCCTTGAAGGACGGACCGGGAACCCGGAACATCCCCGTAATCTTCCTGACGGGCCGGGCCGATGAGGTCGACCGGCAGCGCGGCTTCGCCATGGGGGCAGTGGATTACATCGCAAAGCCGATCGATCCCCCGGCGGTGCTGCGGCGGGTGGCCGCGCGCATCCCGGCGTCCTGACCACAGCCATCCACGCGGGCCGGCCTCAGGCCGGCGCTTCGGCCAGGGCCGACACGCGCCGCGGCATGCGGACGACGAAGGTGGCGCCGCCGCCGGACAGGCTTTCCACCTCGATGGTCCCCTGAAGCACCTGATGGACAAGGTTGAAGGCGATGTAGAGCCCCAGACCCGGAAACTCGATGCCCCGGCGGGTGGTGAAGAAGGGATCGAACAACTTGCTCAGATGCTCCGGGTCGATCCCTTTGCCGTCGTCGGACAGGCGCAGTTCCACCCAATCCTCCTCCCGCGGCGTGACCGACAGAATGACGCGCCCGCATTGGCCTGGGCGGAAGGCGTGGGCCACGGCGTTGCGGATCAGGATGGACAGCACCTCCGACAGTGGGCCGGGATGGCTGTCGATGGTCAGGCCGGCGGGACAGGACACGGTGAGGCTATGCCCGGCTTCGCGCAGATGAGGGTCCAGCCCGAACAGGGCGTCGGAGAGATAGTCCTTGAGATCGAACACCCGCCGTTCCGATCCGGCGCGGTCCACCACCACCTGCTTGAAGCTCTGGATCAGGTTGGCAGTGCGCACGATGTTGGTGGTGACCAGCAGCGTCCCTTCCCGCGCGTTCTCCAGGAAGCGGGCGAGGTCAGACTTGCGGATCGCCCCATTCTGGAATTGCGACGCCAGCGATTCGACCAGCCCGGAGAGATGGGAGACTGCGGTCAGCGCCACGCCGATCGGTGTGTTGATCTCGTGTGCGACGCCGGAGACTAGCAGGCCCAGCGCCGCCATCTTCTCCGTCTGGATCAGATGCTGCTGCGTCTCCTCCAGCCGGCTATGGGCGGCGCGCACCTCCTCGACGGTGGCCCGCAGCGAGTCGGCGGTAGCCTTCAAGGACAGGTGGTTCTTCACCCGCGCCAGGACGATGGGGGGGCTGATCGGCTTGCTGATGTAATCGACGGCGCCCAGGTCTAACCCGAACTTCTCGTCCTCGACGGAGGTGCGGGCGGTGAGGAAGATCACCGGAACGTCGCGGGTTCGCGGATCGGCCTTCAGGCGGCGGCACACCTCGTATCCGTCCATGCTCGGCATCATGACGTCGAGCAGGATCAGATCCGGCGGCTGGTCGGAGAAGGCGATGCGCAGCGCGGCATCGCCGTTGTTCACGGTCTTGACCGTATAAATGGATTTCAGATGGCTGCTCAGCAGCGAAAGGTTGTCGGCGGTGTCATCCACGATGAGGATCGTCGCCTTCGTCGGTGCTCCCATGTCCGCCCCTTCCTCTTGCGGCGGCAAGGGACGATCCGGCACTGCCCCCGATCAAGGACGCCGGCCACAACCAGTGCATCACCGGTCCGCAGAAACACCCTTGTCCGCCAAAGGGACATTACAACGCGATTTTTTATCGTCAAAGACAATTTATCGGTGCCGCTCGATCCTGATGCAGCCGTTTCAAATTATATTCTGCCAGAAAAACAACTGCATTTTAAGCATTGTCCGAAATTACCAAACGCCACCTCCTGTCATGGGAACCGGCCGGTGCTCAATGGCGTTTTCGTGTCCGCGTGCGGCGGCCGGGACGCGAAAAAGTGGTAGCCCGCCCCCACCCGTCAAACTGTCACAGACCACCCGTATAGTCCGTCCAACTTTGGAAATGCTTCGTGAATCCAGCTATGCCGATGCCAACACACACCCGTACGACACCCCCTCTTCCCATGCCCAAGCTGCATTACGCCTGCTGCGGGCGTCCGTTCACCCGCGCATCCGGCCGCGGCCCCGCCCCGCTCTACTGCTCGGCCGACTGCCGGACACAAATCCGCATCCGCCAGCGGGTGTGGTCGAGCCGGCCCGGCTACGCCGCGAGCGGCACGGCCAATCACCGGGACACCCATTTCGAGACGGCGCGCGCATCATGATGAAGCTGGTGATCCACGACCGCCACTCCGCCGCTGGGCTGATCCTGCCGGAGGTCGGCCATATGCGCGACGTCGTGCGCGCCCTGCGCGGGCTGGATACGGTGGACAGCGCGTCGGTGCTTCTGGAGGCCTTCGCGCGGCGCTGCCTGGAGGCCGGCGTGGTCTTCGATTCGACGGACCCGCTGACCGCCTGCTCCTTCTGCACCCATCTGGTGGAGGTGGAGGTCCATGCGGAGGACGGGGCGGCGCCCGTCCAGTTCGTCCGGCTTTACGACCGCGACGCCGACGGCATGCTCTGCCGCCGCCATCACGGCACCCTGCACGCGGTGGCCCGGCAGTTGCGGTGCGAGGACGGCGTGCCCTTCCCCACCCTGCCGGCCATCGCCGCCAATGCGGCAGCTTTCACCGCCGCGATCCCGCCGCGCCCGCTCTGACCAAGCGGACGCGGACGGAATCATCACTCGTTACGGCATGTGCCCGTTACGGCATGTATTGGCCGCCGTTGACGTCGAGAACCTGCCCGGTGATGTAGCCGCTGCAGGCGTGCGACGCGAAGAACAGGAAGGTCGGGGCGCACTCTTCCGGTCGGCCGAAGCGGCCCATCGGGAAGCCGGAGCCGATGCGGGCCTTGGTGTCCTCGTCCTTGTCGGCGTGGAAGGCCGTGTCGAACGTCCCCGGCGACACCATGTTGAAGCGGATGCCGTCCTTGGTGTGGAAAGCCACCCAGTTCTTCTGGATGTTGTGCAGCCACGCCTTGGCCGCGCCATAAAGGCCGGCGCCTGGACCGCCGCCGGTGTAGCCGGCGACCGAGCCGACCGAGATCACCGAAGAGGTGGTGCCGTTCTGCGCCGCCGCGGCCTTCAGGTGCGGCAGGGCGTGCTTGGTCACCATCAGCGCGGAGCGGGAGTTGAGGTCGGTCACCGCGTCGAAGAAGGCATCGTCGATCTCCGGCAGCGGCTTGCGCGCGACAAGACCGCCCGCGTTGTTGATGAGCACGTCGATGCCGCCGAAGCGCTCCACGAAGGCCTCGACCAGCGTGCCGCACGCCGCGCTGTCCGACACGTCGGCCTGGAGGAAGACGACCTCGCCGCCCAGCCCGTTCAGACGGGCCAGCGTGGCCTCCAGGTCCGCCGGAACGCGGCGGCCGTTCATGGCGACCTTGGCGCCGGCGCGGGCGAACGCCTCCACCGCCGCCAGGCCGATGCCCTGCGTGGAGCCGGTGATCAGAACGCGCTTGCCCTTCAGATCGTCAAACATTCCTTGCCTCTCGTGTCTTTGGTCTTGAAGTTCCCTCTCCCCTCCGGGGAGAGGGTTAGGGTGAGGGGGTTGCGCTTTTGCCGGACGTACCGTTACGCGCACCCCCCTCACCGGCCCTTCGGGCCACCCTCTCCCCAGAGGGGAGAGGGTTCAAACAGTCAAGCGGGGTTCCGGCAGGCCCTGGGCGCCGGGATAGAACATCAGGACGCGCCCGCCATGCGGGTCCTCGGCGAGGTCCGCAGGCCCGCGGCTGAGCGAGGTGACCAGCATCGTCCGCAGGTCCGGCCCGCCGAAGGCGCACATGGTCGGCTTGCGCATCGGCACCTCGATGCGGCGGTCAAGGTCGCCGTTCGGGGTGAAGCGCTTGATGCAGCCCTCGTCCAGGCAGCAGATCCAATAGCAGCCGTCGACGTCCACCGCGGCGCCGTCGGGACGCCCGACCATCGCCCGCATGTCGACGAAGGGGCGGCGGTTGGCGGCGGTGCCGGTGTCCGTGTCGTAGTCCCAGGCCCAGACCATCCGCACGTCGCGGTGGCTGTCGGACGCGTAGAGCGTGCGCCCGTCCGGGCTGAAGGCGGAGCCGTTGGGAATGATGTAGCCGCCGGTCCCGGTTTCGGTCAGCCCGTCGGCCCGCGTGAAGCGGTGCCACAGGCCGGAGGAGTCGCCCTTGCTAATGTCCATGACCATGCTGGACAGCCAGAACCGCCCCTGCCGGTCGCAGCGCCCGTCGTTGAAGCGCATGCCCTCCTTGGGGAAGCGGTGGGTGGCGAGGGTGGTGACCACCGCCTCCCCGCCCTCGCCCGGCAGATCGACGTCGAAGATTCCGGTCTCGCAGGCGCAGACCACCCCGCCGTCCGGACGCAGGACGAGGCTGCCGATCATCTCCGGCAGGGTCCAGCGGCGGTGGGCGCCGCTGGAGGGGTCGAGCCGGTGGATGGTCCGTGCCGGGATGTCGATCCAGGTCCACGAGTTCCGCTCGGCGTCCCAGACCGGATTCTCGCCGGTGCCGTTGCGCAGGTCGGGATCGAAGACGGCCTCCAGGCCAATGCTGGTCGAGGTCGTCATTCCGGGGTCCCCATGCGGCTGCTCCCGGCGGCCGGGTTGATCGTCGTCGGTCCGCCGGGCGAGCGTTGCGCCCACAGGCGGCGCAGCAGCGGGAGCATCAGCGTCAGGATCGCGATGGTCAGCAGGACCGCGGTGATCGGGCGGGTGTAGAGGAAGTCGTAGCTGCCGCCCGACAGCGACAGCGCACGGCGGAAGTTCGCCTCGGCCATCGGCCCCATGATGAGGGCGAGCACGACGGGCGAGGCCGGGAAGTCCCACTTCTGCATGAAGTAGCCGACGACGCCGGCCGCCAGCATGATCCAGATGTCGAACATGCTGTTGTTGATGGCGTAGGTGCCGACGATGCACAGCGCAAGGATGCACGGCGTCAGCACCGACTTCGGCATCTGCAGGATGCGCCCCATGAAACGCAGCGAGCCGAGGCCGACCACCAGCATGAAGACGTAGCAGACCAGCATGCCGGCAAACAGCGTGAAGACCAGATCGGCGTGGTCCTTGAACAGCAGCGGGCCGGGCTGCAGACCCTGAAGGGTCAGCGCGCCCAGCATCACGGCGGTCACCGCGTCGCCGGGGATGCCCAGCGTCAGCATGGTCAGCAGCGCGCCGCCCGTGCAGCCGTTGGCGCCGGACTCGCAGGCGGCGACGGCGCCCAGCTCGCCCTTGCCGTAATTCTCCGGCGTCTTGCTGAAACGCTTGGCTTCGTTGTAGGCGACGAAGGCGGCGATGTCGGCACCGGCGCCCGGGATCATGCCGATGATGATGCCGAGGCCCGAAGAGCGCGCGATGTTGCCCAGCTGGCGGCGGAACATGTGCCAGGGCGGAATGATGCGGTCCAGCGCCGCGGCCATGCCGGCGCGGACCTGCGGGTCCTCCAGCGACTTGAAGGCTTCGGCGGCGGCGAACAGGCCGATCATCACCGGGATGAAGGGCACGTTGAACAGCTCGGTGTAGCCGCCGGTGTAGCGCGGGAAGCCGCCCATCGGGTCGAGCCCGACGGTTGCCAGCAGCAGACCGAGGAAGCCGGAGATCAGGCCCTTGATGACCGACACGCCGGAGATGCTGGCGATGATCGACAGGCCGAAGACGGCGAGCGCGAAGGACTCCGACGCGCTGAATTCCAGGGCGAAGCGCGCCAGCACCGGGGCCAGGAAGATCAGCACGAACACGCTGGCCGTGCCGCCCAGGAAGGACGAGAAGGTGGCGGTGCCGAGCGCGATGCCGGCCTGCCCCTTCTTGGTCAGCTCGAAGCCGTCGATGGCGGTGGCGGCGGCGGCCGGGGTGCCGGGAATCTTGAGCAGGATGGCCGTGACCGACCCGCCGTAGATGCCGCCGAAGAAGACGCCGGAAATCATCAACAGGCCCGACAGCGGGTCCATGCCGAAGGTGAAGGGCAGCAGGATCGCCACGCCCATCGTCGCCGTCAGGCCGGGCAGCGCGCCGATGATGATGCCCAGCGTGACGCCGAACAGGGCGAGCAGCAGCGCCATGGGCTGGTTGAACAGCGCCTGCGCGCCGTGAAGAAGCATGTCGAGTTCGTACATCTCACCCCTCCGTCAGCGGAGTGTTGCGGCCGGTCGGATCGGTTCGGGTCATTCGAAAAGACTCCCGACCGGAAGCGGCACGCTGAGCGCCACGGCGAAGGCGGCGTAGATGAGCGCGGTCAGCACGGCGGCGATGGCGGCGTTCGCGATCAGGTTGCGCCGCCCCATCAGCCACATCAGGCCGAACAGATAGATGGGTGTCGCGATGGCGTAGCCGACGAACTCCATGGCGTACAGGCAGGCGGCGGTCGCGACGATGCCGATGGCCACCGTGCCGTAGCTGGCCTTGGGTTCGGCCTGCGCCGGATCGTCCGGGGGAGCGGCCGGCGCCCGAAGCGTGTTGAAGACCAGGATCGCGCAGAGCACCAGCAGGGCGACCGCGAAGATGATCGGGAAGCGTGCAGGGCCGACGTCGGTCTCCAGCATGGTCGGCGGGAAATCACCCGCGACGATGATGGCGGCCACAGCGACAGCCATGACGAGGACAGCGATGACCAGCGTGGCAAGGCGGTCCTGCGGGCGCAGGCCGATCTTGCCGCCCGGAGCGGGAGCGTTGCTCATGAATGAATCTCCTTCGGACGCCCGGCGGCCCGAAGGCCGCCGGGGACACGCCGGGGATGCGGCTTACGTGAAGCGGCTTGCTTGGATCGGCTTACTTGGACAGGCCGATCTGCTTCATCAGCACCTTGAACATCTCGGCGTCCTTCTCCATGGCCACCTTGTACTCCGGGCCGTCGAGATAAGCGTAGCTGAGGTTCATCTTGGTCAGCTGATCGCGGAAGCCCTGCTCCTCGACCGCCTTCTTGGAGGCGGCGCGCAGAGTCTCGACGATGTTCGCCGGGGTCTTCTTCGGAACGACGATGCCGCGCCAGGTGGCGACCGTCACGTCGATGCCCTTCTCCTTCAGCGTCGGGGCGTCGGGGAAGGCCTTGGAGCGCTGGTCGTCCATCACGGCCAGGATGCGCAGCGTGCCGGCGGCGATGTGGCTCGACACCTCAGCAGGGCTGACGCTGACCGCCTCGATGTGGTTGCCGAGAAGCGCGGTGACCGCCGGGTTGGCACCGTCGTACGGGATGTGGCTGAACTTCAGGCCCGACTTGGTCGCCAGAGCCTCGGCGGCGAGGTGCCAGATGGCGCCGGTGCCGGAGTTGCCGATGCGGACCTTGCCCGGGTTCTCCTTGGCGTAGGCCAGGAACTCCTCGATGGTCTTCCACGGCGCGTTGGCGTTGACCGTGATGGCGCTCGGCTCCGCGTTCAGGCGGGCGATCGGGGTGAAATCATCGGCCGTGAAGCGGGCGACGCCGAGGTTCGGCAGGGTGGTGATCTCCACGGTGCCCATGCCGATGCGGTAGCCGTCCGGACGGGCGGCCATGATCTCCGACAGGCCGACGGCGCCACCGCCACCGGTCTTGTTCACCACGCCGACCGACTGCGGCAGGTGGCGGTTCACGGCGTCCGCGTAGGCGCGGGCCACCAGATCGGTGCCGCCGCCGGCGGCGTACGGAACGATCAGCTCGATCGCCTTGGTCGGGTACTCGGCGGCCTGCACGGCGACCATCATCGTGGCGGAGGTCAGCGCGCCGACAACGGCGCCGGTGACGAAACGATAGCCCTTCATGAACGTTCTCCCTGGAAAATTGCTTGTGATGGTGAGGGGGGAGGAAATCCGCGGCGCGTTCTGCGACCGGCCGCGGATTGGTGCGCTGGTGCCGAGGGTTCGGTCAGCGCGGGTTGAGACGCCGCCACGCGGCGACAAAGGCGTCGGCCCGCTCGCCGACCTCGGCGGCGGACAGGCCCGGCGCGTAGAGCGCGGCCCCCAACCCGAAGCCGGCCACGCCGGCCTCCAGGAACGGCGCCATGGTGTCCGGAGCGATGCCGCCCACGGGCAGCAGACGGGTGCCGGCGGGCAGGATGGCGCGCATCGCCTTGATGATGCGCGGGCCGACCAGCTCCGCCGGGAAGATCTTCAGGGCGTCGGCCCCGGCTGACAGCGCTGCGAAAGCTTCCGTCGGAGTGGCGATTCCGGGCAGGCTGACCAACCCCGCGGCCTTGGCGGCGCGGATCACCGCGGTGTCGGCGTGCGGCATGACCACCAGATCGGCACCGATCTCCTTGAGCCGGGCCACCTGCTCCACCGCCAGGACTGTGCCGGCGCCGACCAGCGCGTCGCGCGGCAGCAGCCGGCGGACGGCGGCGATGCTCGTGAACGGATCGGGCGAGTTCAGCGGCACCTCGATCATGCGAAAGCCGCTGTCGTAGAGCGTCTGCGCGACACCCTCCGCCTCCGCGGGGGTCAGGCCGCGCAGGATGGCGACCAGCGGCAGGGCGGAAAAGGCGGCGTCGAAGCGGGCCTTGATGGAATCGTCGGACATATCGGTTACTCCCCCGCCGGCGCGATCAGGCCGGCGGCAACGGCGAACTGGAAGAGCCCACGCGGGGCGGTGTTCTCAAGCCGGTCGGTGGGCTCGACGCCCAGCAGCTCCAGGCCGCGCACGTAGCGGCGGCAGAGCGCGCCCTCGCCGATCAGCAGAAGCGGACGGCCCTCGTGCAGCTCGTTGCGCATGTGGCCGAGGCCGGAGACCAGCTCGTGGCCGATCAGCAGGCCGGACAGGTAATCCTTCAGAAGCTCCTCCGGCATGCGGCGGGTGATGCCAAGCGTGCGCGCGGCGAAGATCTGGTGCGTGAAGTCGCCCGGCCCGCCGGCCTGCGCCGCCCGCACGCCCTCGGCGAAGGCGGCGTCGGACTCGGCCTCCGCCGGGGCGGCGTCCGCCGGCATCAGCCGGCCGAGGATCGAGTGCTTGCACAGCACGGCGAAGGTCTCGCCGGTCATGTAGGTGGAGAAGCGGATCATGCGCCCGCCGACGATCTCCACCCATTTGGAATGGGTGCCGGGCAGCACCATGCAGGCGTCGCGGCCCCAGTCGGGACGGTCGGCCAGCACGCCGGCGATCTGGATCTCCTCGCCGCGCAGGATGTCCGGCGGACCGCTCGGCGGGTCGTAGAGGACGCCCGGCGCGATCAGGATGCGGGAGCCCGACGCGCTTTCCACCGGGATGGCCTGCGAGGCCAGGGTGGTCGTGTCGGCGGGGCAGCGGACATAGGGGGCCTCACGCCAGCCCTGGGCGCTGCCGACCATGCCGCCGGCCACCACCGGCAGCCCTGGATGGGCCGACAGCCAGTCGCCGCACAGGTCGGCGAAGGCCTGCTCGAAGCCGGCGATGCCCGGCATCGGCAGGTTCTGGATGCCGTGCGCGTTGGCGCGCTGGTCGAGCACCCGCCCGTCGCGGCCCATCAGGAAGCCGCGCAGGCTCGACGTTCCCCAGTCGAGGGCGATCAGCGATGCCCCGACGCCCGTTCGTCCCGTTTCCATCCCAAATCCTTTGAAATCGCGTCGGCGACCGCCCGGACCACGGGTCCAAGCTCCTCCATCCGTTCGTCCGGCATGTAGGGCACGGCGCTCGCCACGCTGATGGCAGCGACGACCTGGTTGCGGACGTCACGGATCGGCGCGCCGACGCAGCGGATGCCGATTTCGTTTTCTTCAAGGTCGAAGGACCAGCCGCGGTCCACATAAGCGGCCAGCCGGGATTCGAACTCTGGCCAGGGCGCCAGCGGGGGCCGCTCCGGCGCTGCTGCGGTCAGGCGGAGCGCTTGATCGTACAGCGCCGGCCAGCGCTCGCGCGGCAGGCCGAGGAGAAGCGCCTTGCCCAGCCCCGTGGAGGCCAGCGGCATGCGCAGGCCGATGCGCGACCGCATCTCCAGCCCGCGCGTGTTCGGAATCTTGTCGAGGTAGAAGACCTCCGCCCCCTCGACGACGCCGAGATGGACGGTGTCGCCGGTCTGGCGGGCCAGTTCCTCGATGTGCGGGCGGGCGATGGCGACCAGCGGGCGCTGCTCCAGCGCGCGCATGCCGAGCGCGATCAGCTTCGGCCCCAGCAGATAGCCCTTGTAGGGCACATGGTGCAGATAGCCGTCCTGGGTCAGGCTGTTGAGCATCCGGTGCGTGGTGCTGCGCGGCGTGCCCAGCCGGGCGGCGATGCCCTTCACGTCCCCGATCCCCGCCGCCACGCATTCCAGGAGGGCGAGGCCGCGCATCAGCGTCTGGGTTCCGGAGGCCTGCGGCTTCTCCGGCGACGCTTGTGCATCGAGCGGATTTGCTCCGATGCCGGCCATATCCTCCCTCCCGCGTTGTTGTCCGATATCTGGCATATCAGTTTCCACCACTTTATGAAGGCGTATGGAGTGTGTCAAATAAATAAATCACCGTCCATATAGTGAGACAATGACAGCGCAAGACAGCCTTGCCCCACGGTCCGGGCGGCCGTCTTGATCGGGGCGGCACCCCTGCCCATCTGTTCCCATGAGGCGACCGGGGCCGCGCATGGTGCGGGCCACACAGGGCGTCTTCCCGCGCCTTCGCAAAGGGCGGGAACCATAACGAACGGAGTGCCTGATGGACTTCGGTCTGTTCACTGACCGTGCGCGCGGCGTCATCCAGGCCGCGCAACTGGCGGCTCTCGCCGGACGCCACCAACAGCTCGTCCCCGAACATCTCGTGAAGGCCCTGGTCGAGGACGCCGACGGCGTGCCCGCCAAGCTGATCCGCGATGCCGGCGGCGACCCCGAGCTTCTGAAGACCGCCGCCGAGGAAACCCTCAACCGCCAGACCCGTGTGGATGGCGAAGGGCCGCACCCGATCTTCATGTCCCCCGCACTCGCCGGCGTTCTCCAGAACGCCGTCGAAACGGCGCGGGGTGCCGGCGACAAGTTCGTTTCCCCCGAACGGCTTCTCGAATCGCTGGCCGCGCAGGGCGGCAGCACCCGCGCGCTGTTCCACCGCGCCGGCGTCGATCCCGCGGTGCTGGTCGAGGGCGTCGAGTCGCTGAGCAAGAACCACCCTGCTGACCGGCAGGAGGATGCCCAGATGGGCGAGGCGCTCGCCAAGTACGCTCGCGATCTGACGGAAGAGGCGCGTCAGGGCCGTCTCGACCCGGTGATCGGGCGCGACGACGAGATCCGCCGCACCATCCAGGTCCTGGCCCGGCGCACCAAGAACAACCCCGTCCTGATCGGCGAGCCCGGCGTCGGCAAGACCGCCGTGGTGGAGGGTCTGGCCCAGCGGCTGGCCTCCGGCGACGTTCCGGAAGGGCTGAAGGACCGGCGCGTGCTGGCACTCGACCTCACCGCCTTGCTGGCCGGCGCCAAGTTCCGCGGCGACTTCGAGGAGCGGCTGAAGGCCGTTCTGGCCGAGGTGCAGCAGGCGGCGGGCCGCATCATCCTGTTCATCGACGAGCTGCACTCGCTGATCGGCGCCGGCCGCACGGACGGCGCGATGGACGCCGCCAACATGCTGAAGCCCGCGCTGGCGCGCGGCGAGCTGCGCTGCGTCGGCGCTACCACGCCGGACGAGTACCGCAAATACATCGAGAAGGACGCGGCGCTGGCCCGCCGCTTCCAGCCGGTGAACGTGGACGAGCCGTCCGACGAGGACGCCGTGTCGATCCTGCGCGGCATCAAGGGCAAGTACGAGGTGCACCACGGCGTGCGCATCGCCGACGCGGCGGTGGTCGCGGCGGTGCAGCTCTCCGCCCGCTACATCGCCGACCGCCGCCTGCCCGACAAGGCCATCGACCTCGTCGACGAGGCGGCCAGCCGCCTGCGCATGGCCATCGACAGCAAGCCGGAGGCGCTGGACGCCGTCGGACGCCGCGTCGCCCAGCTGAAGATCGAGCGCGAGGCCCTGAAGTCCGAGCCCGATGCCGCGTCCCAGGAACGGCTGCACAAGCTGGAGTCCGAACTCGCGGTGGACGAGGCGAAGCTGACCGCCATGGAGGAGGAGTGGCGCGTCGGCCAGTCCCGCCGCACCGAGGGCCGCCGCCTCAAGGAGGAGCTGGACCAGGCCCGCACCAAGCTGGAGCATGCGCAGCGCGACGGCGACTGGGCGAAAGCCGGCGAGTTGGCCTACGGCGTCGTTCCCGACCTGGAGAAGCGTCTGGCCGAGGCGGAATCCCGCGCCAACGCCGAGCGGGAGGAGGTAACGGCCAAGGACATCGCCGCCGTGGTCACCCGCTGGACCGGCATCCCGGTGGACCGCATGCTGGACAGCGAGCGGCAGCGGCTGAAGGGGATGGAGGACCGACTGGCGGAGCGCGTCGTCGGTCAGGCCGAGGCGGTGCGCGCCGTGTCCAAGGCGGTGCGCCGGGCGCGGGCCGGGTTGAAGGACCCGAACCGTCCGACCGGCTCCTTCCTGTTCCTCGGCCCGACCGGCGTCGGCAAGACGGAACTGGCCAAGGCCTTGGCCGCCTTTCTGTTCGACGACGAGACCGCGGTCACCCGCGTCGACATGTCGGAGTATATGGAGAAGCACTCCGTCGCCCGCATGATCGGCTCGCCTCCGGGCTATGTCGGGTATGACGACGGCGGCACGCTGGCCGAGAAGATCCGGCGCCGGCCCTATCAGGTCGTCCTGCTCGACGAGGTCGAGAAGGCCCACCCGGACGTGCTGAACGTGCTGCTCCAGGCGCTTGATGACGGGCGGCTGACCGATGGGCAGGGCCGCACGGCGGACTTCCGCCACGCGATCCTGATCATGACGTCGAACCTGGGGGCGGACGCCCTCACGGCGCTCGGCGAGGACGACAGCCTGGAGGGGGCGCGGATCGAGGTCATGGACGCGGTGCGCCGCGCCTTCCGGCCGGAGTTCCTGAACCGGCTGGACGACGTGCTGATCTTCCGCCGGCTGGGGCGCGAGCAGATGGCCTACATCGTGGACATCCAGCTCGCCCGCGTCGCCGACCGTCTGGCGGAGCGCGGCCTGTCGCTGACCGCCGACGACGCGGCCCGCGCCCGGCTCGCCGACCTCGGCTGGGACCCCGCCTTCGGCGCCCGTCCGTTGAAGCGGGCGGTGCAGAATCTGGTGGAGGACCCGATCGCCGAGCGGCTGCTCGACGGCGAGGTGGACGAGCGCTCGCCCCTGCACCTGTCGGCGCGGGACGGCCGCCTGACCTTGGACGGGGTGCCGGTCGAGGAGGACCGCGCCACCGGTTTCAAGGCCCCGGAGCGGCCGCCGCTGGGCTTCGCCCTGACCGGCGGCGGTGGGCGGAGCAGCGCCGCCGTCCACTGAGCGTGACGCGACACGGGAACCCCGGCCCGCAAGGGCCGGGGTTTTTCGCTGCGCGCATTCCCCACGGCATCAACGATCTCCGGCTGTCTGTGGTAAGCAGGGGAACGGTCGCGCCGTCATCGGCGCATCATGCGGAGAGTCGGGGAATGAGCGGACGGAACGGATACGGTGAAAACGCGACAGCCCTCACGGAACAGTACGAGAGCGTGGCCTTCGCCGATGTGCATCGCGATGTGCTCCACCTCTTTCCCTCCCGGCCGAGCCACATCCTCGACATCGGCGCGGGCACCGGACGGGACGCGGCCGCCCTCTCGCGGCTTGGTCATGATGTGACCGCCGTCGAACCGACGGTGGAGCTGCGCAGCGCGGGGATGCGCATCCACGCCGCAACGCCGATCCGGTGGATCGACGACAGCCTGCCGGAACTGGCCATGGTGCGGAGCGACGGCAGACGCTACGACGTCATCCTGCTCACCGCCGTGTGGATGCACCTCGACGAAGCCCAGCGCGGCATCGCCATGCCGCACATCGCGTCTCTCCTGAACCCGAACGGCCGGATCGTCATGTCCTTGCGGCACGGCCCGGTGCCGGCCGGGCGGACGATGTACGACGTCTCAGCCGCCGAAACCATCGAACTTGCCGCGTCCGTCGGCCTGCGCTGCATCCATCGGAATGACCGGGAGGATATGCTCGGCCGCGGCGACGTGTCCTGGAGCTTCCTCGGCTTGGAGGCGCGCTGACCGCCTTACAACCGCTGCCGCTCGGCCACCATCAGCCAGCGCGCCAGGGCGTAGAGGTTGATCGCCACATAGACCGCCGCCCCGACTACCCCCATGATGAGTCCGCCGAGCTGCTGGTCGGCGAGCGCCGACAGACCCCAGGGCGCCGTCGTCTCCAGATGGTAGACGAACAGCGGCTGCGGAGCGAAGATCAGCAGCGCCGCCAGGATGGCGAGATGGACCGAGGTGCCGAAGGCCGACAGCAGCCCCCTCCCCCGCATCGCCGCATCATCCGGTGCCAGCACCGTCCGCCACGCGGCGACCGCGCCGACGAGCAGGCTGGCGTGCATGACCCACAGCACCGCGTCGAAGCGCAGCGCCGCCATGTAGGGTCCCGGCAGGTGCCACACCCAAAGGAACAAGCCGAACAGTCCCCAGGCGATCTCCGGAACGGCCAAAGGTGACGCCAGGACCCGCGTCCAGCGGGGCCAGCGCACCATTCCCATCGGCCAGGACAGAACCAGCAGGGGCGCCGCCACCTGGATGGTCAGGAGATGCTGGACCACCCGTGCCGAGAACAGGGCGGAGGTCAGGTTGCACAGAGGCGACACGAAGGCGGCGAACAGCACCAGCCACCCCGCGGCGAAGCACCAGGGCTGGTGCCGCGCCATCCCCGCTCCGTGCCGCCGTACCACCACCGCGTATCCCGCGGCGGTCAGGGCGAAGACGGACAGCAGGACCGGGTCGCCGTTCCAGGCGCTCCAGAACCCTTCCGGCACCGGTGGGGCGCCGCAATAGGGAATGATCGAGGGCAGCGTTTCGGTGAGCACGGCTGGACCTCCCTTGGTCTACAGCCGTGTAAAACCGAGAATGGCGCTCGTGTTCCCGAATGACGGACGACCGAGCGGGGCTCAGGCCCGCTCGGCGGTTTCGATCAGGTCGGTGCGCCCGATGCGGCGCAGGGAGGCCTCCAGCCGCGTGTCGTCCTCGCGGATTTCCCGCAGGGTGTGCAGCGTGAACATCACATGAGCCTCCGCCGCCGCATGGGCGGCCTCGGCGTCGCCGGCCAGCACCGCGTCGACGATGGCCAGATGCTGCTCCAGCAGCAGGTCGCGCACGCCGGGTCGGGTGTAGAGCCGGTCGCGGTTGTAGAACACGTCGTTGCGCAGCATCTCCGACAGCGCGCCCATGATATGCAGCATCACCGTGTTGTGCGCCGCCTCGTAGAAGGCGAGGTGAAGCTGAGCGTCCACGTCGGCCTCTTCCGACGGGTCGTCCTTCCCATGGGCGTCGCGCATGCGCTGCGCCAGGGCGCGGATCGCCTGACGGTCGAGGTCGGTCGCCCGCTGCGCGGCCAGCTTGGCCGCCGCCGCCTCGATGGAAGTGCGGAACTCCAAATAATGGAAGGGCGCGTCCGGATCGGATTGCAGCAGCGCCGCCAGCGGGGCGGCGATGGGCGCCAGGAACTGCGCAATGTGCGTGCCGTTGCGCCCGGAGACGAGCAGCCCGCGCTCCTCCAGCTTCTCCAGGGCGTCGCGCAGCGACGGGCGCGAGACATCCAGCTTCAGCGCCAGATCGCGTTCCGGCAGCAGCTTCTCCCCCGGACGCAGCACGCCTTCGCGGATCAGCGTCTCCAGATGGTCGGCGATGGCGTCCGCCAATTTGGCCGGCTTGATCATTCCCTTGCCCTGCCCCTTGCCCTGCATCCGCAGAAATCCCACCCGATCCCGAAGGTTAGATATCGCCACGGCTTTCGCGCGTCCAGCCCCACCGCACCCCATGGCACCATTTCCCGATCGCAGCGCTACCGAAGAGGTCAGGTGGTAATACCACGGGCAAGAAAAAGTCTCTTGCTGCGCCGCCGGTAAATTGAATTTTCCCTATTGCCAACCATTGCGACCCAATGTATCCGTTCAGAGCCTTTGGTCATATGTTTTGACCGGAGCCCAACCCAAGAAAAAACTGATCTCCACGGTCGAACGGCCGTGGAATGACAGGCGGCGCGCGTCCGGATAAGACGCGCGGATCCGGGCTCCATTCATGGTCGCAGGCCAAAGCGCAGAACCGAGAATCTGCGGCATAGGTAGGAAACATGCAGCCCTGGACACAAGTCTACGATCCCGCGGGTAACCTTTGGCTTTCGGCACTTGTGGCCGCGTTGCCGATCATTTTCTTCTTCATTGCGCTGACCGTTCTGCGCTTGAAGGGCCACATCGCGGGCACCATCACCGTCGCCATTTCGCTGGCCGTCGCCATCCTGTTCTACAAGATGCCGGTCAGCATGGCGCTGGCGTCCGCCGGATACGGCTTCCTCTACGGCCTGTGGCCCATCGCCTGGATCATCGTGGCCGCCGTGTTCCTCTACAAGATCACGGTCAAGACCGGCCAGTTCGAGGTCATCCGCTCGTCGGTGGTGTCGATCACCGAGGACCAGCGGCTTCAGATGCTGATGGTCGGCTTCTCCTTCGGCGCCTTTCTGGAAGGTGCTGCGGGCTTCGGCGCGCCGGTCGCCATTACCGCGGCGCTGCTGGTCGGGCTGGGCTTCAACCCGCTCTACGCCGCCGGCCTCTGCCTGATCGCCAACACCGCCCCGGTGGCCTTCGGCGCCATGGGCATTCCGATCATCGTCGCCGGTCAGGTCACCTCGCTCGACCCGTTCCGGATCGGCGCCATGGCCGGCCGCCAGCTTCCGCTGCTCTCCGTCTTCGTGCCCTTCTGGATCATCATGATCATGGACGGCTGGAAGGGCGTGCGCGAGACCTGGCCCGCCATCCTGGTCGCCGGCGGCACCTTCGCCGTCACCCAGTACTTCACCGCCAACTTCATCGGGCCGGAGCTGCCGGACATCACCTCCGCGCTGGTCAGCCTCGTCAGCATCACCGTCTTCCTGAAGTTCTGGAAGCCCAAGGCGATCTTCCGCTTCCCCAACTCGCCGCTGCCCGCCGGTCCGGTGCCGCAGTCGGTCGGCGCCATGGCGTCGAGCGAGTTCAACGCCCAGCGCGGCTACAGCGCCGGCGAGATCGCCAAGGCTTGGTCGCCCTTCCTGATCCTGACCGTGATCGTCACGATCTGGAGCCTGAAGCCCTTCAAGGCCCTGTTCGCCAAGGGCGGCGCGCTGGCCGACACGGTGCTGTACTTCCCGGTCGCCGGGCTGGACAAGCTGGTGCTGAAGGCCGCGCCGATCGTCGCCTCGCCCAAGCCCATCGAGGCCGTCTACAAGCTCGACCTGCTGTCGGCCACCGGCACGGCCATCCTGATCTCCGCGATCATCACGATGGTCATGCTGAAGATGCGCCCGGCCGACGGCGTGAAGACCTTCGTCGAGACGGTCAGCGAGCTGAAGCGCCCGATCTACTCGATCGGCATGGTCCTGGCCTTCGCCTTCATCGCCAACTACTCGGGCCTGTCCTCGACCCTGGCGCTGCTGCTGGCCGGCACGGGCTTCCTGTTCCCGTTCTTCTCGCCGATCCTCGGTTGGCTGGGCGTGTTCCTGACCGGCTCCGACACGTCGAGCAACGCGCTGTTCTGCGGCCTGCAGGCCACCACGGCGCAGCAGGTGGGCGTGTCCGACGTGCTGATGGTCGCGGCCAACACGACCGGCGGCGTCACCGGCAAGATGATCTCCCCGCAGTCGATCGCCGTGGCCTGCGCCGCGGTGGGTCTGGTCGGCCGCGAGTCCGAGCTGTTTCGCTTCACCGTGAAGCACAGCCTGTTCTTCGTCGCGATCATCGGCGTCATCACGATGATCCAGGCCTACATCCTGCCCTGGATGATCCCGTAAGCGTCGAAGGCCGAACCCCCTTCTCCTCCCCCCGGGGAGAAGGGGCGTCATCCACTGCCGAGCTTAATTCCCTACGGCGCCGCTCGGCCTTCCATCCGGTCGGGTGGCGCCGCTTTCTTTGTGCGCCGTATTTTTTTATGCATTGCAGCAGCGCTGCGTTTGGTCAATTCATTTTACCATTGCGGCCACCCAGCAAATCGATTATCCGACTTACTGACTGTGGCACACAACAAGCCGTCCGTCTGACGGGCGGAAACAACCATCGCCCCAGCACCCGCAACCCGGACCGGCGATCACGGAGGAGTCGTCGCGCGGTCCCAGATCCGGAGGCCCCGAGAACCGATGCTGCCCGCGCCCTATGACCGCCTGCACGCGGCCCTCCGGGAGTTCATGCCGGACGAACGCCTCGTCACCGACCCGCTGCGCACGCTGGCCTACGGAACCGACGGCAGCTTCTACCGCCTGATTCCGAAGATCGTCGCCATCGTCGAGGCCGAGGGCGAGGTGGTGCGGCTGCTCAACCTCTGCCGGGAGCTGAAGACCCCGGTGACCTTCCGCGCCGCCGGCACCAGCCTGTCGGGCCAAGCGGTCACCGATTCCGTCCTGGTCCTGCTGGGCGACAGCTGGCGCGGCTGCACCATCCCGCCGGGTGCGGCGGCGGTGACCCTCCAGCCCGGCGTCATCGGGGCGGAGGCGAACCGCAAGCTGGCTCCCTTCGGGCGCAAGATCGGTCCGGACCCCGCCTCCATCGCCACCGCCAAGATCGGCGGCATTGCGGCGAACAACGCCAGCGGCATGTGCTGCGGCACCGCCCAGAACAGCTACCGCACGCTGGCCTCCATGCGGCTCGTGCTGGCCGACGGCACACTGCTCGACACCGGCGACGCCGCCAGCCGCGGCGCCTTCGCGGTCAGCCACGGCGCCCTGCTGGCCGGCCTGTCCAATCTGGCCGCCCGCACCCGCGCCGACGAGAAACTGGCGGAGCGCATCCGCAACAAGTTCCGCATCAAGAACACCACCGGCTACAGCCTCAACGCCCTGGTCGACTTCGAGGACCCCGTCGAGATCCTCCAGCACCTGATGATCGGGTCGGAGGGCACGCTCGGCTTCCTGTCCGAGATCACCTACAACACGGTGCCGGAGCACGCCCACAAGGCGAACGCCCTGCTGATGTACCCGGACATCGGGGAGGCCTGCCGCGCCGTCGCGCTGATGAAGCCGACGCCGGTTTCGGCGGTGGAGCTGATGGACCGCGCCTCGCTGCGCTCGGTCGAAGGCAAACCGGGCATGCCGGACTTCATCGGCGGGCTGGGGCCGGACGCCTCCGCCCTGCTGGTGGAGATCCGGGGGGAGGACGCGGCGGCGCTGGACGCCAACATCACCGCGGTCAGCGCGGTGATCGCCCAGACCCAGACCCTGTTCCCGGCGACCTTCACCGCCGACGCCAAGCTGGGCGAAAGCTACTGGAAGATCCGCAAGGGCTTGTTCCCGGCAGTCGGCGCCATGCGCAAGGTCGGCACCACGGTCATCATCGAGGACGTGGCCTACCCGCTCGACCGGCTGGCCGAGGCGACGGTCGAGCTTCAGGCGATGTTCCTGAAATTTGGCTACACCGAGGCGATCATCTTCGGCCACGCGCTTGAAGGGAACCTGCACTTCGTCTTCACCCAGGCCTTCGACACCGACGAGGAGGTGGACCGCTACCGCCGCTTCATGGACGCGGTGTGCGATCAGGTGGTGCGCAAGTACGACGGCTCGCTGAAGGCGGAGCACGGCACGGGCCGCAACATGGCCCCCTTCGTGGAGATGGAGTGGGGTCCGCAGGCCTACGGCCTGATGAAGGAGATCAAGGCGCTGCTCGACCCGCAGGGCCTGCTGAACCCCGGCGTCATTCTAAACGACGACCCAGAGGCGCATCTCAAGAATCTGAAGGCGATGCCGCCCGCCCACGCGCTGGTGGACACCTGCATCGAGTGCGGCTTCTGCGAGCCGACCTGCCCATCACACAAGATGACGCTCTCCCCCCGCCAGCGCATCGTCGGCTGGCGCGAGATTTCGCGCCTTGAGGCGACCGGCGCCGACGCGACGCGGCTCGGCGCTTTGCACGAGGCCTATGATTACCAGGGCATCGACACCTGCGCGGCCTGCGGTCTCTGTTCCACCGCTTGCCCGGTGGGAATCGAGACGGGGCTGCTCATCAAGGCGATCCGCGGCGACCGTCGCGGGGCGGTGGCCCAGGGCTTCGGCAACTACGTCGCCGGCCACACCGCCGGGGCCTTGTCGATCGCCCGCACCGGCCTGAAGCTGGCCGATCTGGCAAAGCGGACGCTGGGCGACGATACGGCGAACGGGCTGTTCGAGAAGCTGCGCACCGTCACCGGCCAGCGACTGCCGCATCTGCCGCGCGCCCTGCCCACGCCGACCAACTTCACGCCGCTGCCCCAGGCCAAGGCGCCCGCCGACGCGCCGGCCGTCGTCTATGTGCCGAGCTGCACCAGCCGCAGCATGGGGCCCGCCGCCAGCGACCCGGAGAAGACCCCGCTGCCGGTGAAGGTGGAGGCGCTGTTCCGGAAGGCCGGATACCGCGTCGCCTATCCGGAGCAGCTGTCCTCCCTGTGCTGCGGCATGCCGCTGGAGAGCAAGGGCCTCGCCGCCCAGGCCGACGCCAAGGCGGAGGAGATGGTCCGCGCCATCTGGGCGGCCAGCGCCGACGGCACGGCTCCGGTGGTGCTCGACACCAGCCCCTGCTCTTTCCGGCTGAAGAAGCATCTGAAGGATGCCGGACTCCAGGTCCTGGATCTGGTGGAGTTCATCCACGACCATCTGCTGGACCGGCTGAATTTCACCAGGCAGACGGAGCCGGTGGTTCTGCACCTGACCTGCTCCACCCGCCGCATGGGGTTGGATGCCAAGATGAAGGCGGTGGCCGCCGCCTGCGCCACCCAGGTGGTGGTGCCGGAGGATGTCGGCTGCTGCGGCTTCGCCGGCGACAAGGGCTTCACCACGCCGGAGCTGAACGCCCACGCCCTGCGCCACCTGTCCAAGGACATCCCCGCCGGGGCCAAGGCCGGCTATTCGAACAGCCGGACCTGCGAAATCGGCCTGTCCGACCACTCCGGCTTGCCGTACCGTTCCATCGTCTATCTGGTCGATGCCTGCTCGACGCCGAAGGCTTCCGCCACGGCCTCCGCACGCGCGTCGGAACCCGCGTTCTGAGGCGGGAGGGAGGAAAAATCATGACCCACGACGGCACCATAAGCCGGCCCGAGATCGAACGGCCTGAAAGCGTCTACTTCTTCGGCACCTGTCTGGTCGACCTCTTCTACCCCGAAGCCGGCATGGCCGGCATGGAGCTGCTGAAGCGGCAGGGCGTCCGCGTCGTCTTCCCGCAGGGGCAGAGCTGCTGCGGCCAGCCCGCCTACAACTCCGGCTATCGTGAGGAGGCGCTGAAGGTCGCCCGCGCGCAGCTCGACTATTTCCCTGGCGACTGGCCCATCGTCGTGCCATCGGGATCCTGCGCTGGCATGATGAGCAAGCACTGGCCCGACCTGTTCAAGGGTGAGCCGGACGAGGCCCGTGCCCGTCAGGTGGCGTCCCGCGTATGGGAGTTGACCCAGTTCCTCGTCCAGGTCCTCAAGGTGAAGTTCGAGGACCAGGGACCGCCGGTGAAGATCACGTGGCACGCCTCCTGCCACGCCCAGCGCGAAATGGGCGTGACCGACGAGCCGAAGGCCCTGCTGCGCCAGCTCGCCAACGTCGAGCTGGTCGAGTTGCAGCGGGAGAAGGAATGCTGCGGCTTTGGCGGCACCTTCGCCGTGCGCCATCCTGAGATCTCCGCGGCGATGGTGGGCGACAAAGTGGCGGACATCGAGAACACCGGGGCCAAGGCCGTGGTGTCCGGCGACTGCGGCTGCCTGATGAACATCTCCGGTGCGCTGGAAGGCGGCAAGAAGCCGGTCCGCGGCGTCCACATCGCCCAGTTCCTGAAGGAGCGCACCCATGGGTGAGACCAGCATCAACTTCGCCAAGGCCTCCAGCGCGGCGCTCCAGGACCAGCAGCTCCGCGGCAACTTCCGCCGGGCCATGGACGGGCTGATGTCCAAGCGCGCGGTGCAGTTCGCCGACACCGCCGAGTGGAACGGGGTGCGGACGCTCGGCGCCTCGGTCCGCCTGCGCGCCCTGTCCAAGCTGCCGGAACTGCTGGAGAAGCTGGAAGCCAACTGCACGAAGAACGGCATCCAGGTCCATTGGGCCTCCACCATCGACGAGGCCAACGCCATCGTCCTGTCCATCATGCAGCGCGTGAACGCCAAGCTGGTGGTCAAGGGCAAGTCGATGGTGTCGGAGGAGATGCACCTCAACGCCTTCCTGGAAAAGCACGGCATCGAGAGCCTGGAAAGCGACCTTGGCGAATACATCGTCCAGCTTGATGAGGCGATGCCCTCGCACATCATCATGCCGGCGATCCACATGAACACCAAGCAGATCGCCCATCTGTTCAAGCAGAAGATCAAAGAGGCGGAATACACCGAGGACGTGGCCCAGCTCACTGACCTCGCCCGCCGCGTCCTGCGCAAGAAGTTCGCGACCGCCGATGTTGGCATCTCCGGCGTCAACATGGCGGTGGCGGAGACGGGCACGCTCTGCCTGGTGGAGAACGAGGGCAACGGGCGCATGAGCACCACGGTGCCGCCCGTCCACATCGCCGTCATGGGCCTGGAAAAGGTCGTGGAGAAGCTGGAGGACGTGCCGCCGGTCATCAGCCTGCTGACCCGCTCCGCCACCGCCCAGCCGATCACCACCTACGTCAACATGATCTCCAGCCCCCGCAAGGAGGGCGAGAAGGACGGCCCGAACGAGATCCATCTGGTGATCCTCGACAACGGGCGGTCGGGCATCTACGCCGACGAGGAGCTGCGCAACACGCTGCGCTGCATCCGCTGCGGCGCCTGCATGAACCATTGCCCGGTCTACACCAAGGTCGGCGGCCACGCCTATCAGGCGCCCTACCCCGGCCCCATCGGCTCGATCCTGATGCCCCAGGTGGAAGGGCTGGAGAAGCGGGGCGAGCTGCCGCACGCCTGCACCATGTGCAACGCCTGCGTCGAGATCTGCCCGGTCAAGATTCCCATCGTCGAGATCATGGGCCGCCTGCGGTCGGAGGCCGTGCACCCCGGCGACGCGGTGCGGGGCGCCGGCTCGCACGCCAGCAAGGCGGAGGCGATGGTGTGGAAGGGCTGGTCAATGACCTACGCCTCGCCGCTCGCCTACCAGTTCGCCACGGCGCTGCTGGCCAAGCTGGGCAACGCCGCGCCGACCAGTCTGCCGCTGCTGAAGGAATGGACGAACGTGCGGGCCAAGCCGCGCTTCGCCAACCGCACGCTCCACGCCCTCGCCCGCGAGAAGGGGATTCCCGATGTCTGAGTCCAGAAACGCGATCCTGGGCAAGCTGCGCGCCGGGCGCGACGCCCATCCTCTGACCCCGCCGGAGTCCGACTTCGCCGTCCTGCGCAACAAGCGCTGGGACGGCGCCGAACGGCTGGAGCGCATCAAGCGCATGATGGAGGCCGTCCACACGGAGTTCCTGGAGACGACCGAGGCCGACTGGCCCGCCGACGTCCAGGCCTTCCTCAAGGCGCAGGGCACCCGTAACCTGCTGTTCGGCCCGGCGACCGAGGCCGGGGGGCGCCTGTCGGCCGAATGGGCGGAAGGCGGTCCGGAGCTGATCCCCTACGCTGACCGGGTCGAGACCTTCAAGGAGCGGCTGTTCGACGGCATCGACGCCGGCATCACCACGACGTTGGGCGCCATCGCCGACACCGGCAGCCTGATCGTCTGGCCGACGCCGGAGGAGCCGCGGCTGATGTCGCTGGTGCCGCACATGCACTTGGCGCTGCTGCGCGCCGACGCGCTGTACGACACCTTCTGGCAGGCGATGACCGAGAACCGCTGGGCCGACGGCATGCCGACCAACGCCTTGCTGATCTCCGGCCCGTCGAAGACGGCGGACATCGAGCAGACGCTGGCCTACGGCGTCCACGGGCCGAAGCGGCTGGTGGTGGTTATCATCCGGTAAGGGTGCGGAGAGCGCGTTTGACGTTCATAACCCTCTCCCCTCCGGGGAGAGGGAATTTACAGCCCCGCACGGGTGGCGGTGTGCCGCCGGGACGGGTATAGTGCGGGGTCTTGTTCGCCTCATGTTTTTCAGGACCCCACCGCCTTGGACCAGACCTCCGCTCCCACCCCCCAGTCCGCCACCATCGCCGAACGCGTGGCCAAGACCGGCATCGACGAGGCGATGATCGACGCCCTCGTCCGCACCTTCTACGGCAAGATCCGCGACGACGCCCTGCTCGGCCCGGTGTTCGGTGCGGCGATCACCGACTGGGAGCCGCATCTCCAGAAGATGATCGATTTCTGGTCATCGGTCGCCCTGCTGACCCACCGCTACGACGGGCGTCCCCTCCCCGCCCATGTCCGTTTCGACATCGGGCCGGCGCATTTCGAGCGCTGGCTGGAGTTGTTCCGCGAGACGACGGCCGAGGTCTGCACACCCGAGGCCGCCGCCTTCTTCGAGGACCGCGCGGCCAACATCGGGCGCAGCATCCAGATGGGGGTAGATTTCTTCCGCAAGCAGGCCGCCGCCGACGTTGGCGTTGCCCGCTGATCAGGCCCCGCGCACCGGCTTGCCCTTCACGCCCCAGCTGTCCGTGAAATCGCGCACGCCGGGGATGGTCATCATGTGGGCGTCCTTGACGTAGACGAACTGCTTGGGGCCAAGCTCGTACTCCGTCATGGTGATGCCCTTGGCCCGGCAGCGCTTTTGTTCCTCGGCCCCGATGCGGCGGTCGGAGACCACCATGTCGGGATGCTCCAGCCCAACCCCGGCGCAGAAGCTGCGGAAACCGCTGTTGGTGCCCTCGGCGACGAGGCGCGGCTGGGTGTCGGGCGTGCTGTTGAAGCGGCTGGCCGCGGTGCCGACCGCCCCCCGCATGGACGGGCTGCCGACGATCCAGATCCCACGCTCCTCGGGCGGCGGCTTCGGCACGGTCGGGGGCGGCAGGGTGGCCGTCTGCTGCGGCGATTGGAAGCCGGGGAACTGGCACCCGGCGAGCGCCGCCGCGACGGCGACTATGGCAAGGCCTTTCGACAGGGATGGCACTCTGTTGTCTCCTCCATAACCCTCGCACGGTGCGGCGCCATCGGCGCCGCTGGTGGTAGCAACGCTCAAGCCGGCCCGATGGCTCCAAGATGGCGCGCCAGCGCGGCTTCAAGAAGGCGCGGCGTCACCGGCTTGTGCATCAGGCCGAGACCGTGCCGCGCGGCGTCGCGCTGGGGTTCCGGCCCGATCTCCCCGGTGACGATGAGACCCGGCACGTCGGCACCGAACAGGTCGCGGACGCGCAGGATGGCCTCGGTGCCGACGCGGCCCTGGCGCAGCCGGTAATCGGCCAGCACGATGTCGGGCCGCCGCCCGCCTCCGCGCAATCGCTCCAGCGCTTCGCCGGTACTCCCGGCGGTCAGCACCTCAAACCCCCATTCGCCGAGCATCACCGCCAGCCCCATCAGAACGATGGCGTCGTCCTCCACGACCACGGCCAGCCGCCCACCCCCGGTCGCCGTCATGGCATCGGCCCGCGCCATCCGGGCGGCGGGCGGCGGGGGACGCGGCGCATCGTGGCGGACCAGCGGCACGCTGATCGAGAAGATCGAGCCGCGCTCCGGACGCGACACCAGATCCACCGGATGGTCGAGCAGCCGCGACAGCCGGCGCACGATGGCGAGCCCCAGGCCGAGTCCCTGGTCGCGGTCGCGCTCCGGGTTGCCGATCTGGTGAAACTCCTCGAAGATGCGCTCGCGCTGGTCGGGCGGGATGCCCAGGCCGGTGTCGTGCACCTCGACGTACAGGCACGTTCCCTGGGGCCGGCAATCGACCATGACGCGGCCCCGGTCGGTGTAGCGGATGGCATTGTCAACCAGATTGCGCAGCATCCGCCCGAGCAGGACGCGGTCGCTGCGCACCGTTCCGGTGCAGGGCACGACCCGCCAATCCAGCCCCTTGGCCTCGGCCAGCGGGGCATAGGCGGCGGACAGCGGGCCGAGCAGCTCGGCGACCGGAAACTCCTCGATCTGCGGCGCCACCACCCCGGCGTCGAGGCGCGACACGTCGAGCAAGCTGTCCAATAGATCCTTCAGCGTGTCCAGCCCCTGCTGAAGCCGATCCAGCGCCCGCTGCCCGGCCTCGCCGGCGACATGGGGACCCAGCGCCCCAGCGAACAGCAGGATCGATTGCATGGGCTGGCGGAGGTCGTGGCTGGCGGCGGCCAGGAAGCGGCCCTTCGAGCGGTCGGCCTCCTCCGCCGCCTGCTGGGCACGCCGGATATCGTGGATGTCCACCGCGGTGCCGATCCAGGAGACGATGGCACCCTTCTCCCGCACCGGCACCACGCGGCACTGGTGCCACCGCCATGCCCCGTCGGCGCGCCGCATCCGGATGTTGCTCTGATAGGGCGTGCCCGCGGCGATCGAGCGTGTCCTCAGTTCCAGATAGGCGGGGCGGTCGTCCGGATGGAATCCCTGCCAGGCGGACATGGCGTCCGGGTCCTGGCCGGTGTAGGCGCGCAACTCCTCATTGTAATATTCGGGGGTGCCGTCCGAGCGGTTGATCCACATGAGCAGCGGCGTATTGTCCACCAGTGTACGGAACCGCGCCTCGCTCGACCGCAACGCCTCCTCCGCCCGCTTGCGGGCGGTGATGTCGCGG
Organism: Azospirillum brasilense; assembly: GCF_001315015.1. Taxonomy (NCBI): domain Bacteria; kingdom Pseudomonadati; phylum Pseudomonadota; class Alphaproteobacteria; order Rhodospirillales; family Azospirillaceae; genus Azospirillum; species Azospirillum brasilense. Next base: position 263,385 of record NZ_CP012916.1, on the reverse strand, counting down.
GCCACCCCGACGACGCCGATGGCCGCCCCCCATGCGTCGCGCAGGGGCATGACGCTGATCATCAGAACGCGCGTGCCCTCCTCCGTCGGGAAAGGCAATTCCTCCTCGACCGTTTCCTCCCGCCCGGTGGCGATCACCCGCTCGCACAGGTCGTCGAGCCGTGCAGCCTCCTCCGGCGGGAACAGATCCTCGTCGGTCAGGCCTGCCACCTCCTCCCGCGTCCGTCCGAACAGGCGGGCGGTCGCGGAGTTGACCAGGGTGAAGTGGCGCTCGCGGTCCTTGGCGAAGATCGGATCGGTGACGCTCTCCAGAAGGCTTTCCAGCAGGGCGTTCTTGTCCCGCAGAAGCGCCTCCGCCGCCTGGGCGGCGCGGTGGGCGGCCTGGGATTCCATCTCGTGCATGGCGAGACGGGCAAACTCCTCCAAGTCCCGCTCGTCCTCGGCGCTGAACTCCGGGTGGGGCTGGTGATCGAGCAAGGAGAAGGTTCCGATGCGCAGCCCATCCGGTGCGATCAGCGGCGCCCCGGCGTAGAAACGCAGGTGCGGCGGCCCGGCCACCAACTCGTTGTCGGCGAAGCGTTCGTCCTCCCGCGTGTCGCGCACGACCAGCACCGCGTCGTCGAGGATGGTGTGGGCGCAGAAGGACAGCCGCCGCTCGACGACCATCGTGTCCAGGCCATGGCCGGCCTTGGACCATTGCCGCGTCTCGTCCACCAGATTGACCATCACGATGGGCATGCGGAAATGGCGGGCGCCCAGCCGGGCAAGCCGGTCGAAGGCAGCTTCCGGCGGCGTGTCCAACACGCCGTAGCTCTTCAGCCGGTCGAGCCGGGTGCGCTCATCCGATGGCCATGGCGGCTCGATGCTGCTCAACGTCACCCCTTACGAACAAGACGCGGATAAGACGCTGATGGTCGGGCACAGACGCGCCCGCACCATGATGTGGGCAGGGGCAAGGCTTATGGAAAGACGTGCAACCGCTTTCCCTTCCGCCTCCCTCCGGTCTGCGGCACAATTGCTTTGAATGCAAACCCTTTGAGTCCGGGCAATGGCCCGCCCGCGACCCCACATGACCAGAAGCCGTTCCCCGTCCCCACCCGGAGCACAGCATGAAGGACAGCAGGCCGAACCACGAATCAGCCGCCTATCGCATCGCCTTCGAGGACCGCGACTTCCTGTTGAGCGAATCGATGCGCGGGGTGCGCTTCATGCTCGAATACGCCAAGCCGGAATCGGAGCTGAAGGCCTGGGGCATCCGTTCCACCATCGTGGTCTACGGCAGCGCACGGGTGCCCTCGCCCGAACGGGCGGAACAGCTTCTCCGTGATGCCCGGACGCCGGAGGAGCGGCAACTGGCCGAACGGCGGGCCAAGCAGGCGGCTTGGTACGAGGAAGCGCGGACCTTCGGCCGCATCGTGTCGGAGCGCGGCGGCGCCCTGGCGCCCACCGAGGACGGGCAGCGCGACAACGTGATCGCCACCGGCGGCGGTCCCGGCCTGATGGAGGCCGCCAACCGCGGCGCGCAGGAGGCCGGGGCGCCGAGCATCGGTTTCAACATCAGCCTGCCGCAGGAACCGCACCCCAATCCCTACAGCACGCCGGAGCTGACCTTCCGCTTCCATTATTTCGCCATCCGGAAAATGCATCTGGCGATGCGCGCCAACGGGCTGGCCATCTTCCCCGGCGGCTTCGGCACCTTCGACGAGGCGTTCGAGATCCTGAACCTGCGCAACACCAACAAGGCGTCCCGCCTGCCCATCGTCTTCGTTGGGCGCGACTACTGGAACGAGGTGGTGAACTTCCGCGCCCTGGCCGACCACGGCATGGTCAGCGCCGGCGACCTGGAATTGTTCGACATCGCCGACACGGCGGAGGAAGCGTGGGACTGCATGACCCGGCTCGGCCTCAAGCGCGGCAATCCGCCGCTCGGCCCCGCCGGCACCGGCATGTCCGCCGCCGACGAGGAGACCTGAGGCTCAGCCGGGCGGCGGGCCATCGGCGGCAGCCGGGGCGGTCGGGGCGGGGGCGTTCAGCGCCAACCGCCCGACGCCTGGGATCTTGACCGCGAGGTCGAAGGGATCGACCCCGAAGGTCATGCCGAGCAGATTCACCTCGAACCCCTCCTCCTTGGCCAGGAGCAGCCCGGCGAGGCCGAACAGGCTGACCTGCCAACCGGTGCCGCTGGGTGCCCGCGCGATCAGGCCGGTGCCCAGATAGTCCTTGCCCAGCGCCGTGGAGGGAAGGTCGAGCCGCAGGTCCGGTACCGCCCGCCCCACCCAGGCGGCGAAGGTGTTGCTGTTGGGGCCCGGCCAGATGCGGTATTCCCCGGCGTAGGGGTAGCTCCGGGCCGCCTCGGCGATCTTGGGGATGGCCGCCTCGGCGGCGGGGCCGCGCAACTCGGCCAGCACGGCGGGTGCGGAGCCGAACCACCGCCCGTCCGGATCGCGGTTGCTGACCGCCACCGCCGGCAGACCGCGGTAGACCCGCCAGCCGATCACTTCGTAGACGGTGTAGGCCGACGCCCCCGCCGGCTTCACCGCGAACCATGGGTGTGTGCCGAAGGCGCCGCGCCAGGACAGGGCGCGGGCGGCGTAGACCTGCACCACCGCTTCCGGTGTCGTGGCGGGATCGGGGGCGAGGCCGACGGACCTGCGGTCCGCCCGGCTCCAGTCCACGCCCAGCGTCGCCGTTCCCGACGCGATCACGAAGGCCGGACCGGCCAGCAGCAGGACCAGAGTCATCAAAATCACCAGGATGGTGGCCGCCATTCTTTTCCGCACCGCTCCCTCTCGCCTGATGGGCCGTTTCCCAGATAGGCTGTCATCGCCCTGCCCGCCACCGATGTTGTACGTTGAGGGCCATCCGGATGGTTTATCGCCGGATGGTTATCCAAGGAGCGCACCGATGCCCGCCGCCGACTTGACCGATCTTCTGGACCGTATCACCCGGCAGGCGCCGACCCGCGCCGCGACGATGGAGGTCGCCCGTGCGCTTGGTTGGACCACGGGGCCGAGCCGCAAGGGGTGGAAGGTGGTCCAGCCCACCGGCTATGTCGGCGGCATGGTCGTCCCGCCCAGCGCCGACACCGCCGCCGCGGAAGTGTGGTTCGATCCCGAGGGGACGGAGCGCGGCCTCGCCGGCCCGAACGCCGAGTTCCCGCCCTATCTGACCAGCCTGGACACCGCCCTGTCCGCCGTCCCCGCGGCGGAGCGCTCGGCCACGCTGCGGGGCGCGTTGGACCGCCACCGGGCATGGCAGGAGGAAACGGGGCGGGACGACGCGGCGCTCGGCCGCCTGCCGGCCTTCGTCATCGCGGCGTGGCTGTCGGTTAAGCCGGTGGCGTGACGAACGTCACTCCGCGGCACCGCTCTCCTTGCCGGAACCGTTCATGGCCTGGGCGGCGGCGAAGCCGATGATCCGGTTGGCCGCCTCCGGATCGTCCACCCGCACCACCACGCCACGCCCGACCAGATGGATTCCATGGTCTTGGAAGGCACGGATCAGGCGATGGTAGGCCTCGCGCCGGATGACGAACTGCTCATTAGGCTTGGTGATGAACTTGACGCCGATGATCGCCGCGTCGTCCTCCACCCGCCGGACGCCCTGGGACTTCAGCGGTTCGATGAAGCTCGGCCCCATCTCCGGGTCGGCGGACAGGTCCTTGCCGACCTCCTTCACCAGCTTCTTGACCAGCCCCATGTCGGTTTCCGGTGGCACGCGGAACTCCAGACGCATCAGCGCCCAGTCGCGGCTGTAGTTGGTCAGCGCCTTGATCTGGCCGAAGGGCAACGTGTGCACGGCGCCGCGGTGGTGGCGCAGCTTCAGCGAACGCAGAGAGATGCCCTCCACCGTGCCGCGCAGTTGCCCGACCTCCACATAGTCGCCCATGTGGAAGGCGTCCTCCAGCAGGAAGAAGACGCCGGCCAGGATGTCGGCGATGGTCGACTGCGCGCCGAGACCGATGGCGATGCCGACCACCCCCGCCCCGGCGAGCAGCGGTCCGATCTCGATCCCCAGCGAGGACAGCACGATCATGACCAGGATGACGACCAGCACGACCTGAAGGAACTTCCGCAACAGCGGCAGCAAGGTCGCCAGCCTTTGCCCGCGGGAGGAAACGCCATCGTGCCGCGCCCCTTCCAGAGCGCGGTCGATGGCCCGCACCACCATCGTCCAAGCGACGTAGCCCAGCAGAAGCACGACCGTCACATTGAACAGCAGCCGCAGGACGATGCCGATCGCTCCGGAGGCTTGTTCCACCCGGAACCCCCAAATGGCCGCTGTGGCGAAGACGCCAACGACGAACAAGGCCGACCACAGCGCCCGCATCACCCGCGCCACCGCCGCCTTCCCCGCCGCCGTCTCCTCTCCCCGGTAGAAGCGGGCGAGTGGGCGCTGGGCCATCAGGGCGATGGCCGGTACCGCCAGCGCAACCAGCAGGCTGGCCAGCATCCGCGGTCCGGTCGCCGGCTCCAGCCGCACCGCGGCCGCTGCGACGACCAGCCACAAGGCAACCAGATAAACCGAGGCCGCCACAGCCCACAGCCCCAACGTGGGGTGGTCCTTCGCCTCGATGCCCAGCGGATGGGCGACGGCCCGCGCCACCGCCGTGCGCCCGCGCCACACGCGGAAGAGCAGATAGAGGAAGGGCACGGTGCTCAGCGGCAGACCGATGGCGACGATGGCGTTTCCGGCAACCCCCAACGCCAGAAGAAGATCGACCAGCCCGAGCACCGTCGCGGCCAGCGTCACGGTGATCACGCCCGTGCGGTGCAGGGCGCGCGCGTCCGTGTCCTCCAGCGGGATCAAGCGCAGCGCCGTGCGTCCCGGCGCGCAGAGGAAGCGGATCAGCCGATCGCTTAAAAGCACGGTCATGGCCGCCTGGAGCACCGCCAGCAGAACCGCCGGAGCCGCAGGATGCGACGGCCGCACGATCGCATAGACCACCAGTACCCCGACTGCGAAGGCACCCACCGGAACCAGCCCCAGCACGAAGCGCAACCCTCCCGTCAGCAATGGCGCCCCGCCTTCCGACTCCAGCTTCCTGAGCGGTTCCGCCAGAACCCGCTTGGTCAGCAGCAGCGCCACCGTCCCCGCCGTGAAAAGAATCAGCAAGCCGCGCAGCAGGCGCAACGGGTGCACCGCCACCTCCCGCCCGTTGGGACGCGCGAAGGCGTCCGACAGGATGGAGGGAAGCTGCGGATAAATGGCGGCGACCGCCTCAAGCCGTGCCGCATACACCTCCAGCGCGGTCGCCGTTCCGCCAGCCGTGAGGGTGTGGACATCCGGTGTCTGCCCCAATGCGCTTCCCGACCGCAGACCAGCAAACAGCAGGGCCGCAAGAAGAAAAGTGGCGAGCAGCGGAAGGGCCGTCCTATGGAGACGGGAGCGACACCTTCCCGAATCGTCTTCCATCGGGACCATCCAGGCGGGGTGCGTGGAGTGGCGGCCCATCAGGTTGAAAGGCCGCCCCATGGCTTAGGACGCTCGTCCTCATCCTTGCCATGAGGCCAGTACGTTACGGTTGCCTACCGGACCGAGCAGCGCCCCGTGCGCGCGGGGTTCCTCTCTCCTGCGTGCAGCGTATGTTGCAGAGGACGTATGTTACGGTAAGGCGACGGTTCGTGACCTTCCTTCACGAGCGGGCTTCCTCAATCGTTCCTAAAATGCCCGGATTCAGTCAACGGTCACCTCGGTCAACGGTCACAAGGAACCGCCGCATGCGCCTGTTATCCATCGCGTCCCTTGGGCTTCACGCCGCCACGTTAATCGCGACGCTGGCCATAGCCACCCCCGCGCAGGCCCAGTTCGGCCTGTTTCTCGGTGGGCGCGGCGGGGTGGATCTGACGGACGAGGATTGGGACCTGTTCCGCAAGGCGCTTGCCGATGCCCTGACCCCCATGGAGGCGGGACGGCGCACCGAATGGAACAACCCGAAGACCGGTGTGCGCGGCGACGTGGTCGTGGAGAAGGTCCACGAGCGCGACGGTGCGCCCTGCGGAGACGTTCAGGCCAACTTCATCCGGCGGACCGTCCAACCCTACAGACTGACCTTCTGCAAGATGGCCAACGGGCGATGGGCGATCGCGCCCTGATAGGCGCCGGGGCCAACGCGCCCTGAGACCGGCGTCCCCTCCCGTCAGAACCCGGTTTCGCGGATCAGCACGGCCAGCGCGGTGCGCCAGAAGCGGTCAGCCACACTGCGCGCCTCCCCGTCCACGCGAGCCACGCCGCGCATCTGGTGGGCGGGTCCTGCCTGCGTCCGGTCCAGCGGCGTCAGGGTCACCCGGTAGACGGCTTCCACCGGCTTCAGATTCAAACGCGCGGCCTCGGCGTTCGTCCGTCCCATCGACGGTCCGGTCTGGCTCTCCACAGCGACCGGGCCACCATGGATCGAGGCCAGGGCGGGAATGTCCAGCCCCTTCACGCTCACCCGGTTCACCGCCGTCACCTGCGCTTCCATCCGGGGGCGCAGCGGGTCGTCGGCATGAAACACCGCGCCCGCCCCCACCATGACGCGTGTGAGGTCGTTCTCGGCCACATAGCCGACCAGTTCGCCGCCACCATCGGCGACGATCTGGCCGAGCGCCAGCGACGGTCCGACCCAGCGCCCGGGGCGCAACGCGTCGGTCACATCCACCACCGTTCCGGCGATGGGCGCACGGATCTCCAGCCGTGCCAGACCGTCGAGCAGGCCCTGCCGGTCGGCCAGCCCGGCGGCAAGGTCCTCCTCCATCACGCGCACCCGATCCAACCCGTCGCGGGCGGCCAGCATGCGGTCGATGCGATCCTGCGCCAGCGCGATGCGCAATTCCGATTGGTGCAGCCTGCTCGTCAGTTCCGGCGCCTCCAGGCGGAACAGGGGGTCGCCCGCCGCCACGCGCTGGCCGGGCTGGACCAGAACTTCCGCGATGCGCGACGGGACCGGAGCGAACAGGGTCGAGAAGCCCTCCGCCCGCCACACCGATGGCACGGCGATGGTGCCGGTGACCGGCACGAAGGCCAGCCAGACCAGCGCGGTCAGTCCACCCAGGGTCATCAGCAGGTTCCGGTTGGGCCGCAGACTGCCCCGCCGCTCCCACCATTCCTTCGCCTCGTTGAGCAGCGGGCGAAGGATGAACCAGCCGACTTCCACCGCGAACAGCACGATTCCCAGCACCTTGATGAAAACGTGATAAACCAGCACCGCGATGCCGATGAACAGCACCAGCCGGTAGACCCAGGTGGCGAAGGCGTAGGCCAGCATCACCCGGTGCAGCCACGGATCGAACCGCTCCGGCACCTCGTCGCCCAGGCCGAACAACCATTCCCGCAGCCGCCAGCGGGCCAGCGCGAAGGCGCGGTCCTGCAGGTTCGGCACGTCCAGCGCGTCGGCGAGCAGGTAATAGCCGTCGAAGCGCATGAAGGGGCTGAGGTTGATCGTCAGGGTCGTCACCCAGCTCACCGTCGCCACGAAGAAGGCGGCGCTGCGCAGCGGCCCGTCGGGCAGGAAGCTCCAGGCCAGCGTGGCAAAGGCGGCCAGCGCCAGTTCGGTCAGCATGCCTGCCGCCGCAATGTGCAGCCGGGCGCGGCGCGAGACCAGCCGCCACGCGTCGCTGGTGTCGGTGTAGAGCACCGGCCACATCACCAGGAAGGCCGCCCCCATGGTCGGCACCCGGCAGCCGAAGCGTTTCGCGGTGTAGGCGTGCCCCAGCTCGTGCAGCGTCTTCGTCACCAGCAAGGTCAGGCCGTAGAGCGCCATGCCCTCCAGCGTGAAGAAATGCAGGAACGTGTGCGCGAAGCTGTCCCATTGACGCATCGCCAGAATGAGGCCCAAAACCCCCGCGCCGATCACCGTCCACAACCAAGCGCGGCTGTAGAAGGGCGCAACGTAGCGCACCGTGGCGTTCAGGAATGCGTCGGGGCGGACCAGCGGGATGCGGAAGAACAGATAATTGTGCAGCAACCACATCCACCAGGACGTGCGTCGCGCCGCCGTCTGCTTCGCCAGGAAATCGACGTCGGCGCCCTGGGTCAGGTTGCTGCCGGCCAGGAACTTGTAAAGGTTGACGACATCCTCCGCCTCCGGCTCCAGGACCGTTTCGGCGGCCACCGCTGCGGCGATGGCGCGGGGCGATCCGTGATGCCAGCGGGCGATGACCTCGAAGGCGCCGTGGCCGATACGGAAATAGCGGTTGCGCACCGGATCGTGGATCGTCCAGCAGGGCGACCCGTCCGAGGCCGGCGGGGCTGGCAGCAGTTGCAGCTCCTCGCGCAACGGCGGCAACCGCACGCTGTCCAGCGGATCCACCGGCGTGACCGCCGCCGGCCCCGTCGTCATGCCGATGGCGGCGGCGCCCATGGCTCAGAGCCCCACGGTCTGGCGCAGCGCCGCCAGCGGGCGGCGGAAGAGGTAGAAGGCCAGCGGGACCCGCTCACCCTGGATCTTGGCGGTGCCGCGCAGCCCGATGCGCGGCGTCGGCTGGTCCGGCGCCAGATCGGCGCGGACGCGGTAGGCCAGGACGCCGCCTGGGGTCAGCCCCGGTTCATAGCTGGCATGGGACACCGTGGCGCGCAGCGGACGCAGCGGATCGACGTTCAGATAGAGGCTGACCTCCGCCCCCTCCTGGAGCACGATCGCGTCGTTGACCGGCACATGCACGTCCACCTCGGCGGCTTGCGGATCGGCCAGGGTCAGGATGCGCTCGCCCACCGCCACCGGCTTGCCCAGCCAGTCGTTGGCGTCGGTGAAGACCGCAATGCCCGTCCGCTCCGCTTTCACGGTGACGCGGTCCATCAGGTCTCGTGCGAAGTCCATTTCCGCCCGGCGCAGTTCCACCTGGGTCTTCAACTGGGCGATGCGCGCCTTGCTCAGCGGATCGGTGAAAGCCCCCTGGGACGCTGTCAGCAACTCGGCCTCCGCCGAGGCCAGCGCCTTGCGCGCGACCTCGAGGCGGCTTTTCAGAACCGACGATTCGAAACTCAACAGAGGCTGGCCGGTGGTCACCGGCTCGTTCGGCTGGACGTGGAAGCGTTCGATCACGCCTTCCAGCGGTGCGCTGACGATCAGCGGGTCGCGCGGCGCCACCTCCGCCGGAGCCAGCGTCGATTGCGGAACGGGAATGGCCAGAACGGCTGCCAGAACCGCCACCACCGCCAGCGCCCATATCCCCTTGCGTGTGCGGACTCCGGATCGGCGTCCGGCGTGAGTCAGCGCCCACCAGGCGTGTCCATAGCCGCCGGAGAGCTGCCCGAGAAGCACCTTCTCCCCGTCCGTCCACGCGTCGTCGCGGGCGAGCCACAAGACCGCCGTGACGGTGCCGTCAAGCCCTGGCAAGGGCACCCACAGCGCCTGCGCCGGTCCCCACTGCCCCCAGTCGCGGGCCAGCGCGGGCGGCACCTCCGTAGGGGCAATGCCGTGCAGGTTGCGCGCCTCCGCTCCAGCGGCGATGGCCGAAGCCGCGGCCTCCAGCCAGCGGGTGAATGGGGCGTCGCGTTCCGGAACGGCGACGTTGGACACCGCCTCAAGCCGCGCCTTGCCCGACGGCGCGACGGTCAGGAAGACCGCCTGCTGGTAGGCGATCATCCGCCGCGTCTGGTTCACCAGGAGAAAGCGCAGCGCCTCTGGAGTCTGGGCCTGCCGGGCCTCCTGCTGCAGGTTCAGGAGGAGCAGGAGGCTGTTCAGCGGGTTGGTCGCTTCCATCCGGATGGATTTGACGTCATCGGGCACCTTTGGCCTCCTCCGCCGGGTTGAAGCGGGCGGTTCCGCTCATACCGGCGACCAGATTCGGGGCGTTGCCCTGCTTGTCGGCCAGCAGCTTGCCCGTCACCTTCAGCGATTGGCTGACCGGGTCGACTCGGGCACCGATCAGGGTGACCTCGCCGTCCAGAGCCTCGCCCGTCTCGTCGATGCGCAACTCGAACCGCTGGCCGGGCTTCAGCCAGACCAGCCAGGACGACGGAACAATCAACTCCACCCGCAGATCGCGGTCGGAGAGGACTTCCAGCAGAGCCGTCCCGGCGGGGACCGACTCATGCTCGCGAATCCGCTGCTCCACCACCTTGCCATCGAAGGGCGCCTTCACGTCGCAGCGGCGGACCTCGATCTCCGCCTTGCGCAGATCGGCGCGGGCGGCCTCGGCCTTGACCTCGGCCATCTCGACCTCGGCGCCGCCGATGGACTTCAACTGCTCCAGCCGGCGGCTCTGCCGCACTGTGACGTCGGCGGCCCGCAGATTGGCGCGGGCCGCATCGACCGCCGCCTGATAATGGCTGCAATCGAACGCGATGAGCGTCTGCCCCGCCTTGAAGGACTGACCCGCCTCCACGGTGATGCGCCCGATGCGCCCAGCGATCTCGCTGGACAGGACAGCGTGCTGCCGCGCCTCGATCAGCGCGCGCACCCCGCCTTCGGGGGCCGGCGCCGGGTCGGCGGCGGCAAGCGGCAGGGGAAGCAGCGCGATAGACAGCGCGGCGAAGAAGCGTGAGGGGCGAAAGCGGCACATCATGGCAGAGATTTTCTGCACCCTTTGCTCCGGAAGCGCAACGATCCAGGATCGGCAAGTGGTCCTGTACGCTTATTTGTTTCAGCACCAGGCGCCGGCACAGCCGAAAGGGGGCGGCGCGGGTGCGCCACCCCGTCGGCATCAACGCGCGGAGGCACGCCCCATCGGGGCCAGCGCGCTCGACGGCACCGAATAGACCTTGACCGGCTCCGTCCGGGTGGACGGGCTGTAGGACACCGTCAACGGCGTGGCCATGGACGCGGCCGGTTGCTGCGGCAGTTCGGCCACCGTCACACGCTCCGGCACTGCGGCTTTGCGCTCTGCCGGCTCCTCGCCGCGCGCGGCGACCGGGACGGCCTTCGGTTCGTCCATCGGCTCGGCCGCCTTTTCAACCGGAGCCTTCTCCCCCGGAGCCTTCTCCGAGGTCGTGGCGGCGGGAACCAGAAGATCCTGGAGGCGTGCCGTGCCGCCGGCCTTCTGCTGCCAGGCGCCCAGCCCGTCGGACACGGCCTGACGGAGCGTCGTCAGATCCTGGGACGGGACGGCCTCCGGCATCGGATCGACGCCCGCCGACACCATGACGCGGGCGTAGGCGTTCTGCAGGTCGGCGTAGACGAGATCACGCCGCAGATCGGAGACGAGTTCCGACACCTCGGCCTGGATCACGCTCATGTCGCCCTGCTGGCCGACCGTGCTGCTGTTGACATACTGCTGCCGGATGCGGCGGTCGATCGCCGCCTGATCGGCGTTGAGCGAGAACTCCTGCGACAGCTCGCGGAACTGAACCACCGCCACGCGCACCTGGCTCAGCACCGCCACGCTCAGCGCCTGACGGCGGAAGGCAACCAGCTCCTCCTGCGCCTTGGAGAAGGCATGGGTGTCCGGGGCCGAGGCCAGGGACAGGATGTTCCACGACACCCGCGCCCCGTAATCGGCCCAGCGCTGGTTCAGCAGGAAGCTGTTGCTGTCGAAATGCAGGCCGGCGTTCAGGTCGATGCCCGGCAGCAGCTTCAGCAGGGCGCGGCGCGTCTCGTCGGCGGTGATGCGGGCGTTGTAGGACTCCTCCAGCAGCTCCGGACGGTTCAGGAGCGCGTAGGTTTCCAGGGCGTCGACCGAGGCGGTGATTACCGGGACGTCCTTGCCGGTGACGTCCGGCGGCATCTGAAGGGTGAAGGTCTCGCCCGGCGGCAGGCCCATCAACGCGCCAAGCTGCGACTTGGAGGCCACCAGCTCGCGCCGCAGGGTCTGGAGCTGGCGCAGCGTGTCGACCAGCGCGCGCTGGTAGGACAGGGTCTGCAACGGAGCCTGGACGCGCTGGGCCTCCAGGGCGTTCGCGTTCTTGCGCGCCGCCTCGATGCGCTTCTCCAGCGGTTCGATCCGCTTCAGCAGACGCTCCGCCGCGACCGCGCGCCAATAGGAGGTGCGAACGTCCTGCAGGATGCCCTGGACAACGCGGCGGCGGCGCTCGTCGGCGATCAGGACGAGGTTGGAGTTCTGGCGGGCGCGCAGATAGCTGACGCCGAAATCGAGAATGTTCCAGGTGAAGCCCAGATCGGCGGTCCGGCGGTGCCGGTCCGTGGCCGTGGTGCTCTCGCCCGTGCGGCGGCCCGTGGCGAGGTTGAGGCTTTCCGATCCGGATTCATTGTTGCGTCCGGTGTAGCCGGCCCCCGCCACGAGACGCGGCAGCATGTCGAACCGCGACAGGTCGAGCTGCTGGTTGGCGACCGCCATCTCCATCAGCTTCACGCGCTCGTCGAGGTTGTATTTGATGGCCCGCGCCATCGCCTCGTGCATTGACACCGGACCGGTGATCGGCTCCTGCGGCGCCATGATGACCGACATGTCCTCGCGCAGGCGGGACACGTTCTCGTCATCCGTCAAAGGCTTCGGGCTGACGGAACATCCGCTGGCGAGCAGGGCTGCGGCAACCAGGGCGAAGGACGCGCGGGCCTTGTGGCCCCGCGGCCGGAGGGAGGAAGGGAACCGGGTCATTCTCGTCGGCAATCCATTTGGGAAGAAAAGCTTAGGCTGGGAAGAAGGCGTGGGGGCACGGGCGGCTCTAGGCCGCCCGACTTCCCGGCGGGACATGTGAGGTGAGCGCGGCGAGCAGAGCCGCCGTCTGGGCGTCGGCAGCGCCATGGATCTGGGCGACCTGACGGGAGAAGGCCGGGCGGGCCAGCGGAGATCCGTCGAGGTCGGCGCGCGGTCCGGGGGCCTGCCCCGAACCGTCCGCGCCGGCCGGAGCGTTGCCCGGATCGCCACCCGCCGGCGCATCGCCGGCTGGCGGCTGGCCTTGCCCTTGTGGCTGTCCCTGTAGCTGTCCCTGTGGCTGCCCTTGCGGTCCACCCTGATCGGCGGGCCGGTTGGCCGGCGCGTTCTCAATCGTGGATCCGGGCCCCGTCGGGCCGCCGGGCCGATTGCCCGGTGCGCCGCCGAACCCGCCGGTTGCGGTGCTGGGGCCGCCGGGGGCCGTGCTGCCGCCCGGCGTGCCGCCAGACGCCGCTCCAGGCACACCGACCGGACCGCTGACACCGCCATTGCCCGTTCCGGTGCCCGTCGCCGGGCCGCCGGCCGCCGTTCCGCCTGTGCCGAGGCCCACGCCCGGACCGCCGCCCGCCGGGACTCCACCGAACCCGACACCGGCGCCAATTCCGCCCGATGCGGTCCCGCCCAAGCCTGAACCGCCCAACCCCGAACCGCTGCCAACGCCGCCGCCGAGACCGCCGCTGCCCAGGCCGCTGCCGCCGCTGACGACGCCGCTCAACCCGGAACCGCTCGATCCGCCGGTGCCACCGCCCAGGACCCCGCTCGACGAACTCGCTGTGCCACCGCCGGAGGGAGCCCCGCCCATCGCGGAGATGGTGATTGAACGTCCGGCGTCGCTGCTGGAGGAGTTGCCGAGGTTGCCGATGGTGATCGAGCGCCCGGCGTCCGTGCTGCTGTTTCCATTGCCGGTACCGCTCCCGTTGCCGATCGACGAGCTGGTGATGACGCGGCCCGCGTCACTGCTCATCTGCAGGCTAGGCAGGGTCGGGGCTGTGCCCAGCGTCGGCCCGGTCGTCTGCGTTGTCCCGGTCCCGGCGGCCGTTGCGACCGCAAAGTTGGACGAGGACGCCGCCGTCGTCGTGTTCCCTGTGGAGGCCACCACCACGGCCGGCGGAGGCGGAGGCGGAGCCACCGAGTAGGTGGTCGTGCCGGCACTGCCGGTATTGCCCACCGCATCGCTCGCCTTGGCCGCGATCACGTAGCTGCCGACGCTCAGGTCGCCAGCCAGGGCCAGTTGCCAGGCGCCGGCCGCGCTGGCGCGCGCCGTACCGACCGCTTGCCCGTTGATCGTCACTGTGACCAGGCTGTTCGCCTCGGCAGTGCCCTGCACGACCGGCGTGCTGCCGACGGTGGTGTTCAGCGTCACCGTCGGGGCGAGCGGCGGCGTGGTGTCGATGGTCAGGGTGGTGACCGCCGACAGGCTGCTGACGTTGCCGGCCTTGTCGGTGGCCTGCACCTGCAGGCTGTGGGTGCCGTCGGCCAGCGCCGCTGTGAACTGGAAGGTCCAGGCGCCGTTGGCGTCGGCGAGCGCCGTTCCGGCGACCTTGCCGTCGACCAGCACATTCACCGTGCTGCCGGCTTCCGTCGTCCCGGCCAAGGATGGCGTGGCGATCCCGGAAATCCGCTCACCCGCCGCCGCACCGGCGACGGTGGCGCTGGTCACCGAGGGTGCTGGCGCCACCGGCACCGCGGTGTCGATCACCACGGCCAACGCGTCGGACGGATCGCTGACGATGCCGAACCGATTGGTCGCCGTGGTCGTGATGCTGTGCGTTCCGTCGCTCAGCGCCGTCTGGAGTCGATGGACCCAGAAGCCGTTCTCGTCAGCCACGGCGGTCCCCACCGCCTTGCCGTCCACCAGCACGGTCACGGTGGCGTTCGCCTCCGCGGTGCCGGAGAGCGTCGGCCTCGTCACGTTGGTCAGCCGGTCCGTCGCCGACATACCGGAGTCGGACAGGCCGCTCAGCGCCGTCCCGACCGGCTTCGCCGGGATCGGGGTGTCGATGCGCACTTGGCTGGTGTCGCCGACTCCCTTCAGGGCCGTCACCAGCGGTCCCTGGGCCGCGTCCGTCACGATCGAGCCGTTCAGCGCCAGCCCCAGGACCGCGATGCCCTGCGGCGCGCGGTCGCCGACCGGGACGACATAGTCGAACCGCAGCAGCGTGCCGGTGCTGCCCGCCGCGTTGTAGACGGCGTTGCGGATCTCGCTTCCGACCGCGAGTTCCAGAACCGGACTGCCGCCGTTGATGATGGACGCTTCGCTGAGCTGCACGAAGAAGCTGACCGTCTCGCCCGGCAGATAGGTCCGCGCCGGGGGAGGCGTGACGCTGACCACCGACGGCGGCGTGCGGTCCACCGACACGTTTCGGGTCGCCTGGGTGGGGTTGCCCGCCGCGTCGGTGAGGCTGGCGGTGACGGTGTAGTTGGCGCCGTCGGTCAGCGCCAGCAGGTCGCCGGACGGGACGGTCAGGCTCCAGCGGTTGTTGGTCACCGTTGTGCTGTAGGACTTGCCGTTCAGCATCACCGTGATCGTCTGGCCGTCCTCGACACCGTTGGTGACGCCCGACACCGTCTGTCCCACCGCGCTGTCCGCGGCGTTCAGCACGTTGTCGCCCGCCACCGTGGCGATGGCGAGGGTTGGCGGCGTGCGGTCGACCGAGACGCTGCGCGTCGCCTGAACCGCGGCGTTGCCCGCCACATCCGCCAGATCGGCGGTGATGGTGTAGGCGCCGCCGTCCGGCAACGCCAGCAGGTCGGCGGAGGGGATGGACAGGCTCCAGGCGTTGTTGGTCACCGTCGTGCTGTAGGTCTTGCCGTTCAGCGTCACCGTGACCGTCTGGCCGTCCTCGACACCCGTAGTGGTGCCGGCCACCGTCTGGGGCACCGCGCTTTCCGCCGCGTTCAGCACGTTGTCGCCTGTCACCGTGGTGATGGAGACGGTCGGCGCCGTGCGGTCGAAGGTGACGGTCCGAACAGCGGAGTCAGCGCTTTCCATCCCGGCGATGACCTGACGGACGGTAAAGTCGACCGCACCGCTGAGGCCGGACACGTCGACGCCGGTGAAGCTGTAGGCGCCCGACGCGTCGGCCGCAGTGGTCGCCACGAGCGAGCCGTTGGCGTAGAGCCGCACCGTCGTGTTGGCGTTGGCGTTGGCGCCGCTGCCGTTGAAGGTGACGCTGCTCGCCTTGGTGATGTTGTCCGTGTTGCTGTTGCCCGTGTCTGACGCGGGCGCCAGGGTCACGGCGCTCCCGAGGGCAGCCGGAGTGATCGAGAGGCTGGCGGTGTCCGTTGCCGCAGAGAAGGCGGAAATCCCGCCACCACCCGCGGTCGCCACCTTGGTCCCGGCGGTGCCACTGGTCTGGTCCCAGGCGCGGAAGGTGATCGCGGCGCTGAGGATGCCTGCGTTGGCGCCCGTCGGCTGATAGTAGAGCCGGTCCGTCGTGCGCAACAGCAGCGCGTTTCCGCTGTCGTTCACAGTGCCGACCGCGGTCCAACTGGTGCCGCCGTCGGTGCTGTAGTACCAGATGCCCCCTTCCGAATTGTCCAGGCCGACCAGTGCGATGCCTGTGACGGCGCCGCTGTCCACGTCGGACACGTTCGCGCCGAGCGCCACCAGGGACGACACGGCTACACCGACGGCACCGTTCGGCGCGCCTGCGGCCTGGGCGACGCTGGGCAGGGTCAGCACGCTGTCGGTCAGCACCGGGGCGTCATTGACCGCCGCCACCTCGATGTCCACCGTCGCGCTCGCGACGCTGAACTGGCCGCCGGCGCCCAGCCCTCCGTTCGCGGTGGTGTCGTTACCGACCGTCGTGCCAGCCGTGCCGGAGGTCTGATCCCACGCCTTGAAGGTGATGCCGTTGACGACCGATCCGTTGTAGTCGGCGTTCGGGACGAAGCGCACACGGTCGGTGCCGGCGAGCAGCAGGGCTGACGCGCCCGAGACGCCGGTGATGGTGGTCCAGGTCCCGGCCCCGCTCTTGTACTGCCATGTGCCGTTGCTGCTGTCGATCGCGGTGATCGCGATGCCCAGCGCGTTGCCGTCGACATCGGTGGCCGTGCCGGCGGAGGCCAGAATGGCCGCCACGGTGTCACCGTTGTTGCCTGTGGCGTCCTCCTCGATGGCGGTCAGGCTGCGCGCATCCGTGCTCAGCACCGGCGCGCTGTTGAGGATTTCCGTGTAGCCCGAGCTCGCCGTCTGCGTGCCGCCCTTGCCGTCGTTGGCCGTCACCACGACGCGCAGGTACTTGTGCGCATCCGATGTGGTCAGCGTGTAGCTGGAGCTGATCGCCCCGCTGATCGACGCGGCGTTGGTGCCGTTGACGTCGTCGGCCCGGTACCACTGGTAGCTGTAGCTCCGGCCGTCGCCGTCCGGATCGCTCCAGGTGCCGTTGGTGGTCGACAGCGCGTTGCCCACCGTCGCCGTGCCCGTCACGGTCGGCACCGCGCTGTTCACCGGCGCGCTGTTGAGGATCTCCGTGTAGCCCGAGCTCGCCGTCGGCGTGCCGCCCTTGCCGTCGTTGGCCGTCACCACGACGCGCAGGTACTTGTGCGCATCCGATGTGGTCAGCGTGTAGCTGGAGCTGATCGCCCCGCTGATCGACGCGGCGTTGGTGCCGTTGACGTCGTCGGCCCGGTACCACTGGTAGCTGTAGCTCCGGCCGTCGCCGTCCGGATCGCTCCAGGTGCCGTTGGTGGTCGACAGCGCGTTGCCCACCGTCGCCGTGCCCGTCACGGTCGGCACCGCGCCGTTCACCGGCGCGCTGTTGAGGATCTCCGTGTAGCCCGAGCTCGCCGTCGGCGTGCCGCCCTTGCCGTCGTTGGCCGTCACCACGACGCGCAGGTACTTGTGGGCGTCCGAGGCGGTCAGCGTGTAGTTGGAGCTCGTCGCTCCGGCGATCGAGGCGGCGTTGGTGCCGTTGACGTCGTCGGCCCGGTACCACTGGTAGCTGTAGCTCCGGCCGTCGCCGTCCGGATCGCTCCAGGTGCCGTTGGTGGTCGACAGCGCGTTGCCCACCGTCGCCGTGCCCGTCACGGTCGGCACCGCGCTGTTCACCGGCGCGCTGTTGAGGATCTCCGTGTAGCCCGAGCTCGCCGTCGGCGTGCCGCCCTTGCCGTCGTTGGCCGTCACCACGACGCGCAGGTACTTGTGGGCGTCCGAGGCGGTCAGCGTGTAGCTGGAGCTCGTCGCCCCGCTGATCGAGGCGGCGTTGGTGCCGTTGACGTCGTCGGCCCGGTACCACTGGTAGCTGTAGCTCCGGCCGTCGCCGTCCGGATCGCTCCAGGTGCCGTTGGTGGTCGACAGCGCGTTGCCCACCGTCGCCGTGCCCGTCACGGTCGGCACCGCGCTGTTCACCGGCGCGCTGTTGAGGATCTCCGTGTAGCCCGAGCTCGCCGTCGGCGTGCCGCCCTTGCCGTCGTTGGCCGTCACCACGACGCGCAGGTACTTGTGGGCGTCCGAGGCGGTCAGCGTGTAGCTGGAGCTCGTCGCCCCGCTGATCGAGGCGGCGTTGGTGCCGTTGACGTCGTCGGCCCGGTACCACTGATAGCTGTAGCTCCGGCCGTCGCCGTCCGGATCGCTCCAGGTGCCGTTGGTGGTCGACAGCGCGTTGCCCACCGTCGCCGTGCCCGTCACGGTCGGCACCGCGCTGTTCACCGGCGCGCTGTTGAGGATCTCCGTGTAGCCCGAGCTCGCCGTCTGCGTGCCGCCCTTGCCGTCGTTGGCCGTCACCACGACGCGCAGGTACTTGTGCGCATCCGATGTGGTCAGCGTGTAGCTGGAGCTGATCGCCCCGCTGATCGACGCGGCGTTGGTGCCGTTGACGTCGTCGGCCCGGTACCACTGGTAGCTGTAGCTCCGGCCGTCGCCGTCCGGATCGCTCCAGGTGCCGTTGGTGGTCGACAGCGCGTTGCCCACCGTCGCCGTGCCCGTCACGGTCGGCACCGCGCCGTTCACCGGCGCGCTGTTGAGGATCTCCGTGTAGCCCGAGCTCGCCGTCGGCGTGCCGCCCTTGCCGTCGTTGGCCGTCACCACGACGCGCAGGTACTTGTGGGCGTCCGAGGCGGTCAGCGTGTAGTTGGAGCTCGTCGCTCCGGCGATCGAGGCGGCGTTGGTGCCGTTGACGTCGTCGGCCCGGTACCACTGGTAGCTGTAGCTCCGGCCGTCGCCGTCCGGATCGCTCCAGGTGCCGTTGGTGGTCGACAGCGCGTTGCCCACCGTCGCCGTGCCCGTCACGGTCGGCACCGCGCTGTTCACCGGCGCGCTGTTGAGGATCTCCGTGTAGCCCGAGCTCGCCGTCGGCGTGCCGCCCTTGCCGTCGTTGGCCGTCACCACGACGCGCAGGTACTTGTGGGCGTCCGAGGCGGTCAGCGTGTAGTTGGAGCTCGTCGCTCCGGCGATCGAGGCGGCGTTGGTGCCGTTGACGTCGTCGGCCCGGTACCACTGGTAGCTGTAGCTCCGGCCGTCGCCGTCCGGATCGCTCCAGGTGCCGTTGGTGGTCGACAGCGCGTTGCCCACCGTCGCCGTGCCCGTCACGGTCGGCACCGCGCTGTTCACCGGCGCGCTGTTGAGGATCTCCGTGTAGCCCGAGCTCGCCGTCGGCGTGCCGCCCTTGCCGTCGTTGGCCGTCACCACGACGCGCAGGTACTTGTGGGCGTCCGAGGCGGTCAGCGTGTAGCTGGAGCTCGTCGCCCCGCTGATCGAGGCGGCGTTGGTGCCGTTGACGTCGTCGGCCCGGTACCACTGATAGCTGTAGCTCCGGCCGTCGCCGTCCGGATCGCTCCAGGTGCCGTTGGTGGTCGACAGCGCGTTGCCCACCGTCGCCGTGCCCGTCACGGTCGGCACCGCGCTGTTCACCGGCGCGCTGTTGAGGATCTCCGTGTAGCCCGAGCTCGCCGTCGGCGTGCCGCCCTTGCCGTCGTTGGCCGTCACCACGACGCGCAGGTACTTGTGGGCGTCCGAGGCGGTCAGCGTGTAGCTGGAGCTCGTCGCCCCGCTGATCGAGGCGGCGTTGGTGCCGTTGACGTCGTCGGCCCGGTACCACTGATAGCTGTAGCTCCGGCCGTCGCCGTCCGGATCGCTCCAGGTGCCGTTGGTGGTCGACAGCGCGTTGCCCACCGTCGCCGTGCCCGTCACGGTCGGCACCGCGCTGTTCACCGGCGCGCTGTTGAGGATCTCCGTGTAGCCCGAGCTCGCCGTCGGCGTGCCGCCCTTGCCGTCGTTGGCCGTCACCACGACGCGCAGGTACTTGTGGGCGTCCGAGGCGGTCAGCGTGTAGCTGGAGCCGGTCGCCCCGCTGATCGAGGCGGCGTTGGTGCCGTTGACGTCGTCGGCCCGGTACCACTGGTAGCTGTAGCTCCGGCCGTCGCCGTCCGGATCGCTCCAGGTGCCGTTGGTGGTCGACAGCGCGTTGCCCACCGTCGCCGTGCCCGTCACGGTCGGCACCGCGCTGTTCACCGGCGCGCTGTTGAGGATCTCCGTGTAGCCCGAGCTCGCCGTCGGCGTGCCGCCCTTGCCGTCGTTGGCCGTCACCACGACGCGCAGGTACTTGTGAGCGTCCGAGGCGGTCAGCGTGTAGTTGGAGCCGGTCGCCCCGCTGATCGAGGCGGCGTTGGTGCCGTTGACGTCGTCGGCCCGGTACCACTGGTAGCTGTAGCTCCGGCCGTCGCCGTCCGGATCGCTCCAGGTGCCGTTCGTCGTGCTCAGCGCGTTGCCCACCGTCGCCGTGCCCGTCACGGTCGGCACCGCGCCGTTCACCGGCGCGCTGTTCAGAATGGCGGTGTAGGCGGAATAGGCGGTCGTTGTGTTGGAGTTGCCGTCGTTGGCCGTCACCACGACGCGCAGGTACTTGTGCGCGTCCGACGTCGTCAGCGTGTAGTTGGAGCTCGTCGCCCCGCTGATCGAGGCGGCGTTGGTGCCGTTGACGTCGTCGGCCCGGTACCACTGGTAGCTGTAGCTCAGCGAGTCACCGTCCGGATCGCTCCAGGTGCCACTCCCCCCGGACAGCGTGTTGCCCACCGTCGCCGTCCCCGTCACAGTCGGCACAACGCTGTTCACCGGCGCGCCGTTGGTGGCTCCACCCGTTGTCGTGACGCTGACCTTGACCGGCGCACTCATGAGATTCCCGGCACTGTCCTTCGCCACGACATAGAGGTCGTAGGCGGTGCCGACGGTCAGGCCGGTGATCGATCCGCTGCCGTCGAACGGCGCCGACGACGCGCTCAGGCTTCCGGACTTCAGCGCGGTTCCGCCGCCGGAGGCCGTGCCCGTTTCCACTTCCGCGGCGGTCGGGGCGGTCGCGTTGCGGGGGACCAGGACATAGTAGATTGTCCCCGCCTCGTTGAGGCTGGCGGACAAAGTGAAGCCGGTGTTGGTGATGCTGGAGGTGGCGGCGGCGACGTCGAAGGTCGGCGCCACTTGATCCACCGTGTGGGTGCCGCCGGTGAAGCCCGCGGCGATGTCGTTGTTCGCCGTGTCCTTGATGCCGGTGCCTGTGCCCTTCAAGTTCAGCCCCAGCGTTCCGGCGCCGGAGATGCCGGTGACCGAAACCGTGTAAACACTGGCGGACACCTGGGTGACGGTGCCGATCGTGCCGGAGGCCGTACCGGTCGTCGCCAGCGTGAAATCGGCGGCGTCCACGCCGGATACGCCTTCGCTGAACGTCACGGTGTAGGTGATCGAGGATGCGTTGGCCGCCGGCGTGCCGGACACCGCGATGCTGTTGACCGCCGGGGCTGTGGTGTCGCCTGCGGCCACGGAAACGCCAACGAAACCAGGCAGGGAGGTGTTGCCGGTGTCATCGGTGACGGTGAAGCTGACCAGCCGCGAGCTGTTGGCGGTGCTCGTCGTGGCGTAGGTGATGTTGGCCATCAGCGCACTGACCGCCGCCGCATCGGCGTTTGCGTTGAACGTGATGATCAGATCGGCGCCATTGCCGCCCGCCACCGTACCGATGACCGATCCGCCGTAGGTGACATTGCTGCCGCTCACACCGATCTGACCGGCGCCGGTGCCCTGATTGCGGATGCCCAGCACGTCGTTGGCCGTCACGCCGTCGACCGCCACCGTCAGGTTGCCGCCGTTGAACGTGGTGCTGTCGCTGTCGGTGACCGCCGCAGCCGTTCCCTGGTCGATCACCTGGGCGCCGGAGCCGGCCGTGTAGGACAGGGTTTCGCTCGGCTGGACCGACATGACGATGTCGAAGACCAGCTTGTCTCCGACCGCGACGCCTTGGCCGGTCGGCGCGAAGGTACCCGGCACGTAGAACGAGAAGACCTTGCCGTTGACGCTTCCGACGATCTGGCTTTCGTTCGCGAAGTTCGCGCTGGACGACGTCAGATTCTTGGTCACCTGCGTGAAGGAACCGAGGCTGCCGTTGGGCCCGTTCTCGAAGGTGAAGCTGAAGGTAAAATTGCCGCCTTGCGTGTTGAAGCCAGTCGGCGGAACCACGAGGGTGATGCGGGCTGCCGTGCCGCTCAGGAACTCCACATCCATATCGAAGCTGGCATAGGCTTGGTAATCGACGCTCCCTGGCACGCCCACCGGCACCGCGGTCGCGGAGTCGTTGGCGCCGCCGGTGAAATCGTCCCCGTCCGTGACGTACATCTTCAGGTCGAGGATGCTCAGTCCGCTGACGACCGGAGCGGCGGAAGGGGACGCCTCGTTCACGTCGGTGACCGTCACCGAAATCGTCTGGTCGGTGGTGTTGCCGTTGGCGTCCGTGGCTCGCACGATGACGACGTAGACGTTGTTGCCGTCCGAATCCGTGGGCGATTCGTAATCCGGTGCGGTGGCGAAGGTCAGCGCCGCGCCGGACAGCGAGAAGCTCGCCTGATCGGCGCCGCCAACCAAGCTGTAGGTGACCGGGCCGTTGCTGTCCGTCGCGGCCAGCGTGACGACCGCCGTCGTGTTCTCCGGAACCGAAGGCGTGGCGGAGGACGTGAAGACCGGCGCGTCCCGGTCCACCGTGTGGGTGCTGCCGGTAAAGCCGGCTGTGATGTCGTTGTTCGCCGTGTCCTTGATGCCGGTGCCGCTGCCCTTGAGGTTCAGTCCCAGCGTGCCGGTGCCGGTGACACCGGTGACCGTCACGGTGTAGACGCTGGACGAGACCTGAGTGACGGTACCGATCGTGCCGTTGGCGGTGCCCGTCGTCGCCAGCGTGAAGTCAGCGGCATCCACCCCCGTCACGCCCTCGCTGAAGGTGACGGTGTAGCTGACCGAGGATGCATTAGCCGCCGGCGTGCCTGACACCGCGATGCTGGAGACGGTCGGCGGTGTGGTGTCCGACCCGCCAGCGTTGAGGGTGATGGAACTGGTCCGCGCGGTGCTGGTCGTTTCGCCGTCGTTGACGGTGACCGTGGCGGTGCGGGTGCCCGTGGTGAAACTGCCGGCAGTGTTCTTGTACTGGATCAGCCGAACCACCGCCTGATAGTCCGCCAGATCTGCGGCGCCCCTCAGGGTGATCGTCGTCGTGTCGTTGCCGGTGACGCTGATGCCGTAGCCTCTGGCCGTCGCCACGGACGCCGAAAGCATGCTCAGCATTTCCGCCGCACCATCCGACGTCCCGGACAGGGTGATCGTGGCGCCGAGCAGACGGGTGTCGCTGTCGGTCTGGGTCAGGACGGCGTTGGAGGCGATCAGCACACCGGACGCGGGCGTGGAGGTGCTGACGGACTCCCCGGTGCCGGCGCCCACCCCGTTCAGGTCGACGGACGGCTCGCCCACGTTCCAATGCACCTCGTAGGCGCCGAGATCGAGCGCCCCGTCGCGGATACGGTCCATGCCGCGGATGTCGTAGTTTCCGCCGGTGTTCGCCACCGTGGTGCCGTTGCCCGCGTTGATGAAGGACGTCGCTGTCGCAGCTGGGCGGTAATCGCGATTGGCCGCGTCATGGAACGTCGCTGTCCCGCCGATGGTGCCCATGTAGTTGTTCACGTCGGTCAGGGCGACATTTGCGGATGCACCGCTGGTGATTTTGATGGAGTTCGGATCGGTAAGGGCGACACCTTTATGGTTGCCACTGTTCCCAGCGATGATCGTGTTGGTGACCAGAAGTTTCGAGCCGGCATTTGCCGACGCTCCGTAGACGGAGATGCCCGCAGTGGCATGGCCGCTGGACTGCGGGTTGTTGGTCGGCGTGTTGCTTGTTACGTTGTTGACAATCGTGGTGTTGCGAATCTTGGCATCAAAGGCCGCGGCGGTTTGCCCAGTACTCGGGCTTATGACAATCATCCCGCCCAGCAAATTGGCGTCGTTATATGTGCTTGCATAGCTGTTGTTGGCAATAACCGTGTTGTCGACGACCAAAGACGATGCGACAGAACGAATCGCAGCGAAATAATTCGTGCTCGTTCCAGTGCCCATACCGTCAAGGAATGACGAATTCTTAATGCTCAACGTTGCAGCTGCGTAAGCAGTGACAGCCGTTCCGTAATTGTAGCGAAAGGTTACGCCTTCAATATTCAATGTTCCGGCCTGCGCCCACACGACGCCTTGGAGTGCCGGCCCCCCGTTATAGAACCGCTCGAAGGTCAGGTTCTTGAGGTTGAGCGTGAAACCGCTCGCGTTCATATGGATGCCGCGATAATCCGACGTGTCGGTGACGTTGTCGTTGTTGTTGTCGCCGCTGAGAACGATGTCCGCGATTCCATCGCCGTCGACATCGCCGTTGATCGTCAGACCCTTGTCCGTGATGACTTGCAACGCCGTGTTGGTGGCATCGCCGATCCGCACCTTCGAACCGACGAGTGTCGGCGAGAAGAGGATGACCTGGCCGTCGGTGGCGCCCACGATCGCATGGGAAAGAGACCCGGAAACCGATGCCCCACCAGTGGCGGACGTGACCACCAGATCCGCCATGGTGCCGGAGAAGGCCTCCATCGACGTCGCGGCGAAGGGGTTCGAGGCTTCGATCGAACCGGACTTCACCTCCAGGGTCCAGTTCTTGCCCGCGCCGCTGCCGGTGTCGTCGCTGGAAGCGGCGACATCGGCGCCGGTCAGCCGGTGGACCGTCTCCACGAACTCCTTGCCGGCCTCTCCCGCTCCAACGTTGCAGGCGTAGAAGAGAATGTCACCGCCGGGCCGCAGCGCGGCACCGATCGTCTGGAAATCGGCGGCGCGGTTGTCCAACCCCGCCGTCCAGTACACGCGGCCGGCCATGTAGAGATGACCCTCGCCGCCATGGCTGACGACCTGGACGGAATCCAGGCCGGACATCCCGGACAGCGCCTTCGCCATCTGGCCGAGCGCCTCCTGCTGGGGGTCGAGGAGGACAACCTTGGCGTCGGGGGCGATGTCCTTGAGCAGCGTCTGGTAGTCGGACACGCTGGTGTCGACGAACACCACCGACCGGGCCGCTCCCTGGAGCCCGGCGAGCCGCGCCGTCACCGCCGCAGGTTCGGTGGGTGATGGAGTCGAGGCGGCCGGGGACGACGACGCGGCTGGAACGGTCGACTCCTTGATGGCCCAATCGACGAGTTTGTCAGCGTCGGCGGCCTTGGCGGCGCCCTTGTCCCCCGGCGCGGGCTGATCGGGTTGATGATGAACCTCGGCAACCGTGACGGCGCCCGCGGCGTCGAACATGAAGCGCGGTTCGAGAGCCATCGCGAACATCGATGAGGACGGCTTGTGCGTCTTGCCGGACCGCCCAGTCACACCGTTGCCGTTCGAACCACGCTTGCGCGCCATCATCCGTCTCCCGCCATACGCGACACCGCCCGACCCTACGTCCAAAGCGGTCACCAAAAAGTGAATAGCCTGCGGGAGAATACCACCTTATCGCAGTGGTTGACAGCGCGTGTGTCTATAAAAACAGCAAAAGAGGCGCCCGATTTGCGTCGATTCGCCTCATCGAGGAGAACAGCGCGTCATAACTCGACGCATTTGTTTCTGCGGGGCGCTCTTTATTTCATTACTGAAATGAATGCATATATTGGTATGCTTTTCACGCAGCGATTTCGCCCCTGGCGAGCGCACGGCGCGGCGGCGTCAAGCATTTGCGTGCAAAACACCGCACAGCATTGTCACAGGTCCGGAATGCCGTGACCGTGCCGGTATTCACCACAAAGGAAGCGGACCGTCCGACCGCGTCACCACGGACCAGCGTCAGGACGCTCCGCCCTGTTGCATCTGGAGTGGCAGGATTTGCGGCGGCAGATGCTGAATTCCCGGATGGCCAGGGGGAAGCCAGATCAGTTCCAGGGACGGCGACGTCTTCGCCAGAAGATCGAAGCCGAGCCGATGATAAAACCAGTGGACGCGCGTCTCCACCTCGGCCACCGACAAGGTGATCGGCATGCGCATTTGCGCCGCAGTCCCTTGGAAGCTGCGCAGAAGATCGGTGCCGATGCCCTTGCCGCGGGCCAAACGGTGGATCTCCACCTCCGACACGCGCCAGTCGTAGCGGCCGAGATCCATGACGATCCGTCCCACCGGCTGGCCCGTCTTCTCGACGACGAAATCCAGATGCTCCGGATAGCGGGATTCCTGCCCCATGCGCCGGGCGCTGTACTGCTGTTCGTAGAGCGTCCGGATGAAGTCACGGTCATGGTGCGCCTTGGCCAGCCAGGGGCGCGCATCCATGAACAGGCCCATCAGGAAATCCTCGTCCGATGGGCGGGGAAACCGCACCGTCAATCCGCCGAGCAACGGCAGCGACCCATTCAGAGCAGCCATCGGCCACACCCCTTCCGGTAGCACAAGCGTGCGCCCTGAATAGCTGAAGATGCGGGCCCGACGCAAGAATCGCCGCCATGGACCAGCGGGCGACGATGGCTGCGCGAGTCGTCCGCCCTTGCCCGGCGCTCACGGCGCAGCGACCATGATCCGCAACGGGTCGACACCGCCGGCGCTCCACCGCCGGTCCGGCGGCCGGCAAAATACATACCAGAATATGCAACCGAAGGATACATTTGCAACGATCATAAACGGAAAAAATATCTTTTTGTATCGTCTGTTGCTTGCGATCTAGCCGTTTAGGAGAATATGTCGGTATGTTTTCCATCACATTCGGCGGCGTGGCGCGTCGTTGGTGAGACGCTGGCCGAAGGCCGCCGCAACCGGTTTCATAAAACAGGAGGTGTCGTCATGGAAGTCTACCTCGGCCTGGTTTTCCCGTTCACCGGCGCCTACGCCCCCCAATACACGGCCCAATGCCTGGGCCAGCAACTGCAGACCGGCCAGAACCAGGCTCTGTTCGCGGTTACCGGCGCGATGTACGGCGGCAACGGCACGACCAACTTCAACCTGCCGGACCTGCGCGGCCGCGTGATGGTGGGGTCGGGCACCAGCCCTTACCTCAACAACATGACGCTCAACCCGGGAAACTTCGGCGGCGTCGCGAACAACATACTCACCCAGCAGAATCTGCCGGCGCACATCCACGCCGCGACCTTCTCGCCGGTCGGCAGCAGCACCAGTGCGACCGTCACCGCCGCCGCAGCCATCCCGGTGAGCACCGTCGTCGGCGCCAGCAGCACCCCGGTGGGCGGCAACAACTATCTCGGCGCGTTCCAGATCACCGACCCCGGCATTGGCCTCACCTTGGACGGCCCCTACAGCTCCGGCACCGCGCCGAACGGTTCGGCCCTGGTCGGTTCGGCCACCGGCACCGTCACGATGGGCGGACTGACGGGCACGGTCAGCATTTCGGCGGGCGGCGGCGTCACCGCCCCGACTCCAGTGAACAACATGCAGCCCTATCTGGCCCTGACCATGCTGATCGTCACCAGCGGCATCTTCCCGATGCGCGACTGATCCGGGGTCACTCCCCGATCGTCGACCACCGGATGGACGGATGCGGCGCTTTGGCTTTGCACGCCCGGAACGACCGCCGCACTTTCAGAACTTGAGCCCGGACCTTTGAGATGACCATCGACATCGCCTCCATCTCCCACGAGATGTTCGCCCCGCATCTCGGCCAGACGTTCCGTTTCGTGGCCCCGGAGGACGGGTCCGTGATCACGGAGGTCGAACTGACGAAGCTGACGCCGCGGCCGGAATGCACGCCGCGCTGGGCGAAACGCACGTCCTTTTCGGCTCTGTTCGAAACCTACGGCACCAGCCATCTGTGGAACGGCTATTTCCAGATCGACCATCCGACGATGGGATTGCTGGGCCCCTTCTACATCGTGCGGATCATTCCGCGCGATCCCGAACGGGGCTGCTTCGAGCTGGTCCTGAACTGAGCCCGGCCGCCGGTTCCTTGGCACACCATCGCGCACCGTCCGTCCCTGCGCATCGATACCACCGGAGATTTCGCCATGGATTTCTATATAGGGTCCGTCTTTCCATTCGCCGGCAACTTCGCCCCCGTGAACACGCAGCAATGCCTGGGACAAGCGGTCAACTCAGCGCAGTTCCAAGCCCTGTGGGCAATCACGGCCGGGGCCTTCGGCACCGCGAAGGACAACTCGACGTTCAACCTGCCGGACCTGCGCGGCCGCGTGATGGTGGGGCCGGGGACCAGCCCCTACACCAGCACCACGCTCATCAACGGCTACGCGGGCGGGACGCAGTACACGACGATCATCGGCAACAATCTGCCGATGCACACCCACGGGGCCGCCTTCCAGGGTGGCAGCGCGGGCGGCACCGTCCCGTTCAACGCGACGGTCACCGTTCCGCTGAACCCCGCCGTCGGCACCAGCAACATCCCGTCCGCCATTCCCGCGGTGCTGGGTGGACAGTTCATCGACCCCAGCACCGACGTTGTCCTCGACGGCCCCTACATCCCGGCTTCGAGCCTGCCGACGCCGCCAACCGGAAGCTCGCTGACGGGCGTGCTCTCCCCGCAAGGCACGGTCAGCGGCGGTCCCACGGGCGCCACCGTGGAGGTAAGCCCGGGCGGCGGCGTCGTCTCAACCCCGGTCGCCCTCAACAACCTGCAGCCCTACCAGTCGCTGCTCTTCTTCATCTTCATGCTGGGCTATTTCCCGTCGCGTGATTGACGCGGAGCGCCCCGGTCCCTTCCGGTGGGCCGGGGTCTTTCCCCCGCAAGGCATCGGCCGCGCCCGTGCCGATGCGGTCCAGCAGGTCATCGAGAAGGTCGGCGAAGCGCTCCCGCGCGCCGCGCTCCATCAAGCTGTGGTCCGCCCCGGCAAGACGCTCCATCCACAAACCGCCCATCCGGCGCAGCCGTCCGCCGTCGGCCCCGGCCTGCGCCTCCAACTCGCCCAGCGTCACGTCGCCTTCGCTGTGCGCCATCAACGTGAGAACTCCGCGATCAGCCAGTGCCTGGAAGGCGTGAAGCACGTCGTCACGGGCGTAGCCCCGCCCCGTCAGCCCGGCCCGCAACCGCCCGGCCCCGATGCGCAGGCGGCGGGCCGCGCGCTCCGAAAGGCCACAGACGACGCGCGCCGCCTTGCGGTCCTGGCGCAGGATGGCCCGCCACACCGCCGGCTCGGTCAGGCGGGGAAGATAGGCGGTGGTCGGCTTCACAGCGCTGCCGATGGCCTCCTCCTGCGTCACCCCGTCCCCCAGCACGAAGCGGCCCGGATTGACCAGGGCCAGCCCGACCACCCGCGGGTCGGCCAGGGCCACATGCAACGCCACCGCCGCCCCGGCGCACAGCCCCACGGCGACCGCGGTGTCATGCCCCGCCGCCGCCAGGGCGTCCAGCCCGGCCTGCGCGTCCTCCACCATGTCCCGGCAATAGATCAGCCCGTCGCGGCGCCCCGGCTTCGACGCGCTGTCGCCCAAGCCGCCGAGATCCATCCGCAGCGAGGCGATCCCCCGCGCCCCCAGCCGCCGGGCCAGTCGCACCGACATGCGCCCGGTGCCGCTGTGCGGCGTGGCGCCACTGTTCAGCAGCAGCACGGCGGGCCGCTCCGCGGCGGCGACGGGTTCGCAGAGGATGCCGAACAGACCGGCGCCGGGACCGAAGCGGAGCGGGCGCTCCACCGCGCGGGCAAGGCGCAATCGGGGGGCAGGCGCCTTCACCGCCCGGTCCGACCCTGTGGACGCCATGTCCTGCGCCAGCCAGGCCGTTACCCTCTTGAAGGCCGAGCAGTCCAGGAAGGCATGCTGGACGCTGGTGATCAGTCGCGTGTGGTCGGGAAAAGGCGCCTCCTCGACCACGGCGCCCAGCGTGCGGAACCGCTCCGCCAGAGCGCCGGCGCGGCCCTCCGGGCGGTCGAGGATCAGCACGCGCCGCGCCGGGGCCTCCGCCATGCGCGCGAGGTCGAGCCCCCGCAGTGCCTCCGCCGTCTCCGGAGTCAGGCGGAAACCGGCGCTGTCGATCCCCTCCGGTCCCACCGCGGACGGAGCGCCTGCCGGCCGTTCGGCGAGCAGCGCCACCGCCCGCAACTCCTGCAGGAAGGCCCGGCCCGAGGGGAAAGGCGCCAGCAGGGCCAGTGCGTCCGCCCCCACCTCACGCGCCGCCGCGGCGGCAAGCAGCGCGCCCAACCGCAAGCCCACCAGAGCCACCTCCTCCACCCCCGTGACGGCGCGCAGATGGGCGGCGGCCGAACGGACGCCGCCGAGCCATGCGTCCAGACGGGCAGGATCGCCCTCCTGGCCAATGCTGTC
This sequence comes from Azospirillum brasilense, assembly GCF_001315015.1. Classification (NCBI taxonomy): domain Bacteria; kingdom Pseudomonadati; phylum Pseudomonadota; class Alphaproteobacteria; order Rhodospirillales; family Azospirillaceae; genus Azospirillum; species Azospirillum brasilense. The sequence goes on along the minus strand of NZ_CP012916.1, from coordinate 233,332 downwards.
TCCGGTGCCGGGATAATCGAAGCGCAGCACCGGCAGCCCGGCCGCTGCCAAGCCTTCGGCAAAGTGGCGCCATGCCCGGTGGGTGGCCAGAGCCTCCCCGCCGTAGGGCGCGCACAGCACAACGCCACGGCGCCCAGCCGCCGGGTGCAGCCAGCCGAAGCAGCCTTCGAACAGAACGGGTGCGGGAGCATCGGGCGTCATGCGGCCCCCCGGTACCGGGTTGGTTCCAGACCGTTCAACGCATGGACCTCGCCATCGGGCACCGCGGCACCGGGGCGGCACGGGATCAGCCGGACCCGGCGATCCTCCCCTGGCGGCAAATGAAACCAGTCCTCTTCCGCGCGAAATCCATCGTCCTCGATGTGGACGGAGCGGGCAAGCCGCTGGCTGGACAGGGTCAGAGTCCAACCTTCCGCCGTCCGCTCCGCCCGCGCGCGCAAACCCAGGTCCGAGCGCTCCATTCGCACGCCCCGTGGGAAGTAAAAGGCATCCGCCACCGATGCGCCCGAACGAGGATCAGAGAGCGCCGCCACCACCGCATCGTGGGTGGGTGGGCCGAAACGGTAGGCACAGGTCAGGTCGACAAAGCGATCTGGCAGCGAGGAGGCCGGAAGCACCTGGGCGCTGCGCGGCGGCAGGGTGAGCGTCCGCTCGGCCCGCAGCACCGGCACCTCGCCCCGCCGCAGGGCGGTCAGGGACATCACCGCCTCCACCGGCGCCGCCGTCTCGTTCAGCAGATGGATCGCCAGCCCGTTCACCCCCTCGTCGGTCAGCAGGACCTGCACGGGCCGGAAGGCGCGGCGCAGCGCGTGCCACGCGGCCTTCGGCACGCCCGCGGCATCGACCACGCCCCAGCCGGCCCCCGGCCAGACATCCTGGAACATCCAGACCAGCCCGCCCGCGCAGGAGGAGCCCGCCCGCCGCCACTCCGCGAAGACCGCCTCCATCACCTCTCCCGTCACGGCGCGCGACAGCCGCGCGTAGCGGTCGGGATCCTCGTAGCGCAGGAGCATGGGATCGACCCCGTACAGGCTGCCCAGGTAATGGTCCCGCACATCCTCGAAATCCCACGGGGCGCCGGGGTCGCGCGGGACGCGTGCCTTCCAGCGCGGGTCATGGACCGCCGGCACGCCGGGCAGCGCTCCCGCCGCCGGCATGTTGGCGAAGGCGAGGCATTCGGAGGCGAAGCGGACGTGCGCCCGGCGCGCGTCCTCCAGCGGGCGCAGATAGGCGCCGACGCCGTAATAATGGGTCAGCCCGGCGTCGGCGGCGAAGGGCAGCGGCCCGCCGGTCGGGGAATTGGTCACGTAGGGCACGTCCGGCCGCCCCCGTTCCGCCTCGTCGCGCAGGACGGTGTCGAACAGGGGCTGGCTCCACCGCTCGCGCGGCAGGCCGAGCATGGCCGCCTGCTGCTCCGCCTCGCTGCCGCCGCACAGCACGGCCAGCGACGGCGACGCCTGGACCCGGTCGAGGAATTGCGCCGCCTCCCGCCGCACGCCGTCGAGGAACGGCTCGTCGGCCGGATAGTCGAAGTTGGCGAACATAAAATCCTGCCAGACAAGAATTCCCATCGCGTCGCACAGGTCGAAGAAGGCGTCGGCCTCGTAGGCGGCGATGCCCGGCACCCGCAGCATGGTCATGCCGGCCTGCCGCGCCAGTTCCAGCCAGGGGGCGTAGGCCTCCCGCGTTCCCGGCATGGCCACGATGTCGGGGCTGCTCCAGCAGGCGCCACGGCAGAAAATGCGCTCGCCGTTGATGCGCAGTGTGAAGCCGTCGCCGGGCTCGCGCTCGATGCGGCGGAAGCCGGTGCGGCCCAACTCGATGCGCTCGTTGCCGATCGCCGTGCGTACGGTGTGGAGCGCCGGCTTGCCGTGGCTGTGCGGCCACCAGGGCGCGACCTCCGGCAGGCGAAGATCGCCGCGCAGTTCCTCCGGCCCAGTCCAGCGTAGCGGCGCCCGCGCGTCCCCCACCTCCAGCCAACCCGGCGGGGGAGCGGACCCGGTCCATGCCGCCGCCAGCGTCAAGGACAGGCGGCCGTCCCGCCCCTCCAGCGTGGCGCGCATGTCCGCCGAGCGGACGCGCAGCGGCCCATTTTCCGTGACCAGTTCTACCGGACGCCAGGGACCGACCGCCGGGACGGGCGGGCACCAGCCGGGCATGTGCCCCAGCAGCGTGGTCCGCACCGCGCGCAGACCCGCCGGCTCGGCCAACCGGACCGGCCAGCGCCCCCGCCCCTTCCGCGCCGCCAGCACCGGGTTCAGGGCGCGGAAGACGATGCGCAGCGCGTGCGCCCCGCGCAGCGTCACCGGGACGTCGTGGCGCTCGAACATGCTGGCGCTGGTCAGGATGCGCTCGCCGTCCAGCCAAGCCTCCGCAATGGTGGCGAGACCATGGAAACGCAGGGTGCACGGCCCCTCACCGGTCAGCGTCACCCGATACCAGACGTCGCGGTCGTGGAGGGGGAGTGGATCGCCCAGCCGATAGAGCCCCGCCGCGCGCAGCGCCTGGGCGACGGTGCCAGGCACCGGGGCGGGCAGCCAGTCCCCCGCAGGCGTTCCCCCCGGCCCGGTCATGCACAACTCCCATCCGTCGGACAGGGGCGTCACACTGCGGCCCGTCACGGCATGGAGGCGCGCCATGGTCGGTCACCCGAAACGACTGGACAGCGCGCCGAGCGCCCTGTCGTAGGCGCGCTCCATAGCCTCCAGCGGTTCCGCGTAATCGCCGAATCGCCGCCGGTGCGCCCCGCGCGCAAGTTGGAACTGAAACGCCTTGGCGGTAGCGGAGAGGGCGGCGCAGGCCTCCACCGCGTCCGTGGGTCCGCCGATCCAGCGCGCGTACATCCCGAGAAGCTCGAAATTTGCCCCCACCTGCCGCAGCGTGTTGAAGGCGTAGAGATGAAAATAGTCCATGGGCCGGGCGGCCAGAGCTTCCAGATGCTCCGGCAGGGCGGCGCGGAAGGCGGCGATGGGGTTGCCCGCCGGGCGGCGGTGCAGATGGTGGGACAGCAGGGCGCGCGAGGCGCCCATCAGGTCCTCCCCATTCAAGGCCGGACCGCGGCGCTTCACGAACTCCACGTAGGGAAACAGCGGGGCGGGAGCGAACAGGCCGTCGTAATCCTCCCCCTCCAGCGTGAAGCGCCCGGCGTTGTGGATGTAGTCGAGCCGGCGCGCGCCCACGTCCATGCCGAGGATCGCGATGGTCGTCTTGACGTGCTGCGCGCGGTACGACGTGCCACGGGTGTCCGGCAGGTGATAGCCGTCCACCTCGACCAGCACCGGACGGCCGCGCGCCACCTGCACCGCCGCGTGGGTCTCCACCCGGTCGTAGAGGGCGAGTTCCTGCACCTCCAGCCCGTAGAGGCGGCGCAGGTCTTCCAACGGCACCTTGAAGAAGGTGAACTGGTCGCCCTCGAAATCCTGGGCGACGGTGAAGGCCAGGGCGGCCATCGGCTCCATCCCCAGAGCCCGCAGCAGACCGAGCCACAGGTCGGTGTAGCAGTTGGTCTCCGCCCAGTCGCGGTCCGGCCTGTCGAGCGGATTCGCCATGCCCGGCCTCCCCTGCCCGCTCAGCCCCACAGGACGGCGCGCACGGCGGCGGGCCACGCCTTCACGTCGAAGCCGTGATGGCGGAACAGCGCCAGCGCCACCCGCTCCATCCCGAAGCCGACGCAGGCCGTGTGGGCGACGGCACCGTCCGGAGTCCGCAGGTCCCAAAGCAGCCCGAAATGATCCTGGTGGTAGTTGAAGCTGAGGCAGGCGGTGGGCTGGTCCGCCGACGCGATGGGGATCAGCAACTCGAACTTCAGCCCCTGGTCGCGCTGGCTGGCCGCCAGCATCCGCCCGGCCCGCCCGAAGAAGGGGTCGTTCGCCAGATCGACGGCGACCGGCAGGGCCAGCGATTCCATCAGCGCCCGCCCGCGCTCCACCCAGCTTTGCCGGAATTCCATAACCTGCTCCGGCGTGCCGACGCGCACATATTCGCGCATCCGGAACATCTGCATCCGCGCCGGGTCCAGCGACGGCTCATGGCGGAAGCAGTAGGAATAGACATCGACCAGCGCGCCGTCGGCGGGCAGCGGCCCGCGCTCCGCGATGGTGGGATAAACGGGGTAGCAGGCGGCAGGGGTCAGGACGACGTTGGTCGCCATCTGGGCGTCGGTCCACTCTTCCCCCTCCTCCAGCCGGCGCAGCAGGGACTGGTGGGCGCGCTCGTCGCCCTTGAAGGCGTGGACGGTGCCGGCCAGATGCGGGAAGCTCTTCAGATAGCCGCTCTGCTCGAACTGATGGCGGGCCACCCCCGGAGGGAAGCGCATGACGTCCGCCCCGTCGCCGCTGCCCCAGGTGGTGATCAGGTCGTTGAAACGCTCCACCACATCCTCGAAGACGCCGCTACGGCCGTACAGCCCGTCGACTCCCGTGGGGATCAGCAGCCCGGCCGCGATCAGCGCCTCGCGGAACGCCGCCTGCCCATTCTCCGCCGGTGTACTTCCTGCCCGCATGTCCATCCGCATTCCGTTCCGAGAAGGCCTCAGCCGAAGAGAGATCCGTTGTCCCTGTGCGCCAGCAGCAGGTTCGCCGTGTTGCCCAGGATCCGGTCGTTGTTGATCATCAGCGGCGCCGAATGGGCGTCTCGCAGATGGCGGCACAAGCTGTAGGGGCTGTCGTTGCGGTAGGCGGCCAAGCCGCCCGCCAGCATCGCCTGCCCCACGATCCGCACCACCATGTCCGCCGCTTCGGTCTTCAGCGTGTTCATGGCGACCGCGAAGCCCAGGGCGGTGAGGCGGTCGGGATCGTCCGCCGCCTCCTCGAACCGGGCGAGCGCGCCGCGCACCATGCCGCGCATGGCCTGGAGCCCGGCGGTCGCCTCAGCGAGACGCCACGCACCCGGCGGCGGGGTGCCGGGACGTTTGCGCGCCTCCGCCCGGATGAAGGCGGCGGCCCGCGCCACCGCATCGGTCGCGATGCCCAGCCAGACGCTGCTCCACAGGATGTGGGTCACCGGCAGCATGGTGCGGGCGGAGATGTCGGCGTAGGGCAGCGGCAGGATCTGTGCCCGCTCCGCCTCGGCCACCAGCCGGTAGCCGACGCTGCGGGTGCCGCGCATGCCCAGCGTGTCCCAGCCGCCGATCTCCTCCAACTGTGTTTGACCTCGCAGCACCGGAACGATGACCTGATCGGAGGGCGGCGAGTCCGCCACGCGCCGCGCCGTCACCAGGATCGCGTCGGCCTCCATCCCGTAGGAGATGACCGTCGCCTGCTTCTCCAGCCGGAAGGCACCGCCCGTCTCGTCTTCGACCGTGCCGGCCACCGCGCAGGCGCTGGAGCGCACGTCGCCGCCGATCCCGGCCTCGGTCGTCGCGGAGGCGAGAAGAAGCTGCTCCCCGGCCAACCGTTCCAGGAATCCGCGGTGCCAGTCGCTGCCCTGGCCGTGCCGCACGAGGCAGGCCACCTGGATCTGGTGCATGGCGTAGATCAGCCCGGTGGACGGGCATTTCTGAGCCAGCGCATGGGCCACCGCCGCCGCATCGGTCAAACCGCCGCCGCCGCCGCCGAAATCCCGCGGCACCATCAGGCCGAGCAGCCGCGCCTCCTTCAGGGCGGCCAAGGCTTCGGCGGGAAAACGCGCCTCGCGGTCCACGCTGTCGGCATGGCGCCCGGCGATGGCCGCGGCATCGGCGGCGGCATCGGCGGCCATCGTCGGCGGGCTGTCCGGCGCGGGCGCCCTCATCCGACCCCCGGCCCGCCCGGCGCACCGTCCAGCAAACCGGCGACCGCGGACCGGATCGCCGCAATGCTCTCGAAGGTGCGGCGGCGCAGCAGATGTTCCGGGAACTCGACGCCGTAGCGCTCCTCCAGCGCCAGCATCAGGTTCACCGACCCGTGGGAGGTCAATCCGGCGGCGTAGAGATCGTCCTCGTCGGATAAGGCGGAAGCGTCGGTAGCCAACCAGCCGCTGTCGGCCAGAAGCGCCCGGATGTCGGCGGCACTGACCGCTTGGGCATCGCCGCCCCGCGGCGGCGCTCCGGCAGCGATCTGCCAATCCGGTTGGCGCATGCTCATTCCTCCTACCCCCATTCAACCTCTGGCTTTCCCTGTGCCGGGACAACGCCACAAAACCTTAATTGTTCTGCGTCTTCCTCTGCTTTTCCGTATGCGTCGGGTGCTTTTCGGATGTCAGCCGCTCCTCTTGCTTAACACTTGTGGTGATTGCCGTTTCCCCGGACGGCTCTAACTTGAGCGGCGGTTCATCCAACAATCTCATGATCGGGAGAACACCAATGGCTGTGCGGCAATCGGATGCGGAATGGCGCGGCAATCTCGCCCAGGGGTCGGGCACGATGCGGCTGGGCAGCGGCGCGTTCGAGGGCGCCTACTCCTTTCCCTCGCGCTTCGAGAACGGCACCGGCACCAATCCGGAAGAGCTGATCGCCGCCGCCCATGCCGGCTGCTTCTCCATGGCGCTGTCCGCCGGCCTGTCCAAGGCCGGCCACACGCCCACCCGCGTCCACACCACCGCCCGCGTCCATCTGGACAAGGCCGGCGAGGGCTTCGCCATCACGAAAATCGAACTCGACTGCGAGGCCGAGATCCCCGGCATCGACGCCCAGACCTTCCAGCAGCAGGCCGAAGGCGCCAAAAAGAACTGTCCGGTGTCCAAGGCCCTGGCCGGAACGGAGATCACCCTGAACGCCCGGCTCCTCTGATCGCATCCGGACCGGCGGCCTGCGAAGGCGCAGCGACCGCCGGGCCGGCACCGCTCCACCCATTAACCTCCGGTGTGAGAATTTGCCACATTGACACGGCCGAAGCGGGGCTGCGGTCCGATGTGAATACGGTTTTTGACAATTTTCTGCATTTTCAAATCAGCCCATTCTTGAAATCGTTAATTGAGAACACGCCAACATTCCGCATAACTTGGCCAAACCTGCCCACCCTCCAACGGACGAGACTACATTTCAACCTTCACTATGCAAGTATACATAAATCAATCGCCTCTTTTTCTGCATAATTTACAAGATTGAGTAAAAACTAAATTGCAAATTTTCATGCGTTTGTACATTTTGTCTTGGCGGCAACGCGGCGCACTCGTTATGATCGAACGGTGTAAACCATTGGTCGTAACGCTTACGTCCCGCTCGCAAGGTGAATCGCCCATGCCGCCGTCGCCGTCTCCCCTCGAGTCGATCCGCCAAAGCCTGATGTCAGGCGGGCGCCTGCCGGCGGTGGTCGCCGCACCCATCGCGCTCGGCGTGTCGTTGGCCGCAAACGCGGCGCCGATGGACACGTTGTCGACGATCCAGAACCAGACCTTCGAGCCGACCGCCGGCAACATCCTCATCACCAGCACCGGCGGCGTGGTCGACAGCGGCACCGGCAACCAGTACACCGACCTGCCTACCGGCGTGTGGGTCAAGGCACCCAACGGATGGACCCTGACCAACCAGGGCACGATCAAGATCTCGCTCGAGACCAACTTCTATCAAGCCGACGGCATCTACGGACAGAATTACGGCACCGTGATCAACTCCGGGCTGATCAGCGTGCCGAACACCTACGTCGGCATCCTGTTCGCCGGTTCGGCGAACAATCGGAAGTCGACTGTCGAGAACACCGGGACGATTATCGGCAACTGGTCCGCCATCGAATCCGCCCATGCGATCAGCCTCACGAACGGCTCCACGAGCAATGGCACGGCGTTGATCAAGAGCGTAAGGTCGGCGCAAGCGTTTTCACAGGTGGATTATCCTGCGGTCAACGTGTATGGCCTGACCACACCCAGCGTTATCACCAACTATGGCACGATCATCGGAAACGTTGACGCGCTTTCCGTCAGCGGTGTCTCGACCATCGTCAACCATGGAACGATCGCCGCCGGCAACGGCTTCAGCGCGATCAAGACATTTGCGTTCGGGGCGGGCAGCTTCATCAACCTGAAGGACGGCAGCGTGCTGGTCGGCGGCATCCAGGCCGATGGACAAAACCAAGTCCTTCTTCTGGAGGGCGGCGGCACCCTGTCCGGACCGGTGTCCGGCCTGACCACCCTCAACGTCAACGGAACGGAGTGGACGCTGGGGGGTGCGAGTTCGGCCACGACCACGAACCTCCAAGCCGGCACGCTGCGCGTCAACGGCTCCCTCACCACCGGGTTGCAACTCAGCAACGGCACGACGCTGACGGGCACCGGAACGGTCGTCGGCAACGTGACCAGCCCGTCCGGGACGACCGTGACTCCCGGCGGCTCCGGCGCGCCCGGCACCCTGACGGTCACCGGCAACTACACGCAGCAGAGCGACAGCACGCTGGCGATCCGGACGACCTCCTCCGCGGCCAGCAAGCTGGCCGTCACCGGCACCGCCACGATCGGCGGCGACCTGTCCGTCACCTCCACCGGCAGTGGCTACGGCGACAGCACGACCTACACCATCGTGACCGCGACGGGTGGTGTGTCCGGCGCCTTCACCGCGATCACCGGCAGCGACGCGACGCTGACCCCGACGGCCACCTTCGACACGGCGAACAACCGGATTCAGCTCACCCTGACCAAGGTGACACCGCAGCCTGAACCGGAACCGAATCCCAACCCGGAGCCGGAGCCGGAACCCAATCCGAATCCCAACCCCGATCCCGGCCCGACGCCGAACCCCGATCCCACGCCCACTCCGCCGACCGGCGTGATCGACACCAGCCGCCCCAGCTTCACCAACAGCGACGGCGCGGTCCAAGGCAGCTCGGTCACCTTCGACGGCGGGACGCTGCGCCCGGCCTCGCCGCTGACCATCGGCCAGTCGGTCACCGTGACCGGCCAGGGCGGCACCATCGCCCCCAACGGCAACACCGTCACCCTGGCGGGCGCCGTCGGCGGCAGCGGGGCGCTGGCCGCGTCCGGCCCCGGCACCGTGGTCGTCTCCGGCCAGCTCGCCAACGCCGGCGGCCTGTCGGTGGGCGACGGCGCGGCCCTGACCGTCGCCAGGAGCGGCGTGGTTGCGGGCGGCACGCTGGCCCTGAACAACGGCGGCAGCGCCACGGTCGGCGGCGTCGTGGCCGTCCCGGTGACGGTGGCCCATGGCGGCGCCATGACCGTCGTCGAGGGCGGCGGCGTCGGCGGCACGCTGGCGGTGAATGGCGGCACCCTGACCGTCGCCGCCTATGGCGCGGTCAACGGCGCGGTCACCGTAACCTCCGGCGGCAGCGCCACCCTGGCCGGCGCCGTCATGGCCCCGGTCACGGTGGGCGACGGCACCGTCACCGTTGCCGCCACCGGCATCACCGGCGCGGTCAATGTGGGGAATGGCGGTTCGGCGACCGTGAACGGCGTGGTCTCCGGCTCGCTGACCACCAGCGCCGGTTCGACCTTCAGCGGCGGCGGCACCGTCCGCGGCCCGGCCACGCTGGCCGGCACCGTGTCGCCGGGCAATTCCCCCGGCGTGCTGACCTTCCAGTCCGCGGTGACCCTGACCGGCACCAGCGTCCTGAACGCCGAGATCGATGGCCCGACCGCCGGCTTCGGCGCCGGCAACCACGATCAGATCCGGGTGCAAGGGGCGTCCTTCACCGCCGCCGGCACGCTGGCTCCGGTGCTGCGCGGCATCAGCGGCGACGCGACCAACACCTACACCGCCACGCTGGGCCAGAGCTTCACCATCGTCCAGGCGGACGGCGGCGTGTCGGGCGGCTTCGCCGCGGTGACGCAGCCGACGGCGGGGCTGGAAGCCGGCACCCGCTTCGACACGCTGTACGACGCCACCACAGTTCGGCTGGTGGTTACGCCGACCAACTACGCGGTCCGCGGCGGCACGCGCAACCAGCGGGCCGCCGGCGCGGCGGTGGACGCGCTGCGTCCGGCCGCCGGGGCGCGGCTGGAAGGCGTCGCCGCCCCGCTGTTCAATGGCCTCTACGGCCTGCCGGGCAGCGGCATCGCCGGGGCGCTCGACCAACTCTCGGGCAAGCTGCACGCCGACACGCTGGCCGCCGACCGCACCAACCGCCGCCTGTTCGGCAGCGCGGTGGAAGGCCGCCTGTCGGCGCTGCGCGGCGGCGCGGTGTCCTCCTCCGGCGTCCGGCTGGCCGGCAGCGGCAACGGCACGAGCGCCGTGGGCGAAACCGGTGAGGCCCGCGGTTCGGGCGGCGTGTGGGGCCAGCCGCTGGCGGCCTACAGCCGAACCGGCTCGGACGGCAACGCCGCCGGCACCACCGAACGCATCGGCGGCTTCCTGCTGGGCGCCGACCACAGCTACGAGAACGGCGTGAGCGGCGGCGTGGCGCTCGGCTACCTGCGCAACCGCGTCACCTCGCGCGACGGGCTGGGCAAGGCCGACGTGGACAGCTATCAGGCGACCCTCTACGGCTCCTGGAGCCTGCGCGGCACGGCCGACAGCCCCTTTGTCGAGGGCGCCATCGGCTACGGCTACGCCAACTACGACGCCTCGCGCGGGATCGCCTTCGGCACGCTGGGCCAGGGCGCCAGCGGAAGCGCCGACGGTCATGACTTCTCCGCCGAGATCGCCGCCGGGCACCGCATGGCCTTCGCCGGATCGGACAGCGCGTGGATCGAGCCGCGCGCCGGCCTGCGCTTCGACCGCATCACCCGCGAGGCGTTCCGCGAGTCCGGCGGCGGCGTGGCGCTGGACGTCGAGGCGGCGGGCTGGACCAGCCTGCGCAGCGCGGTCGGCGTGCGCGCCGGCACCAGCGTGACGGTCGGCGGCTGGCGTTTGCTGCCCAACGCCGCCCTGGCGTGGGAGCATGACTTCGCCGACGCCACGGCCTCGACCACCAACCGTCTGGGCGGGGTGGCCTTCACCGCCGACGCCAGCAAGCCGGGCCGCGACGCCCTGGTGGTCGGCGCCGGGCTGGGCGTGGCTCTGGACGACCGGCTGACCGCCACCATCGGCGTTCAGGACGCGATCCGCGCCCGCGAGAACACGGTGTCGGCGACCGCCGGCCTGAAGTGGAAGCTGTGAGGACTAGGACGGCGATGCGCAAGGCCATCATCACGGGGGCGCTGGCGGCGCTCCCCCTCCTCCTCGCGGGTGGTGCTCCCGCAAATGCGGTGGAGCCGGGCAAGACCTTCGGCGACTGGCAGACCGAATGCGAGACGCCCCCTGACGGCAAGCCGCGCTGCTTCCTCTCGCAGACCCGCGTGATGGAGAACAAGGAGGCCAAGCAGGCGACCCGCATCCTCAAGGCGTCGGTGGGCTACTTCGCCCCCGACGGCAAGGGGGTGATGGTCGTCATCCTGCCGCTGGGCGTCGACCTGCGCGCCGGGGCGGCGCTGACCATCGACGACGGCAAGCCCCTGCCGCTGACCTACCAGCAGTGCATCCAGGACGGCTGCCTCGCCAACGCCCCGATGGACGAGGCGACGCTGACCGCGCTGCGCCGCTCCAAAGGGGCGCAGATCACCGTCCGCCCCTATGGCGGGACGCAGGCGGTGGCCTTCCCGCTCTCCACCAAGGGCATCACCGACGGGCTGGCTGCCCTGAAGCCTTGAGTGTTTTGCCGGTCACCGCGGTGACGGCGCCGCGGATGGCCTCATCCCACCGTCCGGGCGCCGGCTGCCGGTGCAGCGTGACGGTGGGATACCAGGGCGTGCCGCCGCGGCCGAGCAGCCAGCGCCAGTCCGGCGCGTAGGGCAGCAGCACCGCGGTCGGGCGCCCCATCGCCCCGGCCAGATGGGCAACCGCCGTATCCACGCAGACCACATGGTCGAGTTGCTCCAGCACGGCCATGGTGTCGGCGAAGCTCTCCAACTCCGGTCCCAGATCGACCACCGGTGCGGCGCCGTAGTAGCGGGCAGCCTCGGCCTGCGCCGGCCCCTTCTGGAGCGACACCAGCACGGTCTTTTCCAGCGCGAAGAACGGCACGAGCCGCGCGAGGGTCAGGGAACGGTTGCGGTCGTTGCCATGGGTCGGGCGCCCCGCCCAGACCAGCCCGACGCGGCGGTACCCGCGGGGCAGCAGCCCGTCCAGGCGCTCCGTCCAGCGCTGCACGCGCGCCGGCTCGGCCCGCAGGCCGGAGAGCGGCGGTGGAATGGTGTCGGGCCTCGTGCCGAACAGTCCCGGCAGGCTGGACAGCGCGGCGTGGGCGGCGAAGGGCGGAGCCTTCTCCCAGTCGGTGACCGTCCGGTAACCGCCGGGAAGGGACCGGATCACCGGCCGCATGTCCGGGCTGCAGGCGACCACGAGATTCGGGCAGAGCGTCGCCGCCATCGGCAGGTAGCGGGCGAACTGGATGGTGTCGCCGAAGCCCTGGTCAGCGACCAGCAGCAGGGTGCCCTCGGGCAAGGGGCGACCGTCCCAGGACCGTCCGGCGGTGAGCCCATGCCGCTTCAGAACGGCGGCCGGAATCAGCGGCGGTACGCCGGGAAGGCGCCAGCGCCAGTCATACTCGCGCCACCCCTCCTCCCACTGGCTGGAGAGCAGCAACCCCTCGGCCAGTTCGAAATGCGGACCCGGCGCGTCCGGGGCGAGCCGGACGGCGCGGCGCTCGCAGGCGATGGACGCCACGACCTCCAACCGGTCGTAGAGCGCCACACCCAGATTGTACCAGCCCGCCGCGTCGCCGGGATCGAGCGCGACGGCGCGGCGACCATGGGCGGCGGCCTCGTCCAGCCGGCCTTCGCGGCGGCGGATTTCGCAGAGGTCGCTGTCGGACGGGGGCATGGGTGGCATGGGTGGCATGCTACAGGCTGTAGCCCAGCCCGAGAATGACCGGCTCCAGGATCGGGATCGCCGGCTTCAGATGGGTCCTGTAGGCGCGGTGACGGTCGATGGAGCGGCTGTACAGCTTTTCCGCGACCTGGGCGTGGCTGGGCGTGCGGGCGGGGCGCCGGTTCTCCTCGAAACGCAGGCACCGCCGGTCGAAGCCCAGCCCGAAGAAGCCCAGCAGGCGCCGCACCGCCGGTTCCGGCTCCCGCACCAGATCCTCGTAGCGCAGCGGCAGGTAGCGCAGCGGCATCTCCCGCCGGTAATGCTCCACCAGATCGAACACCCGCAGGACGTGACGCGCCGCCGTCACGACATCGTTGGCGCAATGGAAGCCGTGGGTCAGGTTGGTGCCCATCATCGACAGCACCACGTCCAGCGGATGGCGCAGCACATGCACCACCGGTGCCGAGGGGAACATCAGCGCGATCAGACCGAGATGCGTCTCGTTGAAGGGCATTTTGTCGGTGAACAGCGTATGGCCGGGCTTGGCCGGAACCAGCTTGCGGGCGTGGCGGAGGTAGGCGTTGCGCAGCCGCTCCAGCCCGTCGCGCTGGTCGCCCATCCACAGCTCCGACAGCGCTTCGGGATAGCCGAGCGGGCTGCCCAGCGTCTGAGGCAGCGCCCGGACCACCGTGCCGAGCGAGGGCAGCTCGTCCCCCGCGGCGATGGCGGGATGGCAGGACAGGATCTGCTCGACCAGCGTGGTGCCGGAGCGCGGGGCGCCCGCGATGAAGACCGGCTGCGGCCCGGCGGCCGGCGTGGCGGGCCGCGGCATCAGGCGCAGGCGCGGTGCCACGAAGAAAGTGGCGAGGCGCGCGATGAGGTCCACCGCCTCCTCCTCGCCATAGCGATGCCCGGCCTGCCGCAGCAGCGCCTTGCCGGCGGCGAAGGCGGCGAAGGCCTCGTCGTGGCGGCCCAGCCGATCGAGGATGCGCCCCGTCTCCAGCAGCGCGTCGGGGTCGGCAGCGCCATGACGGACGGCCGAGGCGTCCAGGACGGCGAGCGCCTGCTCTCCGTCCCCTTGCCGGGCCAGCAGGGCCGCCGTGAAGGTGTCGGCGCCACGGTGGCCGGGGTCAAGGCGCCGGGCGCGCTCCACCAGCCGTTGCGCGGCGGAAAGATCGCGGGCGGCGTCCTCGGTCTGCGCCCAGCCGTGCCAGGTCAGCGCGATGGACGGGTGCAGCGCCGCGGCCCGGCGGTAGGTCCGCCGCGCCTCCTCCAGCCGGCCCTGCCGGGTCAGGCTCCAGGCGAGGTTCGCGACCGTCGCGGCGTCCGGCGGCGCCAGGGCCAACGCCCGGCGGTAATGGAACTCGGCCGCCTGGGGCCGTTGGGTATCAGCCAGCACCAGCGCCATCAGCCTGTGGGAGCGCGCGTCCTCCGGCGCCAGCCGGACGGCGTTGCGGGCGTGAGGTTCGGCGTCGGCCGCGCGGCCGGCCTGGAACAGCAGCCCGGCCAGTTCCTGCGTCGCCGCGAGATCGTCGGGGGCGGCCCGCAACCGCCGCTCCAGCGCCGCAACGTCGGGGGCGCCGCTCGGAAGGTCGTCGGGCGTGGTCGGCATGACAGGCGGGTCCCATGGCGGCTGAACGCCCGCATGGGCGCGTGATGCGGCGCCAGGATAGTGAAGGGTGTGGATGGCGGCAAGGCCGTCCCTACCGCCCCACCCAGACCGGGCGGCGCTTCTCCAGGAAGGCCGTGATGCCCTCCTGATAGTCGGCGGAGAGGTAGCAGAGGCGCAGCAGGTCGGCATCGCCGTCCGCCGGCAGCCCATGGTCGCGCCAGCGGCGCAGGGCCTCGCGAGTCGTCCACAGGGTCAGCGGGGCAAGGCCCGCCAGTTCCTCGGCCAGCTCCTGGGTGCGCTCGGCGAGGTCGTCGTCCGCAACGACGCCGCGCAGGGCGCCGGCGCCGGACAGCTCGTCGGCGCTCAGCAGGCGGGCGCTGAAGATCATCTCCTTGGTCCGCGCGGTGCCGAGAATGGCGGCCAGCCGGGCGAGGTTCTTGATGCTCAGGCAGTTGCCGACGGTGCGGGCGATGGGAAAGCCGAAGCGCACCGACGGCGTGGCGATGCGCACGTCGCAGCAGGCGGCGAGCAGCGCTCCCTCCCCCACGCAGGCACCGGCCAGGGCGGCGATGGTGGGTACGCGCACCGCCTCCAGCGCCATCGCCGCGGTTTCCGCGCGGTCCTCCAGGATCGTGTAGTCTTCCGGCGTCTTGACGCTCTGCAGACAGGACAGGTCGGCACCGGCCATGAAGGCGGGCTTGTCGCCGACGGCGCCGGTCAGCACCAGGGCCTTCACCGCCGGGTCGGCATCGACCTCCCGGCAGATTTCGATCAGCCGGTCCTCCATCCAGGGGGTGATGGCGTTGCGCGCCTTGGGCCGGTTGAAGATCACCCACTGGACGGCGCCGCGCCGCTCGGTCAGGATTTCGGGCAAGGCGTCGGCCTCGCCGGTCGTGGCGATGGTCATCGTTCGGACTTTCTCAGTTTTAGGCCGCGATCAGGCCGCCGGTCCGAGGATCTGGCAGGACCCGATGGGAAGCAGCGCCGTCACCACGCTGCCCGGAGCGAAGCTCTGCGCGGGCGGAATGAAGGCGCGCAGCGTCCGCCCGCCCCCCAAATCCACCAGCACGTCGCGGTACTCGCCCAGATAGGCGGAGCGCTGGACCGTGCCGGACAGCACGTTGCAGCCCGTGGCGTCCGGCGCCTGGTCCGCGGCGAACAGCCGGACCTGGGAGGGCCGCACGCACAGCGACACCGTTCCGCCATGCGCCGCGCCGCTGCGGTCGGGGGCGGTCAGCACATGGCTGCCGACGCGGATGGCGCCATTGCCCTCGCTGGTCCCGGCCAGCTCGTTGTTGGCGCCGATGAAGGTGGCGACGAAGGCGTTGGACGGCCGCTCGAAGATGTCTTCCGGCGAGCCGAGCTGCTGGAGGTGGCCCGACTTCATGACGGCGATGCGGTCGGCGGTGACCAGCGCCTCCGACTGGTCGTGGGTGACATAGACGGTGGTCAGGCCCAGCAGGTCATGGACCTGCCGGATCTCGAACCGCATCTCCTCGCGCAGATGGGCGTCGAGGTTGGACAGCGGCTCGTCGAGCAGGAGGATGCGCGGCTCCACCGCCAGAGCGCGGGCCAGCGCGACGCGCTGCTGCTGGCCGCCCGACAGCTCCGACGGGTAGCGGTCGCGCAATGCCTCCAGCCGGACGGTGCGCAGCGTGCGGTCCAGCCGCTCGGCGATCTCCGCCTTGGGCAGGCGGCGGATGGCGAGGCCGAAGGCCACATTCTCCTCCACCGTCTTGTGCGGCCACACCGCGTAGTTCTGGAAGACCAGGGAGATGCCGCGCTTCTCCGGCGGCAGCACCCCGCGCGCCGAGGACAGCAGCACGTCGTCGGCCCAGATCTCGCCCTCCGTCGGCGCCTCGAACCCGGCGAGGAGCTGGAGCGTCGTGGACTTGCCGCAGCCCGACGGGCCGAGCAAGGCCAGCAGCGTGCCGTTGGGAACCTGCAGGTCGATGCCGTGCAGAGCGGTGTAGGTGCCGAAGGACTTGCGGAGGTTCTTGATGCGGATCCCGCTCATGTGGGGAGAACTCCTTCCGCCGGGGCGGTTTTGCGACCGGATTTGCGAGAGGTGCGGCGCACGGTGGTCAGGCGCGTCAGGGGACCGGCGGCGGCCACCAGCGCCAGCGTGATGAGGAGGAGAAGGACGCTCATGGCGCAGACGGCCTCGTAGTTGCCGCCGTCCTTGGCGTTGTAGATCAGGGTGGTCATCACGTTGGTCTTGGGCGTGATGAGGAAGACCGCCACCGACAGCTCCCGGATGATCGGGATGAAGACCAGGAACCAGCCCGACAGCAATCCGCCGCCCATCAGCGGGATGGTGATGGACAGGAAGGTCCGCCCCTCCCCGGCGCCCAGGCTGCGGGCGGCGCGCTCCAGCTCCGGCCCGATGCCCTTGAGGATCGACCCGCCATGGGCGTAGGCGATGGGCAGGAAGGTCGCCGCGAAGGCCGCCACCAGCAGCAGCGGCGTCCCGTAGAGGTTCAGAGGCGCCCGCGTGTAGGCGGCGAAGAAGCCGACCGACATGACGATGCCGGGGATGATGATGGGGACGGTCGCCACCGCGCCGAGCAGGCTGGCGCCGACGACCATCCGCCGCTCCACGATGTAGGCGACCACGGTGCCGAGCATCACGCACATCGTCGCGGCGAGCGTCGAGAACAGCAGCGAGTTGACGATGGCGGTGTGCGTCTCCGAGTTGCCGAACAGCGCCCACCAGTACCAGTGCAGCGACAGGTTCTCCCACGACAGGCCCTGGCCCCAGGCGCGGGTCAGCGACACCAGCAGCAGCGCCGCGTAGGGCAGGAACACCGAAACCAGCGGCAGCAGCAGAGCCGCGCCGAAGGCCGGCCAGCGGGCGGCGCCCAGCGCGATCCGCCGCCCCGCCCGGCTCTTGCCGGAGATGGTGACGAACTGCTTGCGGCCCAGGATGCGGCGGCGCATCCAGAACAGCATGGCGGTGACCAGCAGCAGCGGCATGCAGTAGGCGGCCGCCATGTAGATTTCCGGCGGGAAGAGCTGGTAGAACTCGGCCAGCTTGGTCGTCACCACCGGGATGCCGGTCGGCGTCAGCAGGAAGGCCGGGACGCCGAACAGCGTCAGCCCCTGGATGAAGGACAGGATGAAGCTGGCGATCACCGCCGGGGTGACCAGCGGGATGGTGATGCTGAGCATGGTGCGCAGCGTGCCCGAGCCCAGCGTGGCGGCGGCGTCCTCAAGCTCCACGGCCATCTCGTCGAGCGCGCTCGACACCATGGTGAAGCTGTAGGGGACGGTGTAGATGCCGCAGATGAAGATCGCCCCGGTCATCGAGTAGATGTTCAGCAGCGGCCCCGCCTCCGCCCCGGCGAGCGAGCGCCACAGCGCGTTCAGCCAGCCCGAGTTGGGCGCCGCCAGCAGAATCCAGCCGGTCGCGCCGATGAAGGACGGGGTGACGAAGGCGGTCAGCGTCAGCACGCGGATGGTGCGGCGGAACGGCAGGTCGGTCCGCGACACCAGCCAGGCCAGCGGCACGCCGATGCCGACGGCGATCACCGCGGTCGCCACGGCGAGGAGCAGCGAATTGAACAGCGGCTCCAGCAGGTCCACCGACTGGAAGATCCGCGCGTAGTTGCCGAGCGTCCAGGTGCCGGTGATGTCGTCGTGGAAACTGTTGTTGAGAACCCAGCCGAAGGGCAGAACCACCAGCAGGAAGAGAAGAAGGGCGACGGCGCCGAAGACCAGGGTCCTGGCGAGCGGCACGCGGGCCATCGCCGGGCGCGCGGTCGCCGCGGCTGCGCTGTCTGGGCTGTCCGTTGAAATGACCCCCATAGGGTCCGCCTCCATTGTCCGTACTGTCCCCCGCCCCTCCGGGGAGAGGGGTGGCGCCAAAGGCGCCGGGTGAGGGGGTTGCGCTTTTGCCGAACGGTCCGACACGCGCAACCCCCTCACCCTACCCCTCTCCCCAGAGGGGAGAGGGAATCAGCGATCAGCGCACCAGTTCCTTCCACTTGGCGATGCCTTCCGCGACCTCCGGGCCGAGGTCGTCGCCGGTGTTGCGGTACCACTTCAACTGGTCCAGCGACCGCCCCTCCGCCCAGGGCACGTCCTTGCGCAGCGTCGGCCAGTAGTTCTTCTGGAGGATCATCGACACCTCCGTGGAGTAGAGGAAGTTGGTGAACAGCCGGGCGGCGTTCGGGTGCGGGGCCTTCGCCAGGATGCCGGTGACGCCCAGGTTCAGAATGGCGTCGTCGGACGGCGCCACCACATCGATGGGGTTGCCGGCGGCCTTCTGGGTCAGCGTGTAGCTGAAGGGCGCGCCGGAGCCGACGACGCGCTCACCGGCCAGGATGTCGGTCACGGTGTCGACGTTGGACTGGCCGACCTTCGGCTTCTGCTTGCCGAAGGCGCGCAGGAAGTCGTCGCCGTACTTGCGGCGGATGGCGACCACCCAGTTCGCCACGTCGCCGGAGAAGGCCGGGCTGCCGGTGGTGATCTTGCCCTGCCACTGGTCCTCCAGCAGCGCCTGCCAGCTCTGCGGCGGGGACTGCACCTTGCCCGGCGCGTAGTTGATGCTGGTCAGGCTGATGGCGCCGACATGGAACATCTTGTCCGGGTCGAGGGTGCGGAAGGCGTCCGGAATGTGCACCCCGTCCACCGGCTCGAAGGGCGCCAGCGCGCCGATCTTCTTCAGCTCCGTGTAGTGCAGCATGTTGGTGGTGCCCAGCGAGTCGCACTCGTGGACGCCGCTCTGCAGCTCCATGCGCAGGCGGGTGTAGACGGTCTGCGAGGCCTGGCGGAGCAGGTTGACCTCGATGCCCGGATACTTCGCCTTGAAGGCGTCGCGGATCGCCTCCATCGTCTGCTGCTCGTAGGAGCCCCAGTAGAGCGTCAGGGCACCTTCCTTCTTCGCGGCGGCGTAGAGCGGGTCATCCGCCGCCGACGCGATGCGCGAGAAGGCGGTGCCGGCCAGCCCGCCGGTCACCAGGGCGGTGCCGACGAGTCCGCCGGTCTGGAGAAGGCGGCGGCGCGAGAATTCCATCATGTTGCCAATCCCTGTCTTGTTGTTGCGGTTCCGCCGTTTCGGCGTCGTTCTTCGTTGCTTGTCGGAAATCAGTAATCGCCGGTGGTCGCCCCACCGTCGGCGACGATGGTCTGGCCGGTGACGTAGGCCGCGTCGTCGGACGCCAGGAAGGCGACGACGGCGGCGATCTCCGCCGGCTTGCCGAGGCGCCCGATGGGCGTTTTCTCCAGCCACTGCGAGCGCACCGCGTCGGGCACGCCCTCGACGATGGCGGTCTCCACGACGCCGGGAGCGACGGCGTTGACCAGGATGCCGCGGCGCGCCCCTTCCAGGGCGGCGGTGCGGGTCAGCCCGACCACCCCGGCCTTGGAGGCGGAGTAGT
This sequence comes from Azospirillum brasilense, assembly GCF_001315015.1. Lineage (NCBI taxonomy): Bacteria > Pseudomonadati > Pseudomonadota > Alphaproteobacteria > Rhodospirillales > Azospirillaceae > Azospirillum > Azospirillum brasilense. The sequence continues at coordinate 213,690 of NZ_CP012916.1, read as the reverse complement.
TGGCCTGCCCGAAGGTTCCCAGGATCGCCGTGGAGGCGATGTTGACGATGCGCCCCCAGCCGCGGTCGCCGACCAGCCGGAAGGCCGTCTGGCAGCCCAGCCACGTGCCGCGCAGGTTCACGTCGATGACGGCGCTCCATTCCGCGTCGGTCATCTTGGGCAACGAGCGGTCGCGGACGATGCCGGCGACGTTGACCATGATGTCCACGCCCCCGAAGGCCTCGGGCAGGCCGGTCACGGCGGCGCCCCAGCTTTCCCGGTCGGCGACGTTCAGCGCAGTGGCGTGGGCCTGAGCCCCGTCGGCGCGCAGCGCGGCGGCGACGCTCTCGGCGGCCTCGGCACCGATGTCGGCGACGACGACCGCCGCCCCTTCCGCGGCCAGCCGCTCGCAGACGGCGCGCCCGATGCCGCCGCCGCCGCCGGTGACGAATGCGACACGACCGGCGAGGCGGCGGGGATGGGTGGCAGCGGCGCTCATGCCTGCGCCTCCTTGCGGGCGATGGAGAGCACGTCCTCGCCCTCCTGCACGGTCTCGCCGCGCTGGTTCTTCACGGTGATGGCGACGCGGACGATGCCGCGGTCGGGCTTGGAGGCGCTGGGGCGGACCTCCGCAACCTCGGCCTCGTAATGCACGGTGTCGCCGGCGAAGACCGGGCCGACGAAGCGGCGGCGCGTCTCCAGGAAGGCGAGGATCGCCCAGTCGTCGATGGCGGAGCGCAGCCCGGTGCTGAGCGAGTGGGTCAGCATGCCGTGGGCGATGGTCCGCCCGAAGCCGTTGGCCTTGGCGGCCTCGGCGTCCATGTGCAGCGGGTTGAAGTCGCCGGTCAGCCCGGCGAACCAGACGATGTGCGCCTCGGTGACGGTGACGCGCGAGGAGCGCGTTTGGTCGCCCGGCTTGATGTCGTCGAGATGGATGGCGGTCATTCTAAGGCACCCTCAGTCGGGAGTCCGCGGGCGGAACACGGGAAGGCTGGTGGTCTCGTCGAGCTGGTGGAAGGCCACGGCAAGCGGCAGTCCGGCCCGCAGATCGGCCTCCGCCACCCCCTCGACGCGGGAGAAGACGGTGACGCCCTCCTCCAGCCGGATCAGGGCGCAGACGTAGGGATCGCCGCGCTGGTTGCCGCGGTGGACGACCGAATAGGTCAGCAGCTCGCCGCGCCCGCTCGCCTCGACCCACTCCGGTCGGGCGTGCGGGGCATGGATGGAATGGGCGCGCGGGTACCACTGGAACCGCCCGGTCTCCGGGCAGCGCTGGATCAGGAAGCGCCCCTCGCGCGCCGCCTCCCAGAAGGGGGCGGAGGTCTCGTCCTGGACCGGCGGGATGGTCATGACAGTCATCGGGACACCTTACCGGGCAAGGATGGCGGTGGCGGCGGAGCAGAAGGTGCCGCCCAGCCCATGGGCCAGGGCGATGCGGGCGTCGGGCACCTGAACGCCCGGCCCCTCGCCGCGCAACTGGCGGACGCTCTCGATCAGGGTGAAGATGCCGCGCTTGCCCGGATGGTTGGACGACAGCCCACCGCCGTCGGTGTTGGTCGGCAGGCTGCCGCCCAGCGTCAGGTTGCCGTCCGCGACGAAAGCGCCGCTCTCCCCGCGCCCGCAGAAGCCCAGATCCTCCAGCGCCAGCATCGGCGTGATGGTGAAGGCGTCGTAGATCTGCGCCACGTCGATCTCGCCGGGGGTCAGCCCCGCCATGGCGAAGGCGCGCGGGCCGGACAGCGCCGCCGGGGTGGTCAGGTCGTCGGGAATCTGGCTGTTCTGGGTGCGCGCCACGGCCGCCCCGTAACCCACCAGATGGACCGGCGGCTTCTTCAGGTCGCGCGCCCGCTCCCGGCTGGTCATCACCACGGCGCCGCCGCCGTCGGTCACCACGCAGCAGTCCAGCCGGTGCAGCGGCGACGCGATCATCGGCGAGGCCAGCACGTCGTCCACCGTGATCGGCTTGCGCAGCCGGGCGTCTGGGTTCTTCGCGGCGTGCTCGCGGAAGGTCACGGCCACCTGGGCAAGCTGTTCCGGTGTGGTGCCATACAGGTCCATATGGCGACGGGCGAACAGGCCGTAGGTCGAAATCAGCGTCGGCGCGTAGGGAATCTCATACTGGCCGGGACCGGCGGGGAAGACGAAGGGGTCGAAGGACGGGCTGCTCAGCGGCCACCAGCGCGGGCAGGCCGCGTAGCTGATGACCACCACCTCGGCCAGCCCGGTGGCGATGGCCGCCGCCGCCTGCCCGGCCTGGAGGATGTAGGAGCAGCCGCCGACGTCGGTGCTGTTCACGTAGGTCGGCGCGATCCCGATGTATTCGGCCAGTTCGACCACATCCATGGTGCTGCCGCCCTCGGCCCAGTCGCCGGAGGCCGCGCACAGCCCGTCCACGTCCTTCAGGGTCAGCCCGGCGTCGTCCAGCGCGCCGAGGATGCACTCCATCTGAAGGGCGAAGGGGTGGACGCGCGGCGCATCCCGGCGGGGCGATTCATAAACGCCGGCGATGGCCGCCTTTCCCGAAAGATCGATCACGCGCGGGTTGTCCTTTCCTGGTTGTGGAAGGCCGCGCATCGCTGCCGCGACGCGCGCCGAGCGGCTTCAGTGGACAGGCGATGGGAGTAAAGGGATCGCCCGTCTCGGAAATCGCGAAGAATTCCCGTTGGCCGGCAGAGATTTCGATCAGGCCGATCCGCTCCCGGCAAGATCAAGACTACCGGACACAGTTCGTGTCACAAGCAGAAAAAACGATGCGGTCCGGTGCACGGAACGCACCAATGCTACACCGGGCAAATCCATGGAACGGTGCTTTCCATGCACCGGATTGGGCCAAACTAAGCGATTGTTTTCCGGCCGCCGCGGCGCAAGCCTTTGGGTGTCGCATTCCCGCCGCCGCTCTGGACCGGACCGGTTTCCAGCCGGGCGCGCGGCCCCGCCCGGCCCGCCTGAACGGCGTCCGGCCATCCGAAGGATCTTGCATGCTCAACACCGATACGCAACGCCGCGAAGGCCCCCTGGCCGGCGTGCGCGTGGTCGATCTCACGCACATGTTGGCCGGCCCCTACAGCACCTGGCTGCTCGGCGCGCTGGGGGCGGAAGTCATCAAGATCGAGCGTCCCGGCAAGGGCGATTTCACCCGCATCATTGCCCCCTTCAGCGAGGAGGAAAGCATTTACTTCCTCAGCGTCAACCGCAACAAGCGGAGTCTGACGCTCAACTTGAAGGAGGAAAAGGGCAAGGAGATCTTTAAGAAAATCGTCGCCACCTGCGACGTGCTGGTGGAAAACAACCGGGCCGGGGCGATGGACCGGCTGGGGCTGGGCTACACCGATCTGAAGACGGTCAATCCGCGGCTGGTCTACGCCTCGATCTCCGGCTTCGGGCAGGACGGCCCCTACCGCCACCGGCCCTGCTTCGACGTGGTGGCCCAGGCGATGTCCGGGATGATGAGCATCACCGGCGAGCCGGGCGGCGATCCCTGCCGGGTCGGCGCGTCGATCGGCGACATCGGGTCCAGCCTGTTCGCCGCCGTCGGCATCCTCGCCGCCCTGCAGAAGCGGACCGGCACCGGCGAGGGCAGCTTCATCGACGTGGCGATGCTCGATTGCCAGCTCGCCCTGATGGAGAACGCCATCGCCCGCTTCCTGAACGCCGGGGAGACGCCGCGGGCGCTGGGCAGCCGCCACCCGCTGATCGCCCCCTTCCAGGCCTTCCCCACCGCCGACAAGCCCATCGCCATCTGCGTCGACACCAACGAGCAGTGGGACCGGATGTGCCGCGCCATGGGGCTGGAGCATCTGCTGTCCGACCCGCGCTTCCCCACCGGCTCGGCCCGCAACGCCAACCATGCGGAGCTGGAGCCGCTGCTGCGCGAAGTCTTCCTCACCCGCGGGCGCGACGCCTGGCTGGACGCGATGGAGGACGCCGACGTCCCGGCCAGCCCGATCAACAGCGTGCCGGACGCGCTGAACGATCCCCAGGTGGTTCACCGCAAGATGGTCGTCGAGGTGCCGGAGGGCTCGGGCAAGCGCTTCGCCGCCGTGCCGATCACCATGCCGGAGGCCCCCCTGCCCGCGGAGAGCCCGGCACCGCGGCTGGGCGAGCACACCGACGCCATCCTGGCGGATCTCGGCTTCAGCCCCGACGAGATCGGCGCCTTCCGTCGCGACGCGGTGGTGTGATGGCCGGCGGCGCGGGGGGAGAGCGACGGGTGGCGGCGGGCGAAGGGGCGCGTGCGGTGCTGGCGGAATTGGTCCATACTGCCGCCGGGATCGCTCCCAGCCTCGCCCCGGCTTCCGTCCACAGCACAAAGGTCCGCATGGCGCGCCGCCTTCCGCCCCTTCTCGCCCTCCGCGCCTTCGACATCTTCGCCCGCCAGGGCACGGTGCGGGCCGCCGCCGACGAGCTGGCGGTGTCCCACACGGTGGTGTCGCGCCACATCCAGAATCTGGAACAGGCGGTGGGGGTGAAGCTGGTGGCGAAGTCGGGGCGCGGCCTGTCCCTGACCCGCGAGGGCATCCGCTACGCCTCCCAGCTCCGCCGCGCCTTCGACCTGATCGGCGAGGCCAGCAACGAGCTGCGCAACGGCGGGATGGAGGCGGTGCACATCTGCTGCCTCGCCGGGCTGGCCTCGCGCTGCCTGCTCGCCCGCCTGCCGGAGCTGGAGGAGGCGCTGACCGGGCGGGAGGTGATCCTTCAGCCGACCTCGACCCGCCCCGATTTCAGCCGGGAGGAGGCCGACGCCGAGATCATGTATCTTGAGGACGGCGGCTCCGTCGCCGACGGGCTGCGCTCGGAGATGTTCGCGCGGCCGCGCATCCTCGCCATCGCCAGCCCGGAGTTCAAGGCGCGCTACCCCGACGTGCGCACGCCCGCCGACCTCGTCGGCCTGCCGCTGATCCACGAGCAGTCCACCGGCATGTGGGAAGCCTGGCTGGAGGAGGCCGGCATCGCCGACATCCCCCGTCTGCGCGGCCCCCGGCTGTGGCAGGCGCATCTGACCATCGAGGCGGCCCGGCTGGGGCGCGGCGTGGCCCTGGTCAGCGACCTGCTGGTGACAGAGCCGCTGGCCAACGGCGAGTTGGTGGAGATGGTGGACAGCAACGTGACCATCGGCGGCTATTACTTCATCGCCCCGGTCCACCGCTGGAACACGCCGGTCATCTCGGCCATCCGGCAATGGCTGCGCGGCGTCTTCCCGCCGGACCAGACCTCCCCCCTCCAAGGCACCCCATGACCCAGGACCACGCCCTGCCGCCGGACATCCTGCTGTCCGGCGTGCACACCGTCGACGAGAGCTGGATCGACCTTTACGGCCACATGAACATGGTGCGCTACGTCGCCCTGTTCGACGAGGTCGGCTATGCCCTGATGGAGCAATGGGGACTGGGCGAGACCTACACGCGGGACAAGGGGCTCGGCCTGTTCGTCGTCGATGTGGCGGTGCATTACCGGCGGGAGCTGCGCGCCGGCACGCCCCTGCGGGTGGCCCTGCGGCTGCTCGACGCCGACGACAAGCGCCTGCTGAGCCTGCTGGAGATCCGCCGGACCGACGACGGAACGGTCGCCGCGACCATGGAACAGCTGTCGATCCACGTCGATCTCGGCACCCGCAAGGTGACGCCCTTCCCGCCGCCTCTGGCGGAGCGCCTGCGCGCCCTGGCGGCGGTCCAGTCCGCCCTTCCCCTCCCGCCCCGCCACCGGCGGCGGCTGCACATCCGGGAATAGCGGCGCCCGCAAAGCCCTCGCCCCTCCGGGGAGAGGGAAGGGACCCGCGCCGCAGGCGTGGGAAGGGTGAGGGGGATGCCCGTGGCGCCAAGTCCGGCAGAGGCGCAACCCCCTCACCCTTCCCTCTCCCCGGAGGGGAGAGGGGAATGTCAAACGCAACAGCGGCGCCAGCGAACCGGTTGCCGGCTGGCGGGACCTTCACGATATGTCCGCCATGACTCATCTGCGCATCGCGTTGCGGCTGGCTTGGCGGGACCTGCGGGGCGGCGTCGCCGGACTTTGGATCGTCGTCCTTGGCGTGGCGCTGGGAACTGCCATGATGGCCGCCGTCGGCTCGCTCAGCGGCGGCGTGCTGGAGGGGATGCGGGCCACCGCGCGCGAAGCGGTCGGCGGCGACCTCTCCCTGCGCCTGTTCCACGCGCCGGCGACGCCGGAGCAGCGGGCCGTCCTCGGCACGTTGGGCAGGGTCGGCGAGACGGCGGAGTTGCGTCCCGTCGCCTCAACGGTGACCGGCAGCGCCCGCGCCCTGGTCGAGTTGAAGGCGGTCGAAGGAAGCTACCCGTTGGTCGGCGCGGCGACGGTGTCCGGCGCCCCGTCCCTGAACGATGCGCTGGCCCACCGGGACGGGCGATGGGGGGCGGCGGTGTCCGCCGACCTCCTCGACGCGCTGGGACTTTCCCTCGGCGGCCGGCTGCGGCTCGGGGCCGCCGAGGTGGCGGTTCGCGCCGTGCTGGAGCATGAGCCGGAGCGGGCGTTCCGCGCTTTTTCCCTCGGTCCGCGCGTCGTCATCGACCGCAGGGCGCTGGACGCGACGGGCCTTGCCGAGCCGGGGATGCCCGTCTACTGGTATTATCGCCTCCTCCTGCCGGAAACGGTCCGGTCCGACGCCGTCCTGCGCGATCTGGAAGAGCGCTTCCCCGACGCCGGATGGCGGATCGTCGATGCCTCACACGGCATTCCGGGCGTGGACCGCACCGTCCACCTCGCCCGCGCGTTGTTCCTTCTGGGAGCGCTGTCCATTCTGCTGGTTGGCGGCGTCGGCGTCGGCCGGGCGCTGTCGGCGCATCTCGCCCGGCGGCTGCCGGTCCTCGCCACGCTGAAGGCGCTGGGCTGTTCGCCACGCCTTCTCTTCACCGCCTTCCTGTTGCAGACGCTGGCTGTGGTCGGCGTGGCGCTGCTGATCGGCGTGACGACCGGCGCTGCGCTGGCTGCCATAGCGGTCAACGCCCTGCCGCTCGACTGGATGCCGGAGACGGGCGGCGCCGTCGATCCGGCGGCCTTGCTGCTGGCGGGGGCGGTCGGGCTGCTGGCGGCCCTGCTCTGCGCCGTGCCGCCGCTGGCCCGCGCCGCCGGGACCAGCCCTGCGGCGATCTGGCGGGGGGCGGTGGATGGATTGTCCCGGCCCTTGGGCTGGCGGCCCCGTGGCGCGGTCGCGCTGCTCGGGCTGGCGCTCGCCGGTCTGCTCATCGCCTGGACGGGCATGCCGCTCGCGGTCGCCGGCTTCCTGCTCCTTGCCGGGCTGGTGGCGGCGGGCTTTGCGCTGCTGGGGCGTGGGCTCGCTGGTATGGCACGCCGGCTGGCGCACGGACGGCGACCGGTGATGCGGCTGGCCGTCGCCAACCTCGGGCGGCCCGGCACGCCGACGGTCCCGGTCGCCGTCGCGCTGGGCATCGGCCTGACCCTGCTGGTGGCGGTCGGCGTGGTCGGACGGTCGGCGACCGGCCATGTCGCGGCGACGCTGCCGGCGCAGACGCCCTCCGTTGTCGTGCTGAACGTTCCCCCGCCGGACGGCATCGGCTTGAGCGAGCGCCTGTCCGCCCTGCCCGGCGTCGGGCGGGTCGAGACGGCGCCTTTCCTGCACGCCAGGATCAGCCGCCTCAACGGAGTCGCCATCACCGAGGCGAATGCCCCGCGCTCCGTCGGCTGGGCGGTGCGCGGCGACCGCGGCCTGTCCTGGCGCGCCCGCCCCGCTACCACCGACCGGATCGTCGCGGGGAGCTGGTGGCCCGAGGGCTATACCGGCCCGCCGCTCGCCTCGCTGGACGCGCAGGTCGCCCGCCGGCTGGGGCTGGCGGTGGGGGACAGTCTCACGCTGGCCCTGGCGAGCGGTCCGGTGACCGCGACGATCGCCAACCTCCGGCGCATCGACTGGACGCGGCTGGACCTGGATTTTCCGGTTCTCCTCTCCCCCTTCCCCGAACCGCCGCCGCACAGCCTCGTCGCTGCCGTCTGGTCCTCGCCCGAGGCGGTTCCGGCGGTTGAAGCGGCGGTGACGCAGGCCGTCCCGCAAGCCCCCACGATCCGCGTGGCGGCGGTCCTGGACACGCTGGGTTCGACCGTCCAGACCGTGCGCCGGCTGCTGGATGGCCTGTCCGTCGTCGCTCTCGGCGCGGCGGCTGTGGTCCTTCTCGGCGCCATCGCCAGCAGCGCCCGGCGGCGGCTTCAGGAGATGGCGATCCTGCACGCCCTCGGGGTCGGACGGCGTTCGATGGTCCAGGCGGTGGTGCTGGAATTCGTCCTCCTGGGCGCCGCGGTCGCCGCGGTCGCGGTGCCGCTCGGCTGGGTCGGCGGCGCGGCGGTGGTTGCCAGCCTTGCCGACGGCGCTCCCCTGCCTGGAGGCGCTGTTCCCCTGGCCGCCTTCCTCGGGACCGTTGCCGCGATGGCCGCGGTCGGGGCCGTGCTGGTGGCTTGGCTGCCGCGACGGGACGTGATGCGTCGGTTGCGCAGCGGGACGCTGTCCGCCTGACCCGCCACTTCGTCAGGCCATCTCCGCCGCCGGGATGATGTCGTCGGTCAGCAGGGCGTTGAGCAGACCGACATGCCCATCGGAGCGCGCCGGGCGGGTGGGGTCGGAGGTGACGACGACGGTCAGCCCCAGGCCGGGCACGACATAGAGCATCTGCCCGCCATAGCCGCGCGCGTAGGCGATGCGGTGCCCCTTCGCCGTGGCGAGGAACCAGCCGTACCCGTAGTCGTCGCCGGAGAAGGGGGAGCGCGTGCGCGGCACCCAGGACGCCTCCACCCAAGCGGCGCTGATGACCGGCCTTCCGTTCCACAGGCCGCCTTGCCGCCACAACTCGCCGAAGCGGAACAGGTCGAGCGGTGACAGCGCCATGTTGTTGCCGCCGAGATAGAAGCCCTGCGGATCGCGCGTCCAGGACGGCACCTCGATGCCCAGCGGCTCGCCCAGCCAGTCCCGCGCCAGGGACAGCAGGCTGCGCCCCGACGCGCTGGACAGCGCAGCGCCCAGCAGGTGGTAGCTCCCGGTCGAATAGAGCATCCGCGCGCCCGGCTCGGTGACGAAGGGACGGCGCAGCGCGTCGGCGACCCAATTGCGGCTGTTGATCCAGCGGCCGTAGCCCGGCCCGGAGGTCGGCTCCAGACCGGCCTGCATGGTCAGAAGGTCGGCGATGGTGATCCGGCGCACCCGCGGATCGACGGCCGCCGGAACCAGCCCCGGCGCCGCCTCGGCAAGGGTGACATCGACGCCGCGCAGGACCCCGCGGTCGATGGCGATGCCGGCGAGCGAGGCGGCGATGGTCTTGGACACCGACTTGACGTTCACGGCGCGGTTCACCGCCGGTCCCCGGAAGGCCTCTGCCGACACCACCGCGCCGTTCCGCCCAATGACCAGCGCGTGGATCCGGTCGAGCCCCGCCGCCCGTTTGATTGCACGGTCCAGCAAGGCCGGGTCGAACGCGACCCCCGGTTGAGCGGCAAGCGGCGGGCGGGTCAAGACGCAGCCAAGGGACGCGACGGTGGCGGCAAGGACGGTGCGGCGGCCGAGCCGGAACGGCGGATTGTTGGTCATCCCGGATATGTGGTCCCGCTTCGCTGCCATCCAAGATTGCCACAGAGACCCTGATCCGACTTTGTCTCACCCAGCGCCGCACACGCCGCTTGCCTCCCCATCCCATGAGAACATATTAAGAACACACAAGCAGCGTGGGATGGGACGATGGACGACGCCTTGATCGAGAAGCTCGGCATTCTGGCCGATGCGGCGAAATACGACGCCTCCTGCGCCTCGTCCGGCGCCAAGCCGCGCAGCGGCGGCAAGGAGGGGCTGGGCTCGACCACCGGCGCCGGCATCTGCCATGCCTACACGCCGGACGGGCGCTGCGTCTCGCTCCTGAAGATCCTGCTGACCAACCACTGCCTGTTCGACTGCGTGTACTGCATCAACCGGCGCTCCTCCAACGTCCGCCGCGCCCGCTTCACGGTGGCGGAGGTGGTGGAACTGACCCTGGGCTTCTACAAGCGCAATTGCATCGAGGGGCTGTTCCTGTCCTCCGGCATCATCCGTTCGCCGGACCACACGATGGAGCAGATGATGCTGGTGGCGCGGACGCTGCGGCGCGACCACGGCTTTGCCGGCTACATCCACCTGAAGACCATCCCCGAGGCCAGCCCCTGGCTGATCGAGCAGGCCGGGCTGTGGGCGGACCGCCTGTCGATCAACCTCGAACTGCCCACCGACCATAGCCTGAAGGCTTTCGCGCCGGAGAAGAACGGCGGCACCATCAAGGCGGTGATGGGTCAGGTCAACGAACGCATCGTCGAGGCCAAGGAGGAGCGCCGCCGCTTCTCCCCCGCCGGCCAGAGCACCCAGCTGATCGTCGGAGCCGACGACGCCACCGACCGCTCGGTCCTGGAGACCAGCGGCACGCTCTACCAGCGCTACGGGCTGCGCCGCGTCTATTATTCGGCCTTCAGCCCGATCCCGGAGGCCAGCTCGGTGCTGCCGGTCAAGCCGCCGCCGCTGCAACGGGAGAACCGGCTGTATCAGGCCGACTGGCTGCTGCGCTACTACGGCTTCACGGTGGAGGAGATCGCGTCCGGCGGCGAGGGCGGGATGCTCGATCTCGGCATCGACCCGAAGCTGGCCTGGGCGCTGAAGAACCGGGAGCGCTTCCCGGTGGACGTCAACCGCGCCGACCGCGAGATGCTGCTGCGGGTGCCGGGGCTGGGTGCGCGCGCCGTCGACAAGATCCTGTCGGCGCGCCGCCACACCCGCCTGCGCATGGAGGATCTGGGGCGGCTGTCGAGCGGGCTGCGCCGCGCCCGCCCCTTCCTGATCGCCGCCGACTACCACCCCGTGGGCGGGCTGACCGACCGGCTGGACCTGCGGCAGCGGCTGGTCACCCCGTCCAGCCAACTGAGTCTGTTCTGACGATGCACACGATCACCTTGCGGGAAGGGGCGGACCTCGACGGCTTCCGCCGGGCGGTGCGCCGCCTCGCCGCCGCCCGGACGGCGCCCGAGGCGGTGCTGTGGAGCGTGGGCGCGCCGTCGCTGTTCGGCGACGAAGCACCCGCACTTGAAAACGGCCCCCCGGTCTTCCTGCCCCAAGCGGTCGGTCAGTTGATCGAAACCGTCGTCTGCCACGGTGATCCGGAGCGCTACGCCCTGCTCTACCGGCTGGTCTGGCGGGTGCTGAACGGGGAGCGCGCGTTGCTCGACCAGCACGCCGACCCGCTGGTCCACCGGCTGGAGCGGCTCGACAAGGCGGTGCGCCGGGACATCCACAAGATGCACGCCTTCCTGCGCTTCCGCGCGCTCCCTGCCCTGGACGGCGGGGAGCGCTACATCGCGTGGTTCGAGCCCGACCACCACATCGTCGAGGCCGTCGCGCCCTTCTTCGTCGAGCGCTTCGAAAGCATGGTGTGGACGATCCTGACGCCGAAGGGCTCGCTGCACTGGGACCGCCACCGCCTGATGACCGGCCCGCCCGCCGAGCGTCCGGACTCTCTAACCGACGACCGCTTCGCCGAGGGCTGGCTGCGCTATTACGAAAGCACCTTCAATCCCGCTCGGGTCAACCCGACGGCCATGCGGGCGGAGATGCCGCGGAAATACTGGGCCAACATGCCGGAGACGGCGGCCATTCCGGCCATGGTCCGCTCCGCCCCCGCCCGCGTCCAGGCGATGCTGGAGGCGGAGGCCGCCATCCCGCGCCGCCGCATGCCGGAGAAGGCGGTGGCGGCGATGGCCAAGCAGGCCCCGGACAGCCTCGCCGAACTGAACCGCCTGATCCAACGCTCCGAGCCGCTGGTGCCGGGGGCAACGCAGGCGGTGCTGGGCGAGGGGCCGGAGGGTGCGGCCATCGCCATCGTCGGCGAGCAGCCGGGTGACCAGGAGGACCGCGAAGGCCGCCCCTTCGTCGGCCCCGCCGGCCAGTTGCTGACCGCCGCGCTGGAGGAAGCCGGCGTCGACCGCGGCGGCCTCTACCTGACCAACGCCGTCAAGCATTTCAAATTCGTCCAGCGCGGCAAGCGGCGCATCCACCAGTCGCCGACCTCCGGCGAGGTCAAGCATTACCGCTGGTGGCTGATGACGGAGCTTGGCTTCGTCCGCCCCCGCCTCGTCGTCGCGCTGGGAGCCACGGCCGCCCTGGCGCTGAGCGGCCGGCCCGTTTCGGTGCTGCGCGAGCGGGGGCCGATGGCCTTCGACGGGCGGAACGGCGACGGGCGGAACGGCGACGGGTGGAACGGCTTCGTCACCGTCCACCCCTCCTATCTGCTGAGGCTCCCGGGAGACGAGGAGCGGCGGCGGGCGCAGGCGGAGTTCGTGGCCGACCTGCGCCGGGCCGCGGCGCTGGCGTGAGGCGGCACCGGACCGTCCCCGTCAAACCCTCACGCACCCTGCTGCTTGAACCGCTTACCTACCGTGCATTGGATGCGCTGAAGCTCGTACTTCGGGTGGTCATTGATCCACTTGGCGCTCTCGATCTGACCGGCGATCGGGCAGCTCGACATGGTCAGGGGTTCGGTGTCGGGAACCATCGGGTTGATGGTCCGGCACTGGGTCGGGTCGGACGCCAGGCAGAAGATCATCGACAGGGTAACAAACATCGGGCGCTCCAAAACGCAACGGCACGGCTGTGCCAACATCGTGTGGATCAGCGAGAGCAAGCCGCATGCCATGCCCAGGACGAGGACAGGATTGCGCGATTACGGCTGCTCGGAAATGAGCCAAACCACAGGGCGCCGAATCATTAGGCATCGAAGGTTAACCAATGCCTAAACGTTGGGAGTTTGCAAAGCCGTTGGTGCAACGGATGAAACGGAACGGGCCGCAAGGTCCAGAGAAGCTTTCGCGCAAGTCTGGAGTCGGCGCGCCGCAGGTCAACGGAACGTTGAGTGACGTGTTTTCTATCCTTGAAGCAACCTGCGCTGGCGTCAGGCCCCGGGCTGCTCGCACCGCCATTGGCGGACGTTCCAGTTGGGATGTTCCATGAGCCAATGCACGACGTGGACGTAGCTGTTGTGCGTGCATTCGACCGCGGTCGGATACCGTTCGAAGGAGAGTGGACGCTCGATGGCGCAGTGGTCCGGCCGCACGGCCAGACAAATCACCAGAACCAGTTCAAACATGGTTCGCGTTTCCTGTACGAAAGCTCGATGAGCCGGCGCCTTCGGCGCTTCCGCCAAGGCGGACGAAGGCCGGAACGCATGCATCAACAGCCGGCGTCACGGATCGGGCCACGCTGCTTTGCAGCAAATATTGCTGCTCTGCACAAAATTCGCGCTCAAAACTGCAAATAAATAAATTACAAAATCTTGTTTTGAAGGATTAATCTCTTACTCCCAATTTGCGGCCGGTCCTGGATAAATCTGGCACAAGACGATTGTTTGACATTTTCTATTCGGCAGAGCCTTGACGAGAAGATGGTCCCAATATAGCATTAAGTACCAATTTGGCGTCAGCTTTTCTGAATATTGAATTCAGAACCGAACATACCGCGCGACAATATCCGCGCGACAACGCCCTTTTGCACTCAGCGCTGCGCTCATAAGCAAGAAGCCCATTGGTTTTTGGGTAAACAATAAGCGCCATCACGGGAGGGATCGTCATGAAGGTATTGTCTCGCTGGCTTCTGGCGTCTGTCGCCGTCGTCGCAGCCGGCTCGGCTTCTGCGAACGACAGTATTCTCAAGAATGAAGCGAACCCCAACAACTGGGCGTCTCAGCTCGGCAACTATGCCGGACAGCGGTACAGCCCGCTCAACCAGATCACCACCGACAACGTCAAGAATCTCCAGGTCGCGTGGTCGTTCTCGACCGGGGTTCTGCGCGGCCATGAGGGTGGGCCGATCGTCGTCGGCGACGTGATGTACATTCACACGCCGTTCCCCAACAAGGTCTTCGCGCTCGACCTCAACAACCCGGGGCGGGTCATCTGGAAATATGAATCGGTCCAGGACCCGACCGTCATTCCGGTGATGTGCTGCGACACCGTCAACCGCGGCGTCGCGGTCGCCGACGGCAAAGTCTTCCTGGCACAGGCGGACAACACGCTGGTGGCGCTCGACGCCAAGACCGGCAAGGAGATGTGGAAGGCCAAGAACGGCGACCACACCAAGGGCGAGACCCTGACGGCGGCCCCGCTGGTGGTCAAGGACAAGGTCTTCGTCGGCATCAGCGGCGGCGAGTTCGGCGTGCGCGGGCATCTGACGGCCTACGACACCAACAGCGGCAAGATGGTGTGGCGGGCCTTCTCGACCGGTCCCGACACCGACGTGAAGATCGACCCGTCGAAGACGATGATGATGGGCAAGCCCATCGGGCAGAAGGACCTCGGCGTCTCGACCTGGCCGGGCGAGGAATGGAAGCGCGGCGGCGGGACCACCTGGGGCTGGTACACCTACGATCCGGCGCTCAACCTGATCTATTACGGCACCGGCAACCCCGGCACCTGGAACCCGACGCAGCGGGCCGTCGACAAGGACCGGGCCAAGAGCGACAACAAATGGTCGATGACCATCTTCGCCCGCGATCCGGAGACCGGCGAGGCGAAGTGGGTCTACCAGAAGACGCCCTTCGACGAATGGGACTTCGACGGCGTCAACGAGAACATCCTCGCCGACATCAACATGAACGGCCAGCAGCGCAAGGTTCTGGTCAACTTCGACCGCAACGGCTTCGCCTACACCCTGGACCGGGCGACCGGCGAGCTGCTCGTCGCGCAGAAGTTCGACCCGACGGTCAACTGGGCGACCGACGTCGATATGAAGACCGGACGGCCGAACGTCGTCGACAAATACAGCACCTTTGCCAACGGCGAGGACAAGAACACCGCGGCCGTGTGCCCGGCAGCACTCGGCAGCAAGGACCAGCAACCGGCCTCCTTCTCGCCGGACACCGGCCTGTTCTACGTCCCGACCAACCACATCTGCATGGACTATGAGCCGTTCTCCGTCTCCTACACGGCGGGGCAGGCCTATGTCGGCTCGACCGTGTCCATGTACCCGACGCCGAACTCGCACGGCGGCATGGGCAACTTCATCGCCTGGGACGCGGCGGCCGGCAAGATCGTCTGGTCGCGGCCGGAACGCTTCGCGGTGTGGAGCGGCGCCCTGTCCACCAAGGGCGGCGTCGCCTATTACGGGACGCTCGAAGGCTACCTTGTCGCCGTCGACATGAAGGACGGCAAGGAGCTGTGGCGGTTCAAGACCCCGTCCGGGATCATCGGCAACATCAACACCTACACCCACAACGGCAAGCAGTATGTGGCCGTCCTGTCGGGCGTCGGCGGTTGGGCCGGCATCGGCCTCGCCGCGGGCCTGACCCAGGAGGCCGGGGCGCAGGCGTGGCACAACGCCGTCCATCCCGGCCACACCGAGGGTGGAGGCGTGGCGACCGCCGGCCTCGGCGCGGTCGGCGCCCACCAGTCGCTGGGCGAATACACCCAGCTCGGTGGCGTCCTGACGGTGTTCCACATCCCGGACCAGAAGTGATCGGCAGACCTGCCCCCGGTGCCGCAACGCACCGGGGGTTTTGCTTTAGAGCCTTCGGCATTTACTGGGACCCGGCTTCCGGGCAAGGATCTCGACATCCATGAAACGCAGACTTGGCTTGCTGACCGGTGCGCTGACCGTGGGCACCGTCGCCTGTTTCGCCGCCCTGGCGCAGGACGCGCCGACGACCCCCGACGGAACACCGACCTACATCGTCAAGGACGGTCAGGTGGACAAGGGAACCTACAACGGCTACCGCCGCTTCCACGCGACCTGCCACACCTGCCACGGCTTCGACGCGTCGGGGTCGTCCTTCGCCCCCAGCCTCGCGGACTCGCTCAAACGCCTCAGCTACGACGAGTTCAAGGAGGTCGTGGTCAACGGCCGCCAGAACCAGGGAGCCACCGGCGACAAGGTGATGCCCTCCTTCGGCCTCGATCCGAACATCATGGACCATCTGGACGACATCTACCGCTACCTGAAGGCACGGGCCGACGGCGCGCTGCCCGGCGGACGCCCGCAACGCATCGGCGGCTGATCCGGCAGGAGGTTCCTTCATGGCAAATCCTTCCGCATCCATCGCCCTTGCCGTCACCATCGCCGCGGCGCTGCTGTCCGTCACCGCGCCGGCCCACGCCGTCGAGGTGACGGAACGCGAGACCGTGCGGGTCTGCGCCGACGGCAACCTCCTGCCCTATTCCAACGAGAGGATGGAGGGTTTCGAGAACGAGATCGCCCGGCTCATCGGCGAGGATCTGAAGAAACCGGTGACCTATTATTGGTGGCCGCAGACCATCGGCTTCGTCCGCAACACGCTGCGCGCGCGACAGTGCGACCTCGTCATGGGCACGGCGTCCGGCGAAGAGCTGATGCAGAACACCAACCCCTACTACCGGACCGTCTATTCCCTCGTTTACCGCACAAAGTCGGGCATCCGGGCGGAGAGCGTGGGCGATCCGTCGCTGAAAGACGCCCGCATCGGCGTCGTCGAGAAGACGCCCGCGGTCAATCTGCTGCGCCTCTACGGCATCACCCGGACGGAGCCCTACCAGCTCAACACCGACACGCGCGCCAACAACCCGGCCCGCGACGCCATCGAGGACGTCGCCGCCGGCAGGACCGACGCCGCGGTGATCTGGGGGCCGATCGCCGGCTATTTCGCCGCCCAGCAGACGGAGCCGCTGACCGTCGTGCCGCTGGTCAAGGAGCCGGCGGGCGCCCGGCTGCAATTCAACATCTCCATGGGCATCCGCTCCGACGAGCCGGAGTGGAAGCACTGGCTGAACGATTTCATCAAGCGCCGCCAGGACGACATCGACCGCATCCTGCTGCGCTACCACGTCCCGATCATCGGCCCCGATGGCGCGTTGAAGACCGCCGCCGCCATCGAGCCGCCGGGCTACCGGATGGACCAATACCGCGCCCCGACCCCGGCCGGCCTGTCCGGTGCCTCCACCGTGACCCTGGCGGAGTTGCGGCGGCTGATCGAGCATTTTCCCGACACGCGGCTGGTCGACGTGATGCCGGCTCCGCCGCGCCCGGCGGACCGTCCGGAGCCGGCCGTGTGGGTGCCGCCGCCCCGCCGCAGTCTGCCGGGCGCGGTCTGGCTTCCCAACACCGGCTACGGCAGCCTGTCGGGCGAACAGGAGCGCTATTTCCGCGCCGGTCTGGAGACCGTGAGTCATGGGGATCGGGCCGCCCGGCTGGTCTTCTTCTGCGAGCCGGATTGCTGGATGTCCTGGAACGCCGCCAAGCGCGCCGTGGAGTGGGGGTACGGCAACGTCTACTGGTATTCCGACGGCGCCATGCGCTGGCAGGAGGCGGGATACGGGCTGGAGACGGTGCAGCCCTTCACCGGCGGCCCGTCGAACTGAGCGAAACCGCTCGCCTCAGTCCAGGCGGGCGGCGATGTCCCGGGCGATGCGGCCGGCCTTCTGTTCGAACTGGACCGGCTGCTCGCACAACGCCGTCTGGTTGCGTCGCCGCTCGTCGAGGATGCGCCGCCGCCACGCGATCTCCTCCCGCAGCGCCGCCGCCTCGGGAGCGTCGGCGGGAAGCGTCTGGAGGCGGGTCAATGCCGCGTCGATGCTGTCGAGCAGGACGCGCTGCTGGTGGGCGTAGCGCTTGATGGCCGAAATGGCCTGCCCGCGCTCCTGGTTGAGCGCGTCGAAGACGCCGGCGAACAGGGCGGTGAGGGCGGCGTTGCGGTCCGCCGCTGCCCGGTCGGCTTCCAGCTGGTCGGCGAAGCGGTCGATCGCCGCCTGCTCTTGCTCCGGATCGAGCCGGCGGTCGAGAAGCTGCTTAAGGACCGGTTCGGTGCCGGGAATATCGCGCCAGTCGCCTTCCTTCCCCTCTATGGGATCGCCGGGCCAGATCTGGCCGGACGACAGGGCCGGCACGAGGATCTGGACGCAGGGCCAATCCGGGTCGCTCCCGGCCGCCCCCGCCGGAACGGACGCCGCCGGGACAGAGGCCAAGGTGAGCAACGCGACGGCAAGAACAGCGGAGCGGTGACGCATGATGGGATTCTGCCGGACATCGGGCGTCCTTGCCCATCCACGCATTCGGATGAGGCCGACGGAGTTCGCTGCGCCGGCGCTCCTGTTCCTGCTGCTGAGCGGCGCGGCTCCGGCGGCGGCGCAGACGCCGGCCAAGGTTCTGGTCTTCGATCTGGAACTGGTGGACACCAGCCGGGAACCTCCCGATCCGGACCATGCCGGACGGCTGGAACGGGTGACGGCGCTGCTGCGCGACGGGCTGAAGGATGGCGGTTACGCGGTGACCGGCGTTCACGACAGCGCCGTCGCCGCGGAGGTGCCGGCGTCGCTCTATCGGTGCAACGGCTGCGAACGCGACCTCGGGCGCCGCGCCGGCGCGGACATCGTGGTGACGGGTTTCATCCATAAGATCAGCACGCTGATCCTCAACATGCAGATTATAATGCGCCGCACCGGAGATGGCGGTGAAGACGGCGAGATCATCGCCGTCGCGAACGCGGACATCCGCGGCGACAACGAGCGGTCGTGGCGGCGCGGCGTCGACTGGCTGCTGCGTCACCGCCTGCTGGCCGCACCGCCGTCCGACCGGTGACGAACCCTGACGACATCCGAGGCGGGGGAGCCAACCTTCGTCCGACACGGGGAGGAGGATCGCTTGGCCGACGACGCTTTGCTCTCCTATGTCCCGTACCGCCCGGCGGCGAGCCGCGTCCGGTACTACGACATCACGCTGCGCGACTATGTGGACCAGTTCCGGATCGGCGTCTGGGACGAGGAAAAGGAGCGCACGCAGCGCGTCCGGATCAACGTCTCGCTGACTCTGCCCTGGCCCGACCGGCCGATGACCGACAGCCTGGACGAAGTGCTGTCCTACGACTTCCTGATCGACGGCATCCGCGCCCTGCGCGACGGCGCCCATGTGAACCTCGTCGAGACGCTGGGCGACCGGATCCTCGCGCTGTGCTTCTCCAACCCGGATGTGACCCGCGCGCGGGTGCAGGTGGAGAAGCTGGACGTCGTCCCGGAATCCGGCGGCGTCGGCATCGTTATCGAGCGTTCCCGTCCCGAGGGAGCGCGAACGGCATCATGAGCAGCGCGCCGTTGTGGGTCGTGAAGCTGGGCGGCAGCCTGTGGCGCGCCCCGGAATTGCGACGCTGGCTGGAGATCCTGGCCGCGGCGCGGCGCCTGCGGGTCGTGATCGTCCCCGGCGGCGGTCCCTTCGCCGACGCCGTTCGCGACGCCCAGCCGGCGCTCGGCTTCGGCGACCGTGCCGCGCACCGCATGGCCCTGCTCGCCATGGAGCAGTACGGAACCGCCCTGGCCGACCTGGAGCCGCGGCTGACACCCGCCCGCAGCCTCGCCGACCTGCGCGGCCAGCCGAGCCCGACCGTCTGGATGCCCCTTCCCCTGGCGGACAACGCCGACGTGGCGGAAAGCTGGGACGTCACGTCCGACAGTCTGGCGGTCTGGCTGGCCGGCGCGCTCGGCGCCGCCTGCGCGGTTCTCGTCAAGTCCGCTGCCTTGCCGGACGCCGTGGCCCCCGTGACGCAGCTCGTATCGGAGGGCATCGTCGATCCGGCCTTGCCGGACCGCATGGCGCGCTACGGCGGGGCCGTCTGGTGCGTGTCGCGCGACGATCACCGGCGCTTCGCCAAGGCTCTGGACCAGGGCAACCCGTGCGGCACCCACCTTGCCCTGCCCGTCGATCAACAGGACGCCGATGGCTGAGCGTCCCAAGCACGTCCTGTTCCTGACCGGCGCACTGGCCGAACCGCGCCTGCGCCATGTGCTTGCCGCACTGGAACCGCTGGAGTTCCGAACCACCGTGGTCAATCTCGGCATCAAGGTCGCGGCGCTGGCGACGACGGAAATCGTGCTGCGCCGCCTCGCCTCGACCGAGGGGGCCGACCTCGTCCTGCTGCCGGGGCGGTTCCGCGGCGACCTCGACCGGCTGTCCGCCCATTTCGGCGTGCCCTTCGAGCGCGGTCCCGACGAGCTGGATGATCTGCCCCAGCATTTCCGGCGTCAGGCCACCCCGCTCGATCTCAGCCGCTACCGCACCAGGATCTTTGCCGAGATCGTCGAGGCGCCGCTGCTCGACGTGCCGGCGATCCTGGAGCGGGCTGCCCGCTTCGCGGCGGACGGGGCAGATGTGATCGACCTCGGCGGACTGCCCGACCATCCCTTCCCCCATCTGGAGGAGGCGGTGACGGCACTGCGCGAGGCCGGCCACACGGTCAGCGTCGATTCCCTCGACCCCAGGGAGCTGTTGCGCGGTGCCGCGGCGGGCGCTTCCTACCTGCTCAGCCTGACCGAGGAGACCGCCTGGGTCGCCCGCGAGACCGACGCGGTGCCCATCGTCATCCCCACCACGCCGGGCGATCTCCCGTCGCTCGACCGGGCGCTGGACGCAATCCGAGACGCGGGACGCCGCTGCATCGCCGACCCGATCCTGGAGCCGATCCATCACGGCTTCACCGACTCCCTGTTGCGCTACCGCGAGGTCCGGGCGCGCCATCCCGACCTGGAAATCCTGATGGGGGTCGGCAACGTCACCGAACTGACCGACGCCGACACGCCGGGGATGACCGCGCTGCTGATGGGGGTCGTCTCCGAACTGCGCATCGACCATGTCCTGACGGTGCAGGTCAGCCCCCATTGCCGCCGGACCATCCGCGAGTTCGACGCGGCGCGGCGCCAGTTCTTCGCCGCCGCGGAGGCCGGTGCCCTGCCCCGCAATTTCGGCGACGCCCTGCTCTGCCTGCGCGACCGCAAGCCCTTCACCAGCACGCCGGAGCAGGTGGCCGACCTCGCCGCCCGCATCCGCGACCCGAACTACCGGATCGAGGTGACGGAGCGGGGGCTCCATCTCTACAACCGCGATGGGCACCATGTGGCCGGCGATCCCTTCGCCCTGCTCCCGCACATCGATCCCCGCACCGATATGGGGCACGCCTTCTATCTCGGGGCGGAACTGGCGCGCGCGCAGATCGCCTGGCAGCTCGGCAAGCGCTACAGCCAGGACAACGAACTGCGCTGGGGCGTGGCGGCGGACGCGCCGGACAGCATCGGAGGGGGCGAGACGTGACCTTCATCCGCGAAACCATCATCACGAGCTGCGACGCGGCGGGCACCGTCCACGTGGCCCCCATGGGCGCCACGGTGACCGAGACCGGCTATGTCCTGGCCCCCTTCCGTCCGTCGCGCACGCTCGACAACCTGCTCGCCACGCGCTGCGCGGTGGTGAACTTCACCGACGACGTCCGGGTGTTTGCCGGCTGTGTCTCCGGGCGGCAACGCGACTGGCCGACCATTCCGGCGGAGCGCATCCGCGGCGCGGTGCTCGCCGGGGCGCTGGCGCATGAGGAACTGGACGTGGCCGCGGTGGAGGACGATGGCGTGCGCCCGCGCCTGGACTGCCGCCCGGTGCATCGCGTCACCCACCGTCCGTTCCGTGGATTCAACCGGGCGCAGGCCGCCGTGGTGGAGGGGGCGATTCTGGTCAGCCGCCTGCACCTCCTGCCACCCGAAAAGATTGACCGGGAAATCGACTATCTGTCGATCGCCATCGGCAAGACCGCCGGTCCCGTCGAGCTGGAGGCGTGGGGCTGGCTGCTCGACCGCATCGCCGAACACCGGGCGTGCGGGGGGAAGGCACCATGACGCGGCTGCTCGCCAGCGTCGCGTCCCTGGAGGAACTGACGCTCGCCGCACGGGGTGGTGCGGACATTCTCGATTTGAAAGACCCCAAGGCTGGTGCACTCGGGGCATGGCCGCAGGACGCCATCGCCCACGCTGTGGACACAGCCCGCCGATGGTCCGTCCGCGCACCGCTGAGCGCCACCGTAGGCGACCTGCCGATGGACCCCGCCCCCGTGACGAGGCGCGTGGCCGAGACCTGGGCCTGCGGCGTCGAGTACGTGAAGATCGGCCTGTCTCCCCCCGGCGATCCGGTGGGCTGCGTCGAGGCATTGGCGCCGGAGGCCCGGCGGGGCACCCGCATCGTCGCCGTGCTGTTCGCCGATCTTTGGACCGACCCCGGCACTCTGCTTCCCGACATCGCGAAAGCCGGCTTCGCCGGTGCCATGCTCGACACTGCGGGAAAGGGCTCCGGCGGGTTGCTGCGGCACAAGACGAAGGACGAACTGGCGCGCTTCCTGGCACAGGCACGCGGTTACCGCCTGCTGACCGGGCTCGCCGGTTCACTGCGCCTGGACGACATTCCGGCGTTGCTGCCGCTCGCGCCCGATTATCTCGGTTTCCGCACCGCGCTGTGCGCCGGTGCCGACCGGGGCGGCGCGCTGGACCCGGCCGCGCTGGCCGCGGTCCGCAACGCCGTCCCGAGACAGCCCCTCAACGGTTGAACCCACGCCCCGCTACTGCCCGGACCCCTGCTTCGGCGGTTGGGAGGTGGCGTTGCCACCCTGCGTCACCGAGCCGCCGCCGATGGTGCCCTGCCGCTGTCCGGCCAGGGAATTGTCCGGCAGAGCGCCGGTGCCGCTCGTGGAACCGCCCGACGCACCGGACGTCGGCGAGTCAGGCATGGAGGTGCCGGACGTGCCGCTTTGTCCGCCGCCTTGAGTGACCCCGCCGCCGACGGTGCCCTGCCGTTGCCCGGCCAGGGAGTTGTCCGGCAGAGCACCGGTCGATGGGCTGGAGCTTTGGCTTCCGGAGCCCTGAGGCATCGCGCCGCCCGTGGTTTGGGCCGACGCCGGAACCGCCGCCGCGGCCGACGCGAGGGCCAGCAGAGACGCACCGGCCAGGATGTGCAGATGTTTCATCGACCTGTCCTCCAGGGTGATTTTGGACGAATCTGGGAACGATCGGGCGCTGCTAACCCGCGTCCTTCGTGCCGCGGTTCTGGCGGGACGCTTCGCCCATGCGGCCGATGTCCTCCTTCGCCCGCTCGTCCCGCCCGGCGTCCTGCGGTTGGTCCTTCTTGAATTCCTGCTCGCTGCCGAGAACGCTCTTCTCGCCGCGCGGCTGGTCCTGAGACTTGTCGGAATGTCCCGTCATGACGTTTCCTCCACCCGAGCCCGCCCGGCGGGATGACCGGACGGTCGTCTGTGCCATCAACCGCAGGTCGCCGGGGCCGGTTCCACCCGTCGTGTCACCCCTGTTCCGCCGGGCCGCCGCGGCGGGCCCAGAAGCCCCGCCCGGGATCGTAGGCGAGGATCGCTCCGCCCAGGAACAGCGCGAGGCACGCGGCGACGGCCAGGAATGCCGGTCCGTTGAATTGCAGGTACAGAGCGAAGCGGATCAGCTCGACGGCTTGGGTGAAGGGGTTGATCCCGGCGATCCAGGCGAGCGTCGGGCTGCCCTCGCGGATGCGCCACAGCGGATACAGCGCGGAAGAGGCGAAGAACATCGGGAAGATGACGAAGTTCATCACGCCCGCGAAATTCTCCAGCTGCCGGATGAAGGAGGAGAGCAGGAGGCCGAGCGCGCCCAGCATCAGCCCGCTCAGCACCAGAGCCGGCAGCACGGCGAGATAGCCGAGTTCCGGCGGCTGGACGCCCCAGAACCAAGCGATAGCGAGGAAGACGTAGACTTGGGCGATGGACACCAGAACGCCGGCCAGCAGTTTGCAGACCAGCAGGTACCAGCGCGGCAGCGGGCTGACCAGCAGGGTCTTCATGCTGCCCATCTCGCGGTCGTAGACCATGGACAGTGAACTCTGCATCCCGTTGAAGAGCTGGATCATGGCCACCAGCCCCGGCGTCACGTAGTCCTCGTAGAGGATGTAGGTCTCGTAGGGCGGGATGATCGACAGGCCGAGGACAGCCCGGAACCCCACCGCGAAGATGGCCAGCCAGACCAGCGGCCGCACCAGCGCGGCGAAGAACCGCTCGCGCTGGTGCACGAAGCGCAGCCCCTCGCGGACGATGACCGCGCGCAGGCAACGCCAGTGGAGCGTCGCGTTCATTCCCGGGTCCCCTTCGCCGTCAGGCGGGCGAAGGCGTCGCCCAGGGTCGCGGCGCCGGTGGCGGCGCACACCTCCTCCACCCGCCCGGCGGCCAGCACGCGCCCATGGTGCAGCACCACGACGCCGTCGCCGTCGCGCGCCTCGTCGATCAGATGGGTCGCCCACAGCACGGCCAGCCCGCGCTCCCGGCAGAGATCGTGCACATGGTCGAGGACCTGCCGGCGCAGTTCGATGTCGAGCCCGACGGTCGGCTCGTCCAGCAACAGCAGGCTCGGGCGATGCAGCAGCGCGCGGGCGATCTCCACCCGCCGCCGCTGCCCGCCGGACAGGGTGCGCACCCGCTCGTCCGCGCGCTCGGACAAGCCGATGCGGGCCAGTTCCTCCCCCGCCCGGGCTTCGATGTCGACGGACGCCAAGCCGTGCAGCCCGCCGTGGTAGCGCAGGTTCTGGATGACGGTCAGGTCCGGGTCGAGTGTGGGCTGCTGGAACACCACGCCGATGCGCGCCAGCGCCTGGGCCGGGTGCCGGCGCATGTCGGCGCCGAAGACCCGGATGCTCCCCTGGCGGGTGTTGTAGAGGCGCGTAATCAGCGAGAAGAGCGTCGTCTTGCCGGCGCCGTTGAGCCCCAGCAGCACGGTGAACCGCCCCGCGGGAACGCCGAACGACACGCCGTCCAGCGTTGCCCGCGCCCCGAAGCTGTGGCTCAGCCCCTCGACCGCCAGGACCGGGGCCGCCGCCGCGGCGCCGGAACGGGCTTGCGGGTCTGGAGGCGCCGTTTCGAAGCAATCCATGTCGTCTCCATCGCCCATCACTGCCGCTGTTCAAACCCTCTCCCCTCTGGGGAGAGGGCTATAAGGTCACGGCTTGACGATCACACCCCAGGGCGCGCCGCCGACCGAGATCGACTTCACGACCCGGCCGCGCTCCAGATCCATCACCGACATGTCGTTGCTGACGCCGTTCGTCGTGTAGAGGCGCTTCTCGTCCGGCGACAGCGCCAGATTCCACACGCGCTGGCCGACGAGGTGGTAGCGCTTCACCTCGTAGGTCTTGACGTCAATCTCGGCGACCCGGTTGGCCGGACCGAGGGCGACGAAGGCCCGCTGTCCGTCGCTGGTCAGCTGGATGCCGACCGGCTGGATGGATTCGCGCGGCACACCCTGGACCGCGAAGCTGATCTTATGAACGAGCTTGCGCGAGGCCGCGTCGATGACGCTGACCGTCCCGCCAACCTCGGATGACACCCAGACGAACCGCCCATCCCCGGTGAACTGAGCGACGCGCGGACGCGCATCGACCAGCACGTTGTCGATGATCTTGTGCGACTCCGTGTCGATGAAATGGGCCATGTTCGTCGTTTCGGACGTGTTCACCAGGATCTTGCCGTCCGGGCTGACGCCCATGCCCTCCGGCTCCACCCCCACCTGGATTTCGCCGATGATCTTCTTGCTCGCGATGTCCACCACCGAGACCATGTTATCGTCCTCGTTGGCGACGTAGAGCCGGTGCCCCTGCGGGTCCAGCACGAACAGCTCCGGATCGGGGCCGGAGGGCAGCCGATCGACGACCTTCTGGGTCGCCACGTCGATGACGTCGATCCGGTTGTCGTCGCCGACGCAGACGAAGATCCGCGTCATGTCCTCGTTGAAGGTGATGCCGCGCGGCCGGCGGCCGACCTTGATCGTGGCGACCACCTGCAGCTTACCGCCGTCCACCACCGAGACGGTGTTGCTCTTCTCGTTCGACACGAAGATCGTGTCCGCCTGCGCGGGCTGGGCGACGGCGAAGCCCAGCAACGCTAAAGCGCCGATCCGGGCGGCTCCTCCGGTTAACGACATGACGTTCCCTCCCATGGTTGCCCCCTGCCGGGGCTTCTCTCAGCGGTTGCGGCACCGGCTTTCCGGGCGATCGTCGCCGAGCGTGTCGAGTTCCGAGAACTGGTGCAGGTAGCCCGGCTGCGGCGACACCGAGACGAGCACCCGCGGCCCGGCCAGCAGCACCGGCTGCCGTAGCTGCCCGTCCCACTCCCGGAAGGTCAGGCCCTGCCCCTTGAAGGCCGGCAGGGTAAAGTCCGGGCCGCGCACGAAGGCGGCAAGCGCCGCGGGGTCGGCGGACTTGGTGCGCGTCGCCGCCTCGCCCACCGCGCGGACGGCCATCCAGGCGGTGTAGTCGCGCGGCCGCATCCAGCGCCCGGCCTGCCGCTCGAAGCGGCTGTGGATCTGCGTCGCCCCCCACTGCTCATGCACGCGCGACCACGCGGTCGGGACGAGCCCATGGGTGCCGACGACCGGGCGGGGCAGCCATGTCTGGTAGAGCAGATACTCGCCGAATCCGTCCGCCTCGTCGGCGACGACCAGCACGTCGTGCTCGGTGCCCTGGGTGAAGGTGAGGATTTCCGACTGCACGGTGACGTGGCCGGTGTCGACGCGGCGGTTCGCGTCCTCGAAGGCCCAGCGCTTCTCCTCGACGATCCGGGCGCGGTAGCGCTTGGCGGCGGCGCGGATCGCGTCGGCGTAGGCGGCGTCCTCCGGCGTCCGCCCGACCACCAGCAGCCAGTTCATCCATTTCCGCGACGCGAGATACTGGGCCAGCGCGTCGGCCTGCATCCGTCGGCTGGGCGTCACATGCAGCAGGTTGGCGCGGCAGCGCTCGTTGCGCAGGTCGTCGTCCGGGGCGCGGGTGTTGAAGATCAGCATGTCGGCCGCCTCGGGCGCCGCCGCCGCAGCGAGCAGGGCGTCCTCCTTCAGGTCGGCGACGAGCAGCCGCACGCCCTGCCCGGCGAGGTCGCGCACAGCGTCCTCGACGCGCCCGTCCTCCGGCACCGTCACCTCGACCAGATCGAAGCGCTGGTTGAGGAACCGCCCCGTCGTGTTGTTGTCGGCGATGGCGAGGCGGGCGCCCTGGACGCCCTCGTCCTCCGACACCGGTTCGAGGAAGGTTTGGGGAATCCGCGGCTCCTCCGCGCGGGTCAGATAGCCGATGCGGACCACCAGCGGATCGGCGGCCCACGCCGGGCTCCCGAGCAGAAGCGCCGCGGCGATGGTCAGAAGGGCGGCGGCCCGCCTCACAAGTGCGCGCCCGCTACGCGTCCGCAAGAACAAGCACCTCTCCGATCCCCCCGGCCGACCGGTCGCCGATAAGGCGCCGGGCACGGGTTCCGGCGGTTGGGAATCCACTGGGCCATGCCCCGCCATCGATCAGCTCCTTCCGCATCAGCTTCAGAAACAGCCAGTCGTTCATGCCGCCATCGACGAAGCCGGACGGAACGGCCTCCGGCTCCCGCGGCAGCAGGATGGAGCCGCGGCGCATGGCCTGCCCCGCATCGGGTCCGCAACCGGCACCGACGACGATGGTCCCGGCGATCATCCGGGCGCCGCACAGGCTCCCCACCCGTCCGTGGACGGCGATCAGTCCACGGCGCATCCGCTCGCCGACACGGTCGCCGGCATTGCCCATGACGACGACGGAGCCGCCGCTCATGCCACGCGTGCCGCCGGCCAGCGGCGCCCCCAGGAAGTCCCCGGCATCGCCCGCGATGCGCAGGCGCCCGCCGGACATTTCGGCGGCGGCAAAGGCGCCGCAGTTGCCCACGACGTTCAGCGCACCGCCGCGCATGGCGCTGCCGGTGTAGGCGCCGCACTCCCCCTCGACCCGGAGTTCCCCGGTGGTCATGCCGGTCCCCACCCCGTCGAGCACCGCACCGCCGGGACGCAGGATCAGGACGCCGGTCGGGCCACCGTCCTCCAGCGCGAACAGCGCGTCCAGCCGATGGCGCTCCCGACCGCGGAGCAGCGTCAGCCCGGCCAGCGCCTCCCGCCCGCCCTCGGCCAGCCGTTCGGGCAGGACGCCGGTCATGTCGATGGGCGGACCGGCAGGGTCTCGAATGGTGAGGACGATGCCGCTCATGCCATCACCTCATGCAGCCGGAATTGGTAACGGCCGAGCTTGCCGCCGTAATTGCCGGCGGTGACCGACACCACCCCACCCGCGGCGCCGAGATCCGCCACCGCGGCGATCCCCGCGCGCATGGCGGCGGCGACCGCCGCCTCGCTCACCCCGTCGATGACCAGTTCGAGGATGGACTCCACCCCCTCCGGCACCAGCGAGACCGGCACCGCCGCCCGCAGGGTCGGGCAGAAGGCGGTGTTGGTGGAGGCGATCATCCCCTTGTACTTGCCGCCGATCTTGGAGCCGGAGCGGACCACCCCACCGGGAAAGGGCAGGATGGCACCCGGCAATTCGCGGATCGCCAGGACCGCGGCCTGCGCCGCTGCCAGTCCGGCGCGGCGGTCCGCCGCCAGGATGATGAAGTTGCCGCCGCCGACGCCGTCTACCGCCGCGGTGGCCGCCTCGCACAGGAACTCGCCGTCCATGACCGGGATGCGCCAATAGCGCCGGCCGCCGACCCGCTTGGCGATCTGCCAGCCGTCGCCGAAATAGCGCAGCGCGTTGCCAAGGGGAATTACGGTACCCTCCCGCAGCCCGGCGTAGCAGGCCGTCCCAGGGCAGGTCATGACGCACTGCCCGACGCGGCGGGCCACCTGCTTCGCCAGTTCCGCCTTGGACATGGCGAACAGCAGAACCGCGGCGCCGGGCCGGGAGTCCGGGGTTTCATCGGATGGCAACACGCGCTCCAGCGCCGCCTCGCAGCCGCAGGCGATGACCGAGGTGGCGAAGCCCGTCATGCTGACCACCGCCGCCTGGACCCAGTCCGGCGTGTCCGCGGTGATCACCAATCGCGTGCCGAGCATGGGAAAGGCCTCGGCGAAGGTGTCCTCGATGTGGACGCCGTTCAGCCTCATCAGAAAACTCCGGGCTGGCAGGCGTGGCGGATCAGGCCGGTGCCACCGCGGATTTCCTCCTCCGCGATGCGGAAATGCGTCAGCCGCTGACCCATCCGCTCGTCGAAGCGGCGCGCCATCCAGGATTCGATCTTTGGATCGTAGGCGGGCTCGACCACATGCGTGCGCCCCTGGAGGACCGCCACCACCACGCCGTCGCAGACGATCAGCCGGCCGTCCTTGAAGACGAGGTCCGGCTTTTCGAACATGGCGCGGCGGTCCGGCCGGTCGGTGTAGACGGTGATGTCGGCGACCGCCCTCGGCCCGAGATGGCCGCGGTCGGTCAGGCCCAGGATGCGCGCCGGCGCGGCGCGGGTCATGGTGGCGATCTCGCCCAGCGAATACTCGCGCGTCAGCGACCCCAGGATGGTGTGTTCCGGCAACGCCGGGTGCAGCTCCGCCATCCGGGCGAGGCGGTGATCGCGGTCCATCAGCAGGCGGATCAGCTCGGGATAGCTGGTGAAGGGCGCGCCGTTCGGGTGGTCGGTGGTGAGGAATATCCGCCAGGGGTCCTCGATCAGCAGGAACAGCTCCAGCCCGATCGCCCATTGCAGCGCGTTGACGAAGGCCTTGTCGCGGTAGCGGAAGGGCACGACGCCGCAGCCGGCGTCGCATTCGATGTCCATCATCACCCATTTCTTCGGGTGGGCGAGCCCGGCGTTGTTCATCTGCGCCATGGTGTCGGCCGACGCGGTCACCGTCTGGCCGAACATGATCTGCCCGACATCCACCGAGATGTTGGGCCGGCGGTTGACCGCCTCGGCCACCCGCGCGGCGGCGGAGGAGAATTTCCGGTCGCCTTCCATTCCGTAGGCGTGGAACTGGACGTGGGTGAGGTGGAGCCGCAGACCATCGACCGCCGCGATGCTGTCGAGCGTCGCCTCGACGTTGCCGGGAACACCCAGGTTGAAGCCGTGCAGATGCAGTGGGTGCGGAATCCCCAGCCGCTGCACCGCCCCAGCCAGGGCGGTGAGGATGCGGCGCGGCGTGATGGCATGAAATGGACCGTTCTCATCCACGTCGAGGCGGCGCTGGTTGTATTTGAAAGCGTTGATGCCGCCGGGATTCACCGCCTTGACGGCGAGGCTGCGCGTGGCGTTCAGCATGAAGCCGACGTAATCGGCCACCGCCTCCTCCCCGGCGCCGGAAGCGAGAAGCTCCAGCAGCAGGTCGTCGTTGCCCAGCACCAGATAGCCGCCGGTGTCGATCAGCGGAATGTCGGCCATTTCCAGATGCGCGTGGCGGGCGTTGCTCGGCAGCATCGCCGGCTCGAAGGCCGCCGTGTAGCCCATCTGGGCGTAGCGGCAGCCGGTGGCGTGTGTGGACGGGGTGGCGAGGCCGACGCATCCGCAAGGCCCCTCCGCTGCCGCGCGATGCTCCTCCGCCATCAGCAGGCGCGCGATGTTGACCTTTCCGCCGGCGATGTGGCTGTGGATGTCGATGGCGCCGGCCATCACGACCCGCCCGGTCAGGTCGTGCACCTCGTCCGGCGCCGAGCTGGGTCCGGGATCGGCGACGATCCGCCCGTCCCGGACGAACAGGTCGCCCACCGCGCCGTCGCGCCCGTTGGCCGGATCGTAAATACGCCCCCCGGCGAGTTTCGTCAGCATGCGGGGGCCTCCTGCGGCAGGGCGGTGGCGATGGCCTTCAGGACGGTTGCGCCATCCGGCAAGCCACGGTCGATCAGGCCCCGCGCGCGTAGGGCGACCACCGTGTCGCTGCGGAAGACTTGGGCCGGGTGGTCAATGCCCGGCGTGCCGATGGGGATGAACACCGCCGGTTCGTCGGTAAAAACCGTTCCCGGCGGGGCCAGGGCGACGACGGTCTGCCCCGCGGAAAAGGTGGGCACCTCCGGCCGGAAGGCTGACACCCAGACGACGGTGTCCGCCACATCCGCATAGCGCATCCAGGCGAAGCGGTGGGGATCGTGCAGCGGCACCCCTCCGGCGAGAGACGTGCGCAGCGGCACACCGAAGCGCCACGTGCAGACCTGATTGACCCCGACCACATTGTCGTACCCGGCCAGCGGCAGACCGGCGCAGCGTGTGTGCCGGTTCGCGTCGCGCACAAGACCGACCAGCCGTTCCACCGTCAGGTCGGCGTGCGGGCTTGCAAAAGCAGCGGCGGCCCAGGCCACGACGGCGTAGCGCGCCTTGCGCAGCCGCTCCGCCAGGACGGCGATGTCGCCGGCCGCGATGCCGGCGGCTCCCGAAACACGCGACGGCTCGGCCAAGGCCGCGGCCAGCGCCGCCGCCGCGTCCCCAATCTTCGCAGGATCACCGGGCAGGACGGTGACGGGAATCCTCGAGAGCGCGGTCCGCGTGGCATCCAGGGGCTCGCCGCACAGGAACGCTACCTCCCGCGATGGCGGCGTCTGGAAGGCCGGCGTGGGTGCCACCCAGCGTTCGAAGAGGCGCGGATGAAGCGCCGCCGGGTCCGGACCGGCCACCAGCAGAAGGTCGCAGCGGTTGCGCAGTTCAGCCAGGGTCGTCGCAATCCAGCCCGTGCGCTGGAGCACCGCCAGATTTCGGTACAGCCCGTCGGACAGCGCGTGATCGACCACCGCCCCCAGCCGTTCGGCGAGCGACAGGGCGGCCCGCGCTCCATCGACGTCGGTGCCGAGCCCGGCCACCAGGGGCGCTTGCGCCGCCGCCAGCACCGCCGCCGCGGCCTCCACCGCCTCCGCCAGTGGCACTGCGACGCCCGCGACGCGCGGCGGTTCTGCCGACGGCGTCCGGGAAAAGCGGTCGCGCGCGACCGGGCAGTCGGTGGAGCGCACCGCCAGCGTCGACGGCGGCTCCTCCTCGACGGTCAGGTCGTCGCAGCCGAGGCCGCAGAACGGGCACACGACGTCACGATGGACGACGGGCCGCGCGACGGGAGGGGTTGGCCGCTCGCTCGCCATGCCGTCAGTCGTACTTGATGTAGGCGAAGCGCGGATCGTCGCGGGGCGTTCCCTCCAGCGCGCCGCCGTCGCGGGCGGGCTGCCATTGGACGACCTCCTCGATCTTGCGGGCGAGGTCGAAATCCTTGTCGGTGATGCCCTTGGCCGAGTGGGTCTTCAGCCGCACCTCGACCCAGGCGTAGGAGGCGGTGAGGTCCGGATGATGCCACGCGGCCTCGGCCAGATGGCCGACCGTGTTGATCACCATCAGGGTGCCCTTCCAACTGTTCGTCTTGTACTTCCGCCGGATCCAGCCGTCCTCGAACCGCCACCGCGGCAATATTTGCTGCAGCCGCTCAACGATTTCCGTATCGGAATAGGTGGTTTCCTGAACCGCGGTCATGTCTTCCTCCCCGAAGCGACCGAACAGTCCTCACCCCGAAGAGGTATATACTATTGGATCGGGGTCTTTCTTTAACGAAAGATTATCATGTTCAAAAGAACGACGCAACTTTCCTTAAGCGAGTGAGGTCCTCATGCCACTCGGCGTCGATGAAATCAGGGAGTTGCGGGTCACGGCGCCCGCGCGGTTGCATCTGGGTTTTCTCGACATGAACGGCGGCCTGGGCCGCCGCTTCGGCAGCCTGGGGCTGACGCTCGACGGGATGGCAACGACGCTGCGGGTGCGCCCGTCCGACCGCTTGTGCGCGAGCGGCCCATCGGCGGAGCGCGCGTTGAAGGCCGCACGGGCGGTCTGCGACCGTTTCCGCTGGCCGGCCCGCGCCGAACTGACGGTGGAGGAGGCTATTCCCGAGCATGTCGGGTTGGGGTCCGGCACCCAGCTCGGTCTGGCGGTCGGCACCGCGCTCGCGCATCTGCACGGGCGGCCTTCGACGGTCCGCCGCCTCGCCGCGGAGCTGGAGCGCGGCGCCCGTTCGGGCATCGGGATCGGCGCCTTCGAGAAGGGCGGCGTCATCCTCGACGGCGGCCGGGGGCCGGACGACGCGCCGCCGCCCATCGTCGCGCGTCTGCCCTTTCCGGACTCCTGGCGCGTCCTGCTGATCCTGCACCGCGACGGCCAGGGGTTGCACGGCACCGCCGAGTTGCAGGCCTTCAAGGCGCTGCCGCCCTTTCCGGCGGAGCGGGCCGGGCATCTCTGCCGCCTGATCGTCATGGCGGCGCTTCCGGCGCTGATCGAGGGCGACGCCGACCGTTTCGGGCGGGCGGTGGGCGAGCTGCAACGCACCGTGGGCGACCATTTCGCCCCGGTCCAGGGCGGGCGCTTCACCAGCCCCCTGGTGGCCGAGGCGCTGGCGTGGCTGGAGGCCGAGGGCATTCCCGGTGTCGGGCAAACGTCCTGGGGGCCGACCGGCTTCGCCATCGTCGGCGACGCCCGGCGGGCAGAGGCCTTGCTGGCAGAGGCGCGGCACCGCTGGGCGGGGTCCGCGCTGGACTTCCATCTGGCCCGTGGCCGCAACGACGGCGCGACGCTGGAATCCACCACCGACCGGGTGGTGCTGCGGGCTTCGTGACCCCTCACACCCGAGCCAAGCGGGAGGCGCGCGATGGCCGCACCCTATGTTCTGCACATGCTGACGCCGCTGAAGCACGTCAGCGCCTTCGACGTCAACATGGCGGCGGACGCCGGCATGGGGCCGCTGTTCCCCTACACCGGCGTCGCGCTGGAGGAGGTCGCCGGCATCACCCAGGACGCAATGTTCTCCCGCGACCCGGCGAACGCGGCGCGCACCGGGCTGTTCATCGGCGGGCGCGACGCGGTGCTGGCGCTCGACATGATGGATGCCGCCCGCAAGGCCATGTTCGCGCCCTTCACCATCTCGGTCATGGTCGATCCGTCGGGCGCCTTCACGACGGCCGGCGCCATGGTCGCCGTCGTCGAGCGCGCCCTGCGCCGCAGCCATCCGGACGGGATCAAGGGGCTGACCCTCAAGGTGTTCGGCGCAACCGGCGTGGTCGGCGGAATCGCCGCCGTGATCGCAGCCCTCGCCGGCGCGCGCGTCACACTGGTCAGCCACCGCGGCCTGTCGGGCGTCGAGCCGAAGGCCGCCGAGTTCCGGCGGCGCTTCGGGGTGGAACTCGCCTGCGCCGACGCACCCGACGACGCGGCGCGGGAGGCGCTGCTCGCTGATGCCGAGGTGGTGTTCGGCTGCGGGCGGGCGGGCATGCAGATCCTGTCGGCGCGCAACCTCGCCGCGGCGGGGCGCCTGCTGGTCGCGGCGGACATCAATGCGGTTCCGCCGTCCGGGATCGAAGGGGTCGGCCCCAAGGACAACGGCACACCGCTTCCCGGCGGCCGCGGCGTCGGCGTCGGTGCGCTGGCGGTCGGCGCGGTCAAGTTCCGGGTGCAGCACGCCCTGCTGACCCGCCTCGCCGCGGCGAAGTCGGCGGAGTATCTGGATTTCTGCGATGCCTACGACGCCGCCCGCCGGATCGCCGGCTGACCCGGTGGTGGAGCGGCCGGACATCGTCGTCGCCGCCCTGTCAGCGCGGGCGCTCGCCGCCGCCGCCCGCCGCGCCGGCTGGCGGCCGGCGGCCATCGATTTGTTCGCTGATCTGGACACCAAGCAGCTTGCCGAGCCCTGCCTGCGCCTGCCCGCCGAGGGTCTGCGCCTGGAGTCTGGTCCCCTTCGCGAGGCCCTGGCGAGGCCTGACCTGCGTGGCCTGCCGTTGGTCTACGGCGCAGGCTTCGAGGACGACCCGGCTCTGCTGGCGCGCCTCGCGGAGGGCCGTCCGCTGCTCGGCAACCGGCCCGAGGTGGTGGCGCGCGTCAAGGACCCGTTCCGCTTCGCCGCCACCCTGGCCCGGCTCGGCATTCCCCATCCTCCGGTCGCGCCGGCCTGGGACGGATCACCCGGCGACCATCTGAGCAAGCGGATCGGCGGCAGCGGCGGCGCGCACATCACCCCCGCGACGGACAGTAAAGCCAAGCCGGGCTGGTACATCCAGCGCCGCGTTGCCGGTCATGCCCTGTCGGTCCTCTTCCTCGCGGACGGCGCCCACGCGGTCATCATCGGTTTGAGCCGGCAGTGGTGCGCGCCGACCCCGGAGAGCCCTTATCGCTACGGCGGCGCAGCCGGGCCGTGGCGCTGTCCGGAGCGCTGGACCCGGACTTTGCCCGCCATGATCACCCGCCTTGCAGCAGCCTTCGAGCTGGTGGGGTTGAACAGCGCCGATTTTCTGGTGACCGGGTCGAACCTTCATCTGTTGGAGATCAACCCGCGACCGGGCGCGACGCTGGACGTCTTCGACCGCCCACCGATGCCGCCTTTGCTTGGCCTTCACCTCGACGCCTGCGGCGGGCGCCTGCCCGAGCAACTTCCGGTACTGTTGGGGTGTCGGGCTGCGTTGGTGTTCTACGCCGACGTCCCCACCCGGATCGAGGCCGGTCGGCGCTGGCCGGCCTGGACCGCCGACCGGCCGGCGCCGCCGACCATGATCGGGCGCGGCGAGCCGGTCTGCACGGTGTTCGGGGAGGGTCCCAGCGCCACCTCGGCACGGCGGCATGCCGAGCGGCGGCAACGCGAACTGGCGGCCCTCGCCGCGATGGAGATGCAGTGATGACCACGGAAACGCCGTCCGATCCGCGCCCAAGCCTCGCCGCGCTGTCGGCGCCGCTGGTCGAACGGCTGGTGGCCGATGCCCCGATGCTTCGCCTCGGCGTCGAGAGGGTCGGCGGGGCCTGCGTCATTGATGCCGGGATCGGCCATTCCGGCGGGCTGGAGGCCGGGCGACGCATCGCCGAACTGTGCATGGGCGGCCTTGGCCGGGTGGCACTTGGCCCGGTCCCCGGTCCGCCGTCCTGGCCGTTCGGAGTCACCGTCCACAGCGCGCAGCCGGTCCTGGCCTGTCTCGGCAGCCAATATGCCGGCTGGAGCCTCAGCCACGGCAGCGGCAAGGGCGCCTTTTTCGCGCTGGGCTCCGGTCCCGGCCGCGCGCTGGCCCGGCAGGAGGCGCTGTTCGACGAGTTGGACTACCGCGACACCGCCGACGCGGCGGCCTTCATCATGGAGGCGACGGCGCTGCCGCCCGCCGAACTGGTCGCCCACATCGCCGCCGCCTGCGGCATCGCCGCGGACCGGCTGACTCTGGTCCTCACCCCGACGCAGAGCCTCGCCGGGGCCACCCAGGTGGTCGCCCGCGTGCTGGAGGTCGCCCTGCACAAGCTGCACGCCCTCGGCTTTCCGCTCGATCGCGTCGTCGACGGCATCGGCATGGCGCCGCTTCCCCCGCCCGGCGGCAAATTCCTCACCGCGATGGGCCGCACCAACGACGCGATCCTCTATGGCGGCACGGTCCATCTGCACGTCGCCGGCCCGGACGGCAAGGCCGAGGATCTGGCGCACCGCCTGCCCTCCTCCGCCTCGCGGGACCACGGGCGCCCCTTCGCGGAGGTCTTCGCCGCGGCGAAGGGGGATTTCTACGCCATCGATCCCATGCTGTTCAGTCCGGCACGCGTGACCGTCACCGCCATCGACAGCGGGCGCAGCTTTCACGGCGGAACCCTGGCGCCGGACCTCGTGGAGCGCTCGTTCCGCGATGTCCGGTGAGCGCGTCGCCCTGATCCTCACCGAACGGCCTGACTGGCACACGCCGCGGCTGGTCCGGGCCATCGAGGCGCGCGGCCTGCCCTGCCGCTGCGTCTCGCCGCGGCGCTGCGGGATCGCCGTCGGTCACACGGCGACGGGCCTGCTGATCCCCGGCTTCGAGGATACGCTGCCGGCGGGCGTGTTCGTCCGCGCGGTCGGCCAAGGCAGCTTCGAGCAGGTGACGCTGCGCCTGGGCGTGCTCCACGCGCTACACGACCTCGGCGTGCCGGTCTGCAACGACGCGCGGGCCATCGAGCGCTGCGTGGACAAGAGCATGACCAGCTTCCTGCTGGGCCGCGCCGGCCTGCCCACCCCGCCGGCCCTCGCCACGCAGGAGGCCGAACCGGCCCGGCACATCCTGGACCATGCGCCCGATCAGGTGCTGAAACCATTGTTTGGCGCGCAGGGGCGCGGCCTGCAACGGCTGGGCGGGCCCGACGCGCTGCCCGACGCCGACGCGGTCGGCGGAGTCTACTACCTCCAGCCCTTCATCCCGCCGCGGAGCGAAGGCGCATGGTGGGACCGCCGCGTCTTCGTGGTAGGCGCGCACGCCGTCGCCGCGATGACCCGGCATGGGCGGAACTGGATCACCAACGTCCATCAGGGGGCCACGTGCGAGGCTGCGCCCGCCGACGACGAGGCCGCCGCGCTCGCCGTCCGCGCCGCCGCGGCGGTCGGCGCGCGCTACGCTGGCGTCGACCTGATCCAGGACCGTGCGGATCGCTGGCTGGTGCTGGAGGTCAACAGCATGCCGGCGTGGCAGGGCCTGCAACGGGTCAGCGCGGTGGACATCGCCGACGCCCTGGCCGCCGACTTCGTGGAGCGGGTGGGCGCATGATCGGCGGGCACATGATTGATTGGGCGCCGATCCCCCCCGATCCGGCCTCCGGCGTCGCCGGCGCCTACCGCGCCGCCTGCCATCTGGAACTGCGCGCACTGAAGCCCGGCAACGTCCACATCCATGCCGAGGGGCACGGCATGACCGTCGACCAGTTCCTTGCCAGCGCCGAGGCGACCGCGCCCATCCTCGCGTGGCCGGGGCTGAGCGTCGGGGAGCGACTGCACGCCGCTGTCCGCGCCACGCGGGAAGCGGTCGGCTGCAACACCAACCTTGGCATCCTGCTGCTGGCCGCACCGCTGGCCCAGGCCGCGTTGATGCCCGGAAACGCCCCCTTGCGCGAGCGGCTGGGCCATGTCCTCGCCAGCCTGACGGTGGCGGATGCCGATCTGGCGTTCCAGGCGATCACGTTGGCCGAACCCGCCGGGTTGGGCCGCGTGGAGGGGGCGGACGTGCACGCCCCGGCGCGGGTGACCCTGCTCGACGCCATGCGGGAGGCGCAGGACCGCGACACCATCGCCCGGCAATACGCGACGGGCTTCGCGGATGTCTTCGACACCGGCGTGCCGAGCCTGCGGCGATGGCTGGAGGCCGGGGCGGAGTTCGAGCAGGCCACGGAAATGATTTATGTCGAATTCCTCGCCACCCTGCCCGACAGCCATGTCATCCGAAAATACGGGCGGGAGCGTTCTGAATGGTTACGCGCACGGGCTTCGGAATTGAGGGAAAATACGGCCCCGGATCGTGCATTCACGCTAACGCGATCGCGCTTGGCGGAACTGGACCGGGACCTCAAATACAATGGCGTCAACCCGGGAACGACCGCGGATATTGTCGTGGGTTGCCTTTTTGCGCTCTGGCTCATGCAATCCCGCAGCCACCCGTCATAACGGATGCTCTTCGAAAAGACGCGCTCCGCGAAGGGCGCCGGCAACACTAGGGAGAAAGGACATGCCGATGTGGGGAGGACAGTCCACCAAGATCAACCGCGTGCTCGTCGGTGAATCGCTGGT
Source organism: Azospirillum brasilense (assembly GCF_001315015.1). Classification (NCBI taxonomy): domain Bacteria; kingdom Pseudomonadati; phylum Pseudomonadota; class Alphaproteobacteria; order Rhodospirillales; family Azospirillaceae; genus Azospirillum; species Azospirillum brasilense. The sequence continues at coordinate 175,638 of NZ_CP012916.1, read as the reverse complement.
CGGTGATGGGAACGAGGTCGCCCACATCGACCTGATCATGGGACCGCGCGGCAGCGCCGTGGAAACGGCCTTCTGCAACGCGCTGACCAACAACAAGGACGGCTTCACCGCCCTGCTCGCGGTCGTCGCACCCAACCTGATGTGCAAACCGGCGACCATCCTGTTCAACAAGGTCACCATCAAGGGCGCGGAACAGGCCGTGCAGATGTTCGGCCCGGCCCAGCACGCCGTCGCCAAGGCCGTGGCCGACTGCGTGTCGGAAGGCACCATCCCGCAGGACGAGATCGACAACATCTTCATCTGCGTCGGCGTCTTCATCCACTGGGAGGCAAAGGACAACGCCAAGATCCAGGACTACAACTACCGCGCCACCAAGGAGGCCATCGAGCGCGCGGTCGCCAGCTTCCCGAGCGCGCAGGACCTGATGAGCCAGAAGGACAAGGTGAAGCATCCCTTCGCCGCGTGACCCGCTTACCGGCTCAGGGCATCCAGATCCGCGCCGCCGATGCGGCCGTCGTGCAGCGCCGTCGCCACCAGGGCGCCGGCGCTGCCGTGCGCCGCAAGGTCACGGAGGTCATCGCCGTTGCGCACCCCGCCGGCGGCGAACAGGCTGGCCTGCGGCTTGGTCCGGCCGATCTCCGCGAGGCGGCTCCAGTCCGGCCCCTCGCCCGATCCGACGCGGGCCAGGGTCATGGCGATGATCCGCCGCGGCCACAGGTCGGGACGCTCCAACAGGTCCGGCAGCCCGACGAAGCGGTCGCGGAAATCGAGCGAGAGAATCACACGCTCCCAAGCCGGACTGGCCTTCAGCGCGGTCAACGGCGCGAAACCGTCCAGGCTCTCGCTGCCGAGCACCGCGTCGCCGAGCCCCGACGCGACAAAGCCGCGCACGGCGTCGGCGCTGCGGAACCCGGCATCGACCCAGAACCCGACGTCCGGAAAAGCCGCTTTCAGCCGCGCCAGCGCCGGCCGATTGTCGCCGGTGCCCTGGATGGCGTCGAGGTCGGCGGCGTAGACCACCGGGAATGGATGCAGGCGGAGCAGGCCACCGACCACCGCCACAGGGTCGTTGCCGGCGCACAGCAAAGAGCGCAGCGGCGGGTAGCGGCCGCGGTCGCCACGACGGGCATGCACCACGCCGCCCTCCCTCAGGTCGATCACCGGAACGACGTGGAACATCTCGCCCTCCCTTGGCTGCATGGCGGCGGACAGAATGCACATCCTGGTCTGTGAATTCGTGACCGGCGGCGGCATGCCCCCGGACACCGCCATCCCGGCCAGCCTCGCCCGCGAGGGCAACCTGATGCTCCACGCCCTGCTGGCCGACCTGCTGGAGGTGCCGGGGGTGGAGGTGACGGTCACCCGTGACGCCCGCCTTCCGCCGCTCGCGTCTCCCGTGCGCAGCATAACCATCACCGACCCGCGCGAGTCCTGGTCGCTTTGGGAGGACCTCGCCCGGCAGGCGGACGGCGTCTGGCCGATCGCCCCGGAAACCGACGGCGCGCTGGAGCGCTTCAGCCGCACGGTCGAGGTGACCGGGCGCCACCTGCTCAACAGCCGCGCCGATGCGGTGGCCGTCGCGTCCAGCAAGGCGGCGACCGCGGCCTTGCTGGCGGCGGCCGGCCTGCCCGTCGTCCCGGTCTGGCGGGTCAGGGCCGTCGTCGCGGACGGGCCGCCGGGGAACGGTCCCTGGGTCGTCAAGCCCGACGACGGAGCCGGCTGCATCGACACCCGGCTGATCCGCGACCATGCCGACTGGCGGGGCTGGCTGGCCGAGGCGGATCGGAGCGGTTTTGTGGTGCAGCCCTTCCAGCCGGGCACGCCGGCCAGCCTGTCGATGCTCTGCCGCGATGGACGAGCGTGGCCGTTGACCGCCAACCGCCAGAACGTTTCTCTGTCCGGCGGCCGCTTCTCCTACGGCGGGGGAATCGTCGGCGGGATGGCGCTGTCCCCCGCCCTTACCGATCTCGCGCAGGGCGTTGCGGTAGCGCTGCCCGGCCTGTTCGGCTGTGTGGGCGTCGATGTCATCGTCGGTCCTGACGGGCCGACGATCATCGAGGTCAATCCGCGCCTCACCACCTCTTCCGTGGGTATGCGGCGCGCGACGGGGCTGAACGTCGCCGCCGCAGTGCTGGATCTGTCGCGTGACCCGCCGATCCCGCCGCCACCGGTGACGCGAATCGAACCGATCCTTCTGACACTTGAGGGGTGAGCCATGGACGGCGGCGCGTTGATCGGACTGGACATCGGCGGGGCGCATCTGAAAGCCGCCCTGTTCGACGAAACGGGGACGCTCCGCGACCTTGACCAGTGGCCCTGCCCGCTCTGGCTGGGCCTCGGCCGCTTGGAACAGGCCGTCGCGGCGGTGGTTGCCCGCTGGGGCCAGCCCTGCCACGTCGCCGCGACGATGACCGGGGAGTTGGCGGACCTGTTCGACGACCGCGCCGACGGCGTACGCCGCATCGCCGCCACGCTGCGGTCCGCCCTGCCCGCCACGACACTCAGCGTCTTCGCCGGTCCCCGCGGGCTGGTGCCGGTCGATGCCGCGCCCGACTGCGCGGAGGCGGTGGCCTCCGCCAACTGGTACGCCACCGCGCTGCTGGCCGCGGCCGGCGGCGACGGCGTTCTGTTGGATGTCGGAAGCACGACGACCGACATCGTCCCACTCGTCGGCAGCGGTCCGCTTCATGCCGGCTATTCCGACGCCGAGCGGCTGGACAGCGGCGAGTTGGTCTACACCGGCGTCGTGCGCACCCCAGTCATGGCGGTTGCCCGCACCGTTCCCTATGGCGGAGGCCGGCGCGCGCTGATGGCGGAGCTGTTCGCGACCATGGCCGACGTTCACCGCCTGACTGGGACGCTGCCGGAGGGCGCCGACCAGCACCCGACGGCAGACGGGCGCGACCATGGCGTCGCGGCCAGCGCGCGGCGCCTGCTGCGGATGGTCGGCGACGACCTGGAGCTAGGCGGCCTGCCGAAGGCCCTCCGCCTCGCCGGCCATCTCGCGGAACGCCAGCTTCGCCAGATCGAGGATGCGCTCGATCAGGTGCTGTCGCGGGGCCTGATGGCGGACGCGCCGCCGCTCGTCGGCGCCGGGGTCGGTCGGTTCCTGGTGCGGCGTCTGGCCGAACGCCGGGGGTCAGCCTACCGGGACTTCGAAGCGCATCTGCCGGTGGCGCCGGCCTTGCGGGAGCGCACGGGATGGTTCGCCCCCGCCGTCAGCGTCGGCTGGCTGGCCTTTGACGGTGCGCCGCACAAACACCTTTGCCCGGTTGCCGGTTCTGCCGACGCGGTTTCATACTTGCCCGATTGAACACAATGCAGGACCGGACGATGGCTGCTGCGGCCACGTTCCTCCGGCCGTCCACGCGCGCGGCGCTGGCCGGCGTCTGGCTGTTCGTCTGGCTGCTCTGGGCGGCCCCGGCGACGGCCGATCCTCTGCCCGTGTTCGAAGTCGCCCCCGGTGTGTTCGTGCACGCCGGCCGCCATGAGGAAACCGACGCGGCCAACGCCGGGGACATCGCCAACTGCGGGTTCGTCGTCGGGGACGACGCGGTCGCCGTGATCGACAGCGGCGGCTCGCCGATTGTGGGACATCGTTTGCGTGAGGCGATCCGCGTCCACACCGACCTGCCGATCCGCTACATCGTCAACACCCACATGCACCCGGACCATATTCTGGGAAACGTGGCGTTCCTGCCCGATCGGCCCGATTTCGTCGCCCACGGCAACCTCCAGGCGGCCCTGGTGGCACGCGGTGAGCATTACCGGCAGGCGTTCGACGCCGCGGTCGGTGCCGCCGCCGCCGCGGAGGTCCGGATCATCCCGCCGACACTCGTGGTCAGCGACCGTCTGGAGTTGAATCTGGGAGGACGCGTGCTCGACCTTGTCGCATGGCCGGTGGCCCACACCGACAACGACCTGACGGTGCTCGACCGGCAGACAAAGACGCTGTGGGCCGGAGACCTGCTGTTCATGGAGCGGGCGCCGGCCATCGACGGCTCCGTCCTCGGCTGGCTGCGCACCCTCGACGCTCTGGCCGTTGAACCGGCCGCGCGCGTCGTTCCCGGACACGGCCCGCCCTCGGCCCCCTGGTCGGATGCGGCCGGGGACCTGCGCCGCTACCTGAGCCGGGTCGTCGAGGGTGTCCGCAAAGTCCAGGCCGCCCACGGCACGATTCAGCAGGCGGTCGAAACGGTCGCCGCCGACGAGGCGCCGCACTGGCGCCTGTTCGAGTCCTACAACCCGCGCAACGTGACGGCGGCCTTCGCCGAACTGGAATGGGAATGACACCATGACCACACCGCACCGGACCATCGTTACGCTGGCAGGTCCCGCGCTGGCAGGCGCCGCTTGGCTGTGCCTGGGCAGCGCGGGCGCTCTGGCGGCCTCGCCGCAGGAGGAACGCTGGGACATGCTGCGCGACATGTATTTCGCGGGCCGCGCGGTCGAGGATGCCGGTCCGCTCCTCAGCCTGGAGGCGCCGAAGCGCGCCAACGACGCGGCGGTCGTGCCCGTCCGGATCGTGACGGCACCGGGAAGCGGCGTCGAGGTGACCGCGGTCCATCTCATCGTCGATGAAAATCCGGTGCCGATGGCCGCAACCTTCCGTTTCGCCCACGGCAACAGCCCGCAGGCGATCGACACCCGTCTGCGGGTCAACGCCTACACCAACATCACGGCTGTCGCGGAGACCGGCGACGGGCGGCTGCTCCGCACCACGCAATTCGTCAAGGCGTCCGGGGGATGCTCCGCGCCGGCGCTGAAGAACGCCCAGCTCGCCGTCGCCCGCATGGGCAAGATGAAGCTGAACCTGCCCGACGGCATCACCGCCGGGAAACCGATGACCGCGCAGTTGCTGATCAGCCACCCCAACTACACCGGCATGCAGTACGACCAGCTGAACTACTACTTCATCCCGGCCCACTACGTGAAAACCGTTGCCATCCGCTACAATGGGGCGCCGGTGCTCGACGTGCAATCGGACATTTCGTTGAGCGAAGACCCCAGCATCCACTTCTCCCTGGTGCCGGAAGAACAGGGAACGCTGGACGTCACCGCCGAGGACTCGAACGGGCGGATTTTCCAGGAGAGCTGGCCGATCCGCGCCAATTCCGGTTCGTGAAGGTCGCCTGCGCCGCCGGACCGCTCAGAAACACTTCAGGTCGGCGGCGACCTGGGCCTGCCGGAACTCGTTCAGCAAATCCTTGATCCACCCGACGTCGCGCATGAGCGCGGCGCGCTCGCCGGGTGCCTCCTGCATGCCCCGAGCGGTCTCCACCGCCACGTAGCTGTCATAGGGGAAATGTGCGGCGATCTCGTCGATGCTGCAGGAGCATTTGCGCACGACGTCCGGTCCCTGGCCGTTGGACAGCATGCAGCCGAGGACGTAGTCGACGCGGGCATAGGTGGGATAACCGTCCTCGGCCTGCGCCGTGCCGCAGCCGATCAGAAGCGCAAGCAACGCAACCGGAACACCATTCCTCATCATCGGGTCGGGTCCATGCTGGTCTGTCCGAAGAAGCGCATCCTCATGGTGGGACGATCAAGCATTCGGCCTCAAGCGCGCATTCGGAGATCGCCACGGGGATGACAGGCTGATTACAAACAGAGCTGAATAAATTCGGCATTCATTGACCATGAAAAATCCATACGTATTTTCCTTGCCACTATCCATTCGTAGGATGGCCTCACCAGGATTGGATCGGTAGGCTTCCTGAAGAGGACCAAAACCGCAGATGGTCCTTTCCATCCATCCAAGAACTAAGGGAGCGCACCATGAAGACTTGGCGCAAACCGAAAATCCGCGTGATCGCCGTCGGCACCGAAATCAACGCCTACGCCTGTGCACAGCTTTGATGGCGTGGTAACGGCGAAGCCCTGTGCCTCATCATGTCCACCACCGACCTTCCTGCGGGCAGCGGCGAGACACGTCTCCCCTGCCCGCATGCTCGTTTCAACAAGGCCGCCGATCACGGACTGGCTTGAGTTTGGTCACCGGCCTCACGCCGGGCGCAGCGGCTCGAACCGGGCAAACCATTGGCCCGCCCCATCCGGCGCCGCACTGTCGTAATACAGCGAGGACAGGCGCAGGCGGCCGGCGGCCTCCAACCGTGGCCCCGTCGCCATGGTGTGAAAGCTCTCCCCTCCCACCACGCGGTGCGCGATGGTGAGGTAAAGCCGCGACAGCATTCCGTCCCGCAGCATGGTGGACAGCATGCGGGGGCCGGTCAGCAGATACACGCTGCGGAAGCCGAGCGTGCCGAGTTCCCGGACCAGAGGTGCTCCCTCCACCGACGCACCGTCTCCGGCAATGATCACCGGATACCCGCGGGCACAAAACGCGTCGACCCGATCTTGCGGGGCCTGCCGACCGGTTGCGATCAGAACACGCTGCTTTTTCCGAATGACCGACGCCGGAATCGGAAAATCGAGGCTGGCGCTGGCGATCACGATAGCCGGCTGGGCGGACAAGCCGTTCTCCAGCCTCCACCGCACGAGGTCGCGGTCCACGGCGCGCGTCCCGATCTGCAACACGTCGTCCAGCCGGCCCGCCGCGAGGTCGCGCAGATAGCCGCCGTGGGTGACGAGGCAATCCGCCTGGGCCTGCAGTTCGAGGAACAGGCGGAAATCATTCTCGCTGGTGATCTCGACCGGAAGGTGGTTCGCTTCGCCGTCCTGCAACGCGATGCGTCCGTCCAGGCTGCCGACGAAGCTCGCATAGACGAACGGCGCCGATGCGCTGCCCAATCTGTGCAACGCATCGGCCACATAGAGCCCGGCCAGCGCCACCTCTTCGGGCGGTCCCGGAAAAAGCCTCAGCACACACGCAGCCATACCCGACGATAGCACTGTCGTTTCCGCGGCCAACGGCGCGGAAGGGGGGGACGCGCGGCAGCCCCCCTCCCCTGTCAGGTGAACCAGCGGGCGGCATCGCCGGTCTGCCCGACGATGGTGACGCTCACCCCCGGCCGCAGATCGAGCACGGTATTGCCATTCACCACACTTGCCGATGCGATCACGCTTTTGAGATCGAGCGAGGAGTCGAAAAGCGCCAGCCGGTCGGTGCCCGCGGTGAAATCCACCACCATTGATCCGCCGGACGCCCCACCGAGGGCGAAGATGTCCGCCCCCGCACCACCCCACAGCGTGTCCGCACCGCCGTCGGCGAACAGCACGTCGTTGCCCGCCCCGCCGACCAGCACATCATCGCCGGCCCCACCGAACAGCGTGTCATTGCCATCCTCGCCGAACAGCGTGTCGTTGCCCGCCCCGCCGTCGGCCAGATCGTTGCCCGTTCCCAGCGACAGGATGTCGTTGCCGGCCTCGCCGAACACGGTGTCGTTGCCGTCCTCGCCGAACAGCGTGTCGTCCCCATCGCCACCGCTGGCGACGTCGTTGCCCAATCCCAGCGACAGGATGTCGTTGCCGTCCTCGCCGAACAGCGTGTCGTCTCCGTCGCCGCCGAAGAGGGTATCGTTGCCCGTGCCGCCGAACAGAGCATCAGTGCCGCTTTCACCGATCAGGATGTCGTTGCCGGCTCCGCCGCCCATCGTGTCGTTGCCGGCTCCGCCGCCCATCGTGTCGTTGTCGGTGCCGCCATCCATCAGGTCGTCGCCGTCGCCCCCGTGCATCAGGTCGTCACCGTCGTCGCCATGCAGCGTGTCGTTGCCGAGCGTGCTGGCCACCGTGTCGTTGCCGCCGCCGCCCGACAGGAAATCGTCGCCGGGGCCGAGGGTGATCGACTGGCTGCCGGCGTCGCCATACACCACCTGATTGCCCTCGCCACCGGTCAACGTCGCCGAACCGATGACCGCGGCGAACGACACGGTGTCGAGCTGGATGGTCAGCGGTCCCGCGACCCCGGTGGTGTCGATGACCAGAGCCGTCGGCATGGTGGAGCCCGGCATGGCGCCGGCGACCCGGACCGCCGCCCCCGGCGCATCGGGCGCGGTGAAGGCAAGTGTGCGCAGCAGCACGGACGATTGCTGCGACAGTGTGCTCAGGAAGCGGGCGCCGCCGCTGGACAGGTCGGATCGCGACGCCGAACCCGCCGTCGTGCGCGCCTCGATCGCCTGGATCAGGCCGGCCTGCACCAGGGTCGCCCCCTCACGGGCCGCCGGGCCGCTCGCCGTCACGCCCACTCCGGTCGGCAACCCGACCTGCAGCGTGGTCACCACGGCCGGCTGCCCAGTGGAGAGGTCGGTCAGCGTCTCGCGTACCAGCGGCACGTCGGCCAACCCCGGATTCGGGCTGCCGGGGTCGTCCGTGCGGCCGGCGGCGGGCGCCTGGACCACCACGGTGCTGACGGCCCGCCCGTTGGACTGCGACGCGAGAGTCTGGACCTGCGTACCGTCCACCACCGCTCCTGCCGCCTTCGCCGCGCTCGCCGTCCCGGCCGCCGAGACGTTGCCCGCCGCGTCGGTCAGCGTGACCGCCAGGGACAAGGCGCCGTCGGGCAGGCCGGACACGTCGATCCCACCAACCGTGCCCCCCGCTCCGGTGAGCGTTCCGGTCCCCGTCAACGGACCGCCTCCGCCCGAGGAGAACAGCGTCCAGCGGAAGGTCGCCCCGGCTTCGCCGCCGGAGAGGACGAAGCCGACGCTGCTCTGTTTGGCTTGGTCGATGGACGCATCGTTGAAGGCCACCGACGGCGCCGTCGGGGCAATGGTGTCGATGGTCACCGGCAGGACACCGGACGTCGGACCAATATTGCCCGCCGCATCGGTCGCACGCGCGGTGAAGGCGTGGGTACCGTCCGAGAGCGGCGTCGCGCTGAGATCAGCGACCCAGGTGCCTTGCGCGTCGGCGGTGACCGTCGCCACCTCCGTCCCGCCGTCGGACAGGACGACCCGGCTGTCGGCTTCGGCCGTGCCGCGGACGAAAAGCCGATTGCGGTTGGTGTTGGCGACCGTCACCGGCAGCGTGCCGGCGGAGTCGGTGCTCACCGCGGTGATCGTCGGGCTGCCCGGCGGGGTGACGTCCACCATCGGCAGCGTCAGCGTGCCGGTGGCCGGCGTGGTGAGACCGTCGCTGACCGTCACCGCGACCGTCGCTGTGGCAGCGATGCCGCCGGTGATCCGCAGCGCTGCCAGCGTCGCGTTCACGTCGGCGACCGACCCGCTGATCGTCAGCGTTCCATCGCCCGCCGTCGCCACGCTCGCCTGCCCCGCCGCCGCGGCGCCCAGGATCGCCTGGGACGGCGTCAGGGTCACCGTGACCGCCGGACTGTCCGGATCGGCGACCTGGATGCCCGTCAGCGCCGTGGCGAGGCCCTGATCGAGAGTGATCGGCTGCGGCAGGGTGAGCGTCGGGGCGACCAGGGTCGCCGGGTCGGCGATGGTCACAGCGATGGATGTCTCGGCGTCGGTTGTCAGCGTGCCGAGGTCGCTGGTCGTCACCCGAATCGTGCCGGAGGTCTGGCCCGCCGCTCCGGTGAAGGTCAGGGTGGCCAGCGTCGCTGTGATGTCGGCTTGGGTGCCGAGCAGGCGCCAGACGTCCGCGGACGGCTGGGTCAGGGTCACCCCGCCCTGCGCCGTCAGGGCCAGCGCGCCGTTGGTCGGGGTCAGCGTGACCTGCAGTGTCGGGCTGTCATAGTCGCTGACCGACAGGCCGGTCACTGCCGTCGCCACGCCGGAAATCACCGACAGGGCGGTGGGCGCCGTGTGCTCGGGCGAGGACAGCACGCCGATGACCAGCAGGCTGTCGGCGTCGGGGGTCAGCGGCTGGTCGTCGGAGGATTCGAACCGGATCGACGCGCTGGTGACATTGCGCGATGCGGTGAATTCAAGCTGCTGCAGCGTGCGGTTCACGTCCTCCAGCGAACCGGTGAGCCGGACCTTGCCGTTGCCGAGGTCGCTGGTCGTGGCCGAACCGTAGAGCGGCAGGGTGAGGGCGCCGTTGGTCGGCGTCAGCACGACGGTCATGGTGCCGCCGTCGATGTCCGTGATCTCCAGCCCCAGCACCTCGGTCGAGCGGCCGGCGACCAGGGTCGGACTGCTCGGCAGCACGTTGGCCGGCGCCGACTGGATGGCGATGGCCAGCGTGCCCGAGGCGTCCGGCGTCGAGGGATCGCCGTCGGCCACCGTCACCGCGATGCTGCCCGCCGTCTGTCCGCCGGAGCCGGTGAAGACCAGCGAGGCCAGCGTCGTGTTGACGTCGGCCACGCTGCCGCTGACCGTCACCGTCCCGCCGCCGTCCGTGCTGACCGCGGCGGGACCGGCGAGGCCGAGGCTGCCATTGCCGGGCGTCAGGGTCACCGTCACCGTAGCGCTGTCGCCGTCCATCACCGATAGCCCGGCGATGGCCGTGGCCGTCCCCACCACCACCGTCCGTGTGGCGGGCAGGGTCAACTGCGGATCGATCGGGTCCTCGTTGCGGATGATCCCCGATGCCGACGCCGTTTCGATCGCCGTCGCCGTGACCGACGGGTTGGACAGGGTGACGGTGAAGGTCTCGTCCGGCTCGATGTCCGTGTCGCCCGACACCAGGATGGTGATGGTCTTCGTCGCCTCGCCGTCGGCGAAGGAGACGGTGCCCGACGGCATGGTCCCGCCGAAGTCGGCGGCGTCGGGCGTGGCGCCCGCCGTTCCAGAACCGGCCGCGACCGCCCAAGCCACCGTCAGGGAGCCGCTCGTGTTGCCGGCGCGGGTGACGGTGAAGGTGAAGGCGGTGGTGCCGCTGTTTCCCTCGCGCCTGTCGGCGTCGGTCGCCGCGATGGCGAGGCGCGACGGCACGACGACGGCGACCTGGGCCGCGCTGATCTGCTGCTGGAGGTTGGTGCCGGTGAAGGCGGTGACGGCGCCCGACACGTCGCCCACGGTGGTGCCGCTGCGCAGTTCGTCCGCCGCCGTGCCCTGCGCCACGACCTGAGCCTGGGCCATCTGGGTCAGCCCGTCGATGCCGCCGCTGTTGGTCGTGCCGGCGGTGATCACCGCGCCGTTCGACGCGGCGATGACGTTGGCCGCACCGTTCGTCACCGCAGCCAGCTTCGCGCTGTCCACGGCCCCGATCCGCGCCCCGGCGGCGGCCAGGATGGCGGCCAGGACCGCCGGATCGGCAAGGTCGATCGTACCGCCGGCCGGGAAGGCCTTGACGGCGTCGGCGATGGCGCTCACCAGCGCCCGCCCGATCACACCGCTGGCCCGCGGCGTGCCGATCACCACCCCGGCGAGCACGGCGCTGCCCTGGACGATCACGTTGGCGACGCTGGCGGCGGCGGCCTGGGTCTTCAGCGCGGTGGCGATGGCCGCGGCGTCCGCTCCGGTCGTGGTCACCGCCACGATGGGGTCGTAGCTGAGCAGGTCGAGGCCGGCGTCGAGGCCGAGCTTGCTTTTCAGTTCGGTCGCCGCCGCGGCGATCGCGATCTCCGTTCCGGCGAGCCCCGCCATGCCCATGACGATGGTGGTCAACGGCGTGATTACGGACGCCGAGCCCGGCGCCTCGTAAACGCCGGTGAAGGGCAGATTGGTCGAGATATCGGTGCCGCCGATCATGACGATGGGGCCGGAACCGCCCGAAATCGACCAGCTCCCCACCGCGTTGGTGGTTCCGAACGCCTCGCCCTCGTCAAGCTGACCGTTGGCGTTGGCATCGGCGAATACCGTGGCACCGGCGATATAGCCGTCGATGGCGTGGCCGCCGCGGACATTGACCAGCACATGGCTGGTGACCGGAGCCGCGCTTCCGAAACCGAGGCTGGTGACGGCGTTGCCAGCGCTGTCGAGGATCTGCGCACCGTTCAGGTCGATGGAACCAGCGACGGCGATGCCGTCGTTGTCCAGATCGCCCGCGCCGACGGCGTAGCGGAACACCAGCTTGCCGGACTCCACGCGCAGGAGGGTAGCGTAGCGGGTCTGGGTCCCGATGGTCAGCTTAAGCCGCGGCGTGCCAGTGCCGGAGACACCGACCGTGTCGCTGAAAGCGACGGTGAAGTCCAACGTATCGCCACGCGCCGCCAGATAGCGGCCGGCGGCCGGGCCGGTCACCGCGGTGACGGTGGCGGCGCGGTCGTCGTTGAGGATGGTACCGGTCGCCGTCGCGTTCTCCACCGTGATCTTGGCGTCGGCCACCGTGGTCGAGGGGGAAAAGAGCAAGACCCGGAACTGCTCGTTGCCCTCGACCTGCCGGTCGCCGCTGATCGGGATGGTGATGGTCTTGCTGGTCTCGCCGGCGGCGAAGGTGACGGTGCCACTGGGAAGCGTGCCGCCGAAGTCGGTCGCGTCGGCGAGGCTGCCGCTCAGGCCGGTCGTGTCGACCTGCCATTTGACCGTGGTGGCGCCCGAGCTGTCGCCGCGCCGGGTGATCGTGTAGGTCAGGCTGGTGGACCCGCTGTTGCTCTCGGCGATCGACAGGCTGGACGGGGTGAGGCTCAGCCATTGCACCGGCGTCAGGCTGATCGTCACCGCACGGCCGACCAGGTTGGTCCCGTCGGACACGGCGTAGCTGAAGGACCCCGCCGCCCCGGTGGCGCCGAAGGGCGGCGTGTAGATCACCGCGGCGAGCTGGTCCGGCGTCAGCGTGTCGCCGATGCTGAGCGCCGTGCCGTCGTAGCGCTGGAGCGTTCCGACCGTCGGCAGGCCGGTGACTGTGATGGTCAGCGGGTCGCCTTCCGGATCGACCGGCTTGTCGATCGACAGGCCGACGCGGCTGGAGTTCTGGTCGATGGCGACGTGCTTGGCCTCCTGCACCGCCGGGGCGGTGTTGACTCCCCGCACGGTGATGGTCAGCGTTGCGGTGGAGGTCGCGCCTGCCTGGTCAGCGACGGTGTAGCTGACCGTCTCCTGCCGGGTCTGGCCGAACAGCAGCGTGCCGTAGCCGCCCGCCGGGTCGAAGCTGTAGCCGCCGTCGGCGTTCAGGATCAGCCGGCCGCCACCGGCCAGCGTGATGGCCCGTCCGACGTTGGCGGCGTCGCCGTTCACCGCGCTGACGACCAAACGGTCGCCGACGTCTGGGTCCGTATCGTTGGCGAGCACGCCGCTCGCCGCAACCACCGTGACCGGGGTGAGCCGGTCGGTGTCGCCCGCATCGTTCGCCGCGACCGGCGCGTCGTTGACGTTGGCGACCTGGATGGTCAGCAGGTCCGAAACCGTCACGCCGGAGGTGTCGGTCGCGGTGACGCGCACCGTACGGGTGCCGACGTCGGCGTTGCCCGGCGTGCCGGACAGACGCCCGGTGGCCGAATCGAAGCTGAGCCAGCCGGGGAGCGCCGAGCCGTCGCCGCTGGTCGCGCTGAAGGTCAGGCTGTCGCTGGCGTCGGCGTCGGTGAAGGCCCCCGCCGGGACGGTGAAGGAAAAGGACTGCCCCTGGTCCACGCTGCGGGTCCCGAGCGCGTGGGCCAGCACCGGGGCGTCGTTGACCGACAGGACGTTGACACTGGTCGTGCTGTTCGTCGCCGATGCGCCGTCCGCGTCGGTGACCGTCACGGTGAAGACCGTGGTCTCCTGGAAGCCGGGAGCCGCCCGGTTGGCCACCGGCTGGAAGTCGAGCAGCCGCAGGGCGGCTTGGGCCACCGCCGCGGAGTTGGCGGTCAGGGCGTAGGTGCCGGCGGCCGACTTGGCAAAGCCGCTGGCGGAAAGGCTGGCTGCGGTGAAGGCGCCGGTGGCGTCGCCAACCGTGCCGCCCGAATTGCGGACCGTCACCACGACCGTCTGGGCTTGGGCGGTCTGGTTGTCGGAGACGGTCATGGTGGTGAAGGGCTGGCGGCTGGCGGTGTCGTCGACCGCTTGGCCGGCCACGGCACCGCCGATGAGGGGAGCCGTGTTGCCGGGTGGGCTCCGGGTGTCGATGGTGTAGCCGGCCGAGGCCGTCGGCAGCGGCGTGTTTCCGGCAATGTCGCTCCAACTCGTAGCGATGGTGATCCGACTGTCGGAGGCAACCGTTTCCACACTAGGCGTCAGCGTCGCGGTGTAAACCAATCCGTCGCTTCCGAGGAGAATGGACAGGTTGGACAGCGTCCCATTCTGCACGCTGACGGCCGAGAGGGAAAAACCGACCGGAGCTTCGCTGAAAGTAAAGGTGACGGTCGCCGTCTCCCCTACCCCGAGCGTTGTCTTGTCCAGCGCAATGGCGACGGACGGCGCCCCGGTGTCGATGGTCACGGTCAACGCAGACGAGACGGACGAGGTGTTGCCCGCCGCGTCGGTCACCGTGGCGCTCAGCGTGTGCGCACCGTCGCTCAGCGAGGCCGCGGTGATGCTCCACGCGCCCGCCGCCGCCGCGGTCACCGTGCCCAGGGCCGTCGCGCCCTCGTACAGAACCACCACGCCGGCCTCGCCCACCGTCCCGGTGATCACCGGAGCCGTCACGTTGGTCAGCGTGTCCGAGGTCGAGCCACTGTTCGATGCCGCTGCCAGTGCCAAGGCGGTCGGAGTGCTTGCCCCGGTGTCGATGGTGACGGTGAGCGCGGTCGATGCGGACGAGGTGTTGCCCGCCGCGTCGGTCACCGTGGCGCTCAGCGTGTGCGCACCGTCGCTCAGCGAGGCCGCGGTGATGCTCCAGGCACCGGCCGCCGCAGCGGTCACCGTGCCCAGGGCCGTCGCGCCCTCGTACAGAACCACCACGCCGGCCTCGGTGACGCTGCCCGTGATCACCGGAGCCGTCACGTTGGTCAGCGTGTCCGCGGTCGAGCCGCTGTTCGATGCCGCTGCCAGTGCCAAGGCGGTCGGAGTGCTTGCCCCGGTGTCGATGGTGACGGTGAGCGCGGTCGAGGCGGACGAGGTGTTGCCCGCCGCGTCGGTCACCGTGGCGCTCAGCGTGTGCACACCGTTGCTCAGCGAGGCCGCGGTGATGCTCCAGGCACCGGCCGCCGCAGCGGTCACTGTGCCCAGGGCCGTCGCGCCCTCGTACAGCACGATCACACCAGCCTCAGCCACCGTCCCGCTGATCACCGGAGCCGTCACGTTGGTCAGCGTGTCAGCCGTCGAACCGCTGTTGGAACCCGCGGTGAGCGCCAGCCCGCTTGGTGCATTAACCCCGGTGTCGATGGTCACGGTCAACGCAGACGAGACGGAGGAGGTGTTGCCCGCCGCGTCGGTCACCGTGGCGCTCAGCGTGTGCGCACCGTTGCTCAGCGAGGCCGCGGTGATGCTCCAGGCACCGGCCGCCGCAGCGGTCACCGTGCCCAGGGCCGTCGCGCCCTCGTACAGAACCACCACGCCGGCCTCGGTGACGCTGCCCGTGATCACCGGAGCCGTCACGTTGGTCAGCGTGTCAGCCGTCGAACCGCTGTTCGATGCCGCTGCCAGTGCCAAGGCGGTCGGAGTGCTTGCCCCGGTGTCGATGGTGACGGTGAGCGCGGTCGAGGCGGAGGACGTGTTGCCCGCCGCATCGGTCACCGTGGCGCTCAGCGTGTGCACACCGTTGCTCAGCGAGGCCGCGGTGATGCTCCAGGCACCGGCCGCCGCAGCGGTCACTGTGCCCAGGGCCGTCGCGCCCTCGTACAGCACCACCACGCCGGCCTCAGCAACGCTGCCGGTGATCACCGGAGCCGACACGTTGGTCAGCGTGTCCGCGGTCGAGCCGCTGTTCGAAGAGGCCGCCAGAGCAAGGCTCGTCGGAGCGGAGGCCCCGGTGTCGATGGTGACGGTGAGCGCGGTCGATGCGGAGGACGTGTTGCCCGCCGCGTCGGTCACCGTGGCGCTCAGCGTGTGCACACCGTTGCTCAGCGAGGCCGCGGTGATGCTCCAGGCACCGGCCGCCGCAGCGGTCACTGTGCCCAGGGCCGTCGCGCCCTCGTACAGCACCACCACGCCGGCCTCGCCCACCGTCCCGGTGATCACCGGAGCCGTCACGTTGGTCAGCGTGTCCGCGGTCGAGCCGCTGTTCGATGCCGCAGCCAGGGCCAAGGCGGTCGGAGTGCTTGCCCCGGTGTCGATGGTGACGGTGAGCGCGGTCGATGCGGAGGAGGTGTTGCCCGCCGCGTCGGTCACCGTGGCGCTCAGCGTGTGCACACCGTTGCTCAGCGAGGCCGCGGTGATGCTCCACGCGCCCGCCGCCGCCGCGGTCACCGTGCCCAAGGCCGTCGCGCCCTCGTACAGCACCACCACGCCGGCCTCGCCCACCGTCCCGGTGATCACCGGAGCCGTCACGTTGGTCAGCGTGTCCGCGGTCGAGCCGCTGTTCGATGCCGCAGCCAGGGCCAAGGCGGTCGGAGTGCTTGCCCCGGTGTCGATGGTGACGGTCAGGGCGGTCGATGCGGAGGACGTGTTGCCCGCCGCGTCGGTCACCGTGGCGCTCAGCGTGTGCACACCGTTGCTCAGCGAGGCCGCGGTGATGCTCCACGCGCCCGCCGCCGCCGCGGTCACCGTGCCCAGGGCCGTTGCGCCCTCGTACAGCACCACCACGCCGGCCTCAGCAACGCTGCCGGTGATCACCGGAGCCGTCACGTTGGTCAGCGTGTCCGCGGTCGAGCCGCTGTTCGAGCCTGCCGCCAATGCGATGCCCGTCGGGGCAGAGGCGCTGGTGTCGATGGTGACGGTCAGGGCGGTGGAAGCGGAGGAGGTGTTGCCCGCCGCGTCGGTCACCGTGGCGCTCAGCGTGTGCGCACCGTCGCTCAGCGAGGCCGCGGTGATGCTCCACGCACCGGCCGCCGCCGCGGTCACCGTGCCCAGGGCAGTCGCGCCCTCGTACAGCACCACCACGCCGGCCTCGCCCACCGTCCCGGTGATCACCGGAGCCGTCACGTTGGTCAGCGTGTCCGCGGTCGAACCGCTGTTGGAACCCCCGGTGAGCGCCAGCCCGCTCGGTGCATTAGCGCCGGTGTCGATGGTGACGGTCAGGGCGGTGGATGCGGAGGACGTGTTGCCCGCCGCGTCGGTCACCGTGGCGCTCAGCGTGTGCGCACCGTCGCTCAGCGAGGCCGCGGTGATGCTCCAGGCACCGGCCGCCGCAGCGGTCACCGTGCCCAAGGCCGTCGCGCCCTCGTACAGAACCACAACGCCAGCCTCGGTGACGCTGCCCGTGATCACCGGAGCCGTCACGTTGGTCAGCGTGTCCGAGGTCGAGCCACTGTTCGATGCCGCTGCCAGTGCCAAGGCGGTCGGAGTGCTTGCCCCGGTGTCGATGGTGACGGTGAGCGCGGTCGATGCGGAGGACGTGTTGCCCGCCGCGTCGGTCACCGTGGCGCTCAGCGTGTGCGCACCGTTGCTCAGCGAGGCCGCGGTGATGCTCCAGGCACCGGCCGCCGCAGCGGTCACCGTGCCCAAGGCCGTCGCGCCCTCGTACAGAACCACAACGCCAGCCTCGGTGACGCTGCCCGTGATCACCGGAGCCGTCACGTTGGTCAGCGTGTCCGAGGTCGAGCCGCTGTTCGAAGAGGCCGCCAGAGCAAGGCTTGTCGGAGCGGAGGCCCCGGTGTCGATGGTGACGGTGAGCGCGGTCGATGCGGACGAGGTGTTGCCCGCCGCGTCGCTCACCGTGGCGCTCAGCGTGTGCGCACCGTCGCTCAGCGAGGGCGCAGTGATGCTCCACGCGCCCGCCGCCGCCGCGGTCACCGTGCCCAGGGCCGTCGCGCCCTCGTACAGCACCACCACGCCGGCCTCGCCCACCGTCCCGGTGATCACCGGAGCCGTCACGTTGGTCAGCGTGTCCGAGGTCGAGCCGCTGTTCGATGCCGCTGCCAGTGCCAAGGCGGTCGGAGTGCTTGCCCCGGTGTCGATGGTGACGGTGAGCGCGGTCGATGCGGACGAGGTGTTGCCCGCCGCGTCGGTCACCGTGGCGCTCAGCGTGTGCGCACCGTCGCTCAGCGAGGCCGCGGTGATGCTCCAGGCACCGGCCGCCGCCGCGGTCACCGTGCCCAGGGCCGTCGCGCCCTCGTACAGAACCACAACGCCAGCCTCGGTGACGCTGCCCGTGATCACCGGAGCCGTCACGTTGGTCAGCGTATCCGCGGTCGAGCCGCTGTTCGAAGAGGCCGCCAGAGCAAGGCTCGTCGGAGCGGAGGCCCCGGTGTCGATGGTGACGGTGAGCGCGGTCGATGCGGAGGACGTGTTGCCCGCCGCGTCGGTCACCGTGGCGCTCAGCGTGTGCGCACCGTCGCTCAGCGAGGCCGCGGTGATGCTCCACGCGCCCGCCGCCGCAGCGGTCACCGTGCCCAGGGCCGTCGCGCCCTCGTACAGAACCACAACGCCAGCCTCGGCCACCGTCCCGGCGATCACCGGAGCCGTCACATTGGTCAGCGTGTCAGCCATCGAACCGCTGTTCGAGCCTGCCGCCAAGGCGATGCCCGTCGGGGCAGAGGCGCTGGTGTCGATGGTCACGGTCAGGGCGGTCGATGCGGAGGAGGTGTTGCCCGCCGCGTCGGTCACCGTGGCGCTCAGCGTGTGCACACCGTTGCTCAGCGAGGCCGCGGTGATGCTCCACGCGCCCGCCGCCGCCGCGGTCACCGTGCCCAGGGCCGTCGCGCCCTCGTACAGCACCACAACGCCAGCCTCGGTGACGCTGCCCGTGATCACCGGAGCCGACACGTTGGTCAGCGTGTCCGCGGTCGAACCGCTGTTGGAACCCCCGGTGAGCGCCAGCCCGCTCGGTGCATTAGCGCCGGTGTCGATGGTCACGGTCAGGGCGGTCGATGCGGAGGAGGTGTTGCCCGCCGCGTCGGTCACCGTGGCGCTCAGCGTGTGCACACCGTCGCTCAGCGAAGCCGCCGTGATGCTCCAGGCACCGGCCGCCGCAGCGGTCACCGTGCCCAAGGCCGTCGCGCCCTCGTACAGCACCACAACGCCAGCCTCGGTGACGCTGCCGGTGATCACCGGAGCCGACACGTTGGTCAGCGTGTCCGCGGTCAAGCCGCTGTTCGATGCCGCTGCCAGTGCCAAGGCGGTCGGAGTGCTTGCCCCGGTGTCGATGGTGACGGTGAGCGCGGTCGAGGTAGAGGACGTGTTGCCCGCCGCGTCGGTCACCGTGGCGCTCAGCGTGTGCACACCGTCGCTCAGCGAGGCCGCGGTGATGCTCCACGCGCCCGCCGCCGCGGTCACTGTGCCCAGGGCCGTCGCGCCCTCGTACAGCACCACCACGCCGGCCTCAGCAACGCTGCCGGTGATCACCGGGGCCGTCACGTTGGTCAGCGTGTCCGCGGTCGAACCGCTGTTGGAACCCCCGGTGAGCGCCAGTCCGGTCGGCGACGAAGCGCCGGTGTCGATGGTGACGGTCAGGGCGGTGGAGGCGGACGAGGTGTTGCCCGCCGCGTCGGTCACCGTGGCGCTCAGCGTGTGCACACCGTCGCTCAGCGAGGCCGCGATGATGCTCCACGCGCCCGCCGCCGCCGCGGTCACCGTGCCCAGGGCCGTCGCGCCCTCGTACAGCACCACCACGCCGGCCTCGCCCACCGTCCCGGTGATCACCGGAGCCGTCACGTTGGTCAGCGTGTCCGCGGTCGAGCCGCTGTTCGAAGAGGTCGCCAGAGCAAGGCTCGTCGGAGCGGAGGCCCCGGTGTCGATGGTCACCAGGAGGGGACCCGACTCTCCGCTCTCGACGCCGGACACGGTCACCTTGGCCGTCAACGTCCAATCCCCGTCGGCAAGCGTCGTGCCGGGAACCATGGACCAAGTGCCGGAGCCGTTGACCGTCCCCGTCCCAATCTCGACGCCGTTTCCGTACAGATGCAAGACGCTGCCAGCGTCGGCGGTCCCCGTCAGTGTGGGCTGCGACGCATTCGTCACCGCGTCGCCAATCACGCCGCTGTCCGACGCCGGGCTGAGCGCCGGGGTGGAGGGACTGGTCGGCAGGACGATCAGCGTGTCGACGCCGTTGAGCGTCAACGTCTGGAACGGGGTGTAGACGGTCTCAACGCCGGAAACGAAGAGCGTTCCCTGGTTGCCGAAGGGAGAGAAGGTCACCACGTCGGTGCCGGAGCCGCCGATCAGCGTCTCCACCTCAGACACCCTGAGCGTGTTGCCGGTGCTGTCACCAAGCGTCACCACGTCGGTGCCAGCGCTGCCGGCCAGCGTTTCGATACTGCTCACCAGCAACGTGTTGCCGCCGCCGCCCAGCGTCACCACGTCGGTGCCGATGCCGCCGGCCAGCGTTTCGATACCACCCAACAGCAGCGTGTTGCCGGCGCTGCCCAGTTCCACCATGTCGGTGCCGAGTCCGCCGGTCACCGTCTCGACACCGTCCACCAGCAGCGTGACGCCAGCGCTGCCCAGCGTCACTACGTCAGTGCCGGAATTGCCGATCAGCGTTTCCAATCGCCACACCGTGAGCGTGTTGCCCGCGCTGTCGCCGAGCGTCACGATGTCGAGGCCGGAGCCGCCGTTGATCGTCTCGACGCCGTTCACCGTCATCACGTTGCTGCCGGTGCCGAGCGTCAGCACGTCGGTGCCGGAACCGCCGGTCAGCGTCTCCAGCAGCCGGACCAGCAGCGTGTTGCCGCCGCTGCCCAGCGTCACGACGTCGTTGCCGGAACCGCCCAACAGCGTCTCGATCCGCGACACCTCGATGGTGTTGCCGCCGCTGCCCAGCGTCACGATGTCGATCGCGCTTCCGCCGGTCAGTGTCTCGACGCCGGTCACCAATGTGGTGCTGCCGAAGGTCCCGCCAAACGTCACCACGTCGGTTCCGGCGCCGCCGAACACCGTCTCCAGCCGCGACGCCGTCAGCGTGTTGCCCGCACTGTCGCCGAGCGTCACGATCTCCACGCCACTGTTGCCGCTCAGCGTCTCAATGCCGCTCACCAGAGCCGTCACGCCGCTGGCGCTGATCGTCACCACGTCGGTGCCGGAACCGCCAAACAACGTTTCCAGAGCGGACACCAGAATGGTGTTGCCAGTGCTGCCCAGCGTCACAACGTCGGTGCCGTTGGCGCCGATCAACGATTCCAGAAGGGACACCGTCAACGTGTTCCCACCGGTGAGCAGCATCACCACGTCGGTACCGGAACCGCCGGTCGCCGTCTCGATGCCGCTCACCCTTAGCGTGTTTCCGCCGGTGCCAAGCGTCACGGCGTCGGACCCGGAACCGCCGGTCAGCGTCTCAATGAGCCGGACCGTCAGCGTGTTGCCGTCGCTGTCCAACCGCACCATGTCGGTGCCGGTGCCGCCCACCAGCGATTCGACGCCGGTCACCCACACCGTGTTGCCGCCGCTGCCAAACGTCACGATGTCAGTGCCGGAGCCGCCGAACAGCGTCTCCACGAGCCGGACCGTCAGCGTGTTGCCATTACCGTCTAGCGTCACCGCGTCGGCACCGGAACTGCCCACCAGCGATTCGACGCCGGTCACCCACACCGTGTTGCCGCCGCTGCCCAGCGTCACGATGTCGGTGCCGGTGCCGCCGATGAGGCTCTCCAGCAACCGGACCGTCAACGTGTTGCCGCCGCTGCCCAGCGTCACGATGTCGGTGCCGGTGCCGCCGATGAGGCTTTCCAGCAACCGGACCGTCAACGTGTTGCCGCCGCTGCCCAGCGTCACCAAATCGACGCCGACGGCGCCGGTCAGCGTTTCGATGCCCACCGCCAGCAGCGTGTTGCCGCCGCTGGCAAACGTCACCACGTCGGTGCCGATGCCGCCGGTCAGCGTCTCCAGCCGGAACACCGTAAGCAGGTTGCCCGCGCTGTTGCCCAGCGTCACCACGTCGGTGCCGGTGCCACCGGTCAGCGTCTCGACGCCGTCGACCTGCATCGTGTTCCCAAGGGAGCCCAGCGTCACCACGTCAGTGCCGATGCCGCCGGTCAGCGTCTCGACGCCGCCCACCAGCATCGTGTTCCCAAGGGAGCCCAGCGTCACCACGTCGGTGCCGATGCCGCCGGTCAGCGTCTCAATCCGCCTCACCAGCAGCGTGTTGCCGCCACCGCCCAGCATCACCAGGTCGGTAGCGGAGCTGCCGGTCAGCGTTTCGACCCCAGTGACGAGAAAGGTCGCCCCGATGTCGACCAGCGAAACCAGGTCGGTGCCGGCTCCGCCGGTGAGCGTGTTGATCTGCGACAGCGCGATCGTGTTTCCACCGTCGCCCAGCGCCACGATCACCGGGGCGACGTTGCGGAAATACTCCATGTCACCGCCGTCGACGCCAATCACCAGATCACGGTCGCCGTCGCCGTCGAGATCGCCCAGGGCCGGCCGCGGGTACGCTCCGGGGCCGGGATTCCCATAGGGATTCGTCGCGAACAGCGAAAAGGTCGGCGCCGCCGCCGTGCCGACGTTGACGGAGACATTGCTCTTGGTGATGAGGTCGACGAGGCCGTCGCCGTTGATGTCCGCCAGCGCCGGCGACGCGTAGCCGTCCAGGTCGCCGGCTAGGCCAAAGGGGTTGGTCGCTTCCAGCGAGAAGGTCGGCGCCTGCGTCGAGCCGTTGTTCCGGTAAAGGAGGATGTTCCCGTTCGCATTGCCGATCAGCAGGTCGAGATCGCCGTCGCAGTCCAGATCGGCGAAGCTCGGCGCTCCGTAACTACCGGCGTTCTGGATGCCGAACAGGCCTGTGCCTTCCAGCAAGAAGGTCGGCGCCTGCGCCGTCCCGTTGTTGCGGAAGAACAGGGTGGTGCCGGCGTGGTTGCCGATGAACAGATCAAGATCGCCATCGCCGTCGATGTCCGCCAGACCGGGAAGCGCGCCACCCGCACTGACGTTGATGATGCCGAACGGATTGGTGCTGTCCAGCGTGAAGGCCGGCGATAGCGTCGTTCCATTGTTCCGGAAGAAGACCGTGTTTCCGTCGGCGTTGCCGACCAAAAGATCGAGATCGCCGTCACCATCAAGGTCGACCAGCACCGGAGCAGCCTCGCTTCCGATGTCGGAAAGCCCGAAGCTGTTGGTGCCAATCATGGTGAAGGTTGGATTCGCCACGGTTTTTAGCCCTCACGTCAGGCAGCCGGCACGGATACCGGTCTTGAATGGATCAATACGTCTTCAACACCTAATTATCGGTATATACGAAGATCCCGAAACGCGTTATTGACCAAGATTATTGATAAGCACACGTATGAATCCATATGATTCCAAGAGATTATTTCTCGAGTTGAGAACACGCACGTACTGGTCGGATTAGGACGAAACGCTCGCAAAGATTGCTCTGTATAATTGATCTTAAAGCCAAAGATTTTATTTAAATAGAAAAATGGCTTCCTGTGCAAAATCAAAGATGAAAAGCAATAGTATCGCATCGGCTGAACCACCAATGCACTACAAGCTCTGAGCAGGCAGGCAATTGTCTCTCGAAGCGCTCCGTCGCTTGGGACTTTGTGAGCGGATTCTGTCCAATGACCGAAAAGTGAACATTGATCTCGTGTGACAGACGACTCTACCACCTTCGTGAATCGGCGGTCTGGACTTGGCCAAGAACGTTTTTCAAGGTCCGTGGAGTTGCCGCAGACGGAAAAATCGTGCTTCATCGGCAGTTCCGCCGGGGGAAGAGGTTCTGTAGTTCTTCCAAAGCGCGCCGCCGTGCCTGGTCGGGTTGGAAACCTGCGGCACGGTGCATCACAGGGCGCGGGAAATCGTGCCCTGGGGCATAAGGTGAAGCTGATGCCGCCCACCCATGTCGAAGCGGGGCGAGACCGACGACGCCGATGCCGAGGCCATCTGCGAAGCGCTCACTCGGCAGACCATGCGCTTCGTTGCCATCAAGACGTGGACCAGCAGGCGGCGCTGATGCTGCACAAGACCTGCGACCTGCTGGTGCGACAGCAAACGATGACCGTACCCATCCGGTGAGCCTTTCAATTACCCACAAGCTACGGCGCGATCTCCGAGCCCAAGGTAACGTCGATCAGGCGCACCATGCCCCGCCACATGACGGTGTTCCCTGGTGGAGGATCGCAGCCGCGAGCGAGATAGCCGCCGAGCTTGGCCACTTTGGTGAGATAGATGCCCAGAGTGTTGCTGCCGGGCAGGGTTGGTCAGACCGACCCCAGCTTGGTAAGCGGCCGCCGCGATGACGGTGCGGAACCGGCCACCGGATTGATAAGCTGCCGACGCTCCGGCCTTCGCGCTGGCGCCACGGGAGAGCATGCCCTGTTCGATGCGAAAGTATCCCAAGTCCGCCACGGCATCGGCACCTCCCCGCCGTCGTCGATCCGGCAACCGGCCCTGGCCGGCCCGGGAGGCGTTGCCGCCCGCCGCAACGCCTAACTGCACACTTCTTCGCGCGATGCGTTCGCGGGAGCGCCGGTTGACGTCCAGTGCGCCGAGGCGGCCCCGAAACGCCGACAGCCCGCCTCGTTGGAGGCGGGCTGTCGACTGTCGATGGTTGCGGGGGCAGGATTTGAACCTGCGACCTTCAGGTTATGAGCCTGACGAGCTACCGGGCTGCTCCACCCCGCGGGTGTTGGGCTGCTGGGAACCGGCAGTGTGGTGACGATTGTCAAGTGCGTGCGAAGCCTGCTGCATCCGCGTCCGTTTTGGTTTGGCGTGTGCCGTGGTGACCTGGCGGCGACCTACTCTCCCACGTCTTAAGACGCAGTACCATCGGCGCTGAGGCGTTTCACGGCCGAGTTCGGAATGGGATCGGGTGTTGGGAGCCTCGCCATGACCACCAGGTCACCAAGGCACACGCGAACCATCCGGACAGGGACGGCAGAGGGTTTCGTTTGAGCGAGGACGTTTGCTCTTGTTCTTTGCGGTGTTGGCTCGTGCGCCCAGGGCTTGCCGCTGCGCGCGGGCTACCGACTGGGAAGGATCAAGCCGATCGAGCGATTAGTAAGGCTCAGCTTCAGGCGTTGCCGCCCGTCCACATGCCTCCTATCGACGTGATGGTCTGTCACGGCTCTCAAGGGAGTTCTGGTTTTGAGGTGGGTTTCCCGCTTAGATGCTTTCAGCGGTTATCCCGTCCATACTTAGCTACCCGGCCATGCCACTGGCGTGACAACCGGTGCACCAGAGGTATGTCCATCCCGGTCCTCTCGTACTAGGGACAGATCCTCGCAAAACTCCGACACCCACGGCAGATAGGGACCGAACTGTCTCACGACGTTCTAAACCCAGCTCACGTACCACTTTAATCGGCGAACAGCCGAACCCTTGGGACCTGCTCCAGCCCCAGGATGTGATGAGCCGACATCGAGGTGCCAAACGACTCCGTCGATATGGACTCTTGGGAGTCATCAGCCTGTTATCCCCGGCGTACCTTTTATCCGTTGAGCGATGGCCCGTCCACGTGGAACCACCGGATCACTATGGCCGACTTTCGTCTCTGCTCGACTTGTCTGTCTTGCAGTCAGGCGGGCTTATGCCATTGCACTCGTCGAGCGATTTCCGACCGCTCTGAGCCCACCATCGCGCGCCTCCGTTACACTTTGGGAGGCGACCGCCCCAGTCAAACTACCCGCCATGCAGGGTCCCGGCTCCGGATCAACGGAGCGCGGTTAGATGCCAGAGACCTCAAGGGTGGTATTTCAAGGGTGGCTCCACCCGAGCTGGCGCCCGGGTTTCCTAGCCTCCCACCTATCCTACACATGAGATCCCTAGCACCACTGCAAAGCTGTAGTAAAGGTGCACGGGGTCTTTCCGTCTGACCGCGGGTACTCCGCATCTTCACGGAGAGTTCAATTTCGCTGAGTTGGTGTTGGAGACAGCGGGGAAGTCGTTACGCCATTCGTGCAGGTCGGAACTTACCCGACAAGGAATTTCGCTACCTTAGGACCGTTATAGTTACGGCCGCCGTTTACCGGGGCTTCAATTCGGAGCGTGAACCCCTCCTCTTAACCTT